>NZ_CP048630.1:969000-1292000 GCF_010669125.1 Ancylobacter pratisalsi
TGGCCGCGTGGACCGTAGCGGAGCGCAGCATAAAGGGTGCGCGGCCCCATCCCTTTTCCGGCTTCAGCTTCAGCCCTGAGCATGTCAATCCGGATGCGCGTGGAACGATCCAACTGCGCTCGGCCGATCCGGCCGCGCCTCCCCGCATCCAGTTCAATTTCTTCCAGAGCGATTACGACATCAACGCGATGCTATTCGGCATTCGCCTCGTCCGCCGCATCACCGAGCAACCGGCGATCCAGCCTTATATCGCTGGCGAGTTGCAGCCGGGCCGGGAGGTGCGTAGCGATGCGGAGTTGATTGAATTCATCCGCGACAAGGCTGGCTCCGACATTCATGCCGCTGGCACCTGCAGGATGGGGGCAGATGCCAATGCCGTCGTCGATGCGCGGCTCCGTGTGAACGGCGTTGGCGGCCTGCGTGTCGCCGACGCGTCGATCATGCCGCGCGTCGTGCGCGGCAATACGCACGCCGCCACTGTCATGATCGGCGAGAAGGCAGCCGACATGATGCTGGAGGACACCAAGTCGTCCGTGTAGGTCGTTCATCGCAAGTCTCGTCAGTGGCCCGGCTCAAAGCCGTATGCGTGGCTGGCGCCCATGTAATGGCTGGAATGTGCACTCTCCGCCTGTCGCGCTGTTGTCGTCGTGACGCGGAGCGTGAAGGTCCGCTTTGCGGCGCAGCTTCAACCTCCGCTCTTCGCGCTTCTGACCTCTGCCTGCCCCTCGAATGCCCTTTCAGAAACGCCCGCTTTGCGCGCCCATTTCGGACCTCAGATCTCCACCGAAAAGCGGACATTGCGGCCGATACCAGAGTGCGCAGCAAGCATAGAAGGCAATCGACGCGAGCCGGCCTCGGCGAAACGCCGCCTGACATTCCGCCAGCAGATGGCAAGCTGGGCGCGGTGCGTCGGGCAACGTTCTCTACCAGCCACAGTTGCCAGCCAGCCGGCAGGAGGAGGTGGAAATTGCCTGTGGATCACGGAACCATCCGTCAAAGATGAGACGGATTCAGCCGCTGGTCTCTCATTCGTCCCAAAGACGGAGGAACCATGAAGGTTCTAGCAAAGACAATCTGCCATGCGGCGGCGGCGATAAGCTTGGCACTTGGCGCAACCACGGGGGCCACCGTGGCTCAGACCGTGCCGGAAAAGGCAAATTTCGATCCCGCCAAGGTGGTCGCAGGCATCGCGATCACGCGGGAGGAATGCGCGGCATTGGAGCAGAAGGACAGCGCGATCTGGGTTGAGACTGGCGGCGCGTCGGCCTGCATGCGCTACTACGCAGCCGGCCTTGCGCCCGCACCCGGGCCCAATCCTATCGCCATGGTTTGGCTGAACGGCGACGTGCTTGGGCCGAAGGGCAACAACGCCGACAAGCGACAGAGCGGCTTCGGACCGGGCGAAATGGTCGCGATGGAACAGAAGCTCTTCACGCGTTTTGGTGTTCCAGCGATCTTTCTAGCAAGGCCGGGCACCTATGGCAGCGCCGGCAAGCATTTCACGATGCGCGGCCGTCCGGTCGAGGCGACGCTGGTCAATGCCGCGCTCGATGGCCTGAGAAAGCGCTATGGCATCGGCGCCTTCGCGGTCGGCGGCCATAGCGGAGGCGGCACGCTGGTGGCCGAGATGCTCGCGCGGCGCGACGATCTTCGTTGTGCCGTGATTTCATCCGGGGCCTCCGCCTATCGCGCTTATCTGCAAGCCCGTGGGCTGCTGAAGCCGGGCGAGAAGCTGACGCGCTTCGATCCCTATGACGCGCTCGACAGGATCGCGGCCGATCCGCAGCGGCGCATCTTCGTTGTCGGCGATCCGCGCGAGACCAATGTGCCCTTCTCTACGCAGAAGCTCTATTTCGAGGGGCTGACGGTACGGGGCCATGCTGCCTGGCTCATTCCGCTCGAACGGGCGAGGGATGACCGCCATCACGATCTCGTCGATTTCGGGGAACTGGCGGACGGTATGTGCGCAGCCGGCAAGAGCACAGAGGCGATCATCGCGGCGCTGCGGGCGCTGCCCGATCCGCCGCCGCGCCTCTCGAACTGAAGCGGCGGCCGGATGGTATCCCTGCGCACCCTGCTTGCGACCCTGCTACTGCTCGCTCTTTCCGGCGGCGCGCGTGCCGAGCCGTGGCAGAGCGTCGATCCCGCTGCAAGCGGATGGTCGGTCGAAGGGCTGAAGGCGGCGGAGGCCTTCGCCGCTGACCTGAACTCCACCGCCGTGATGGTGGTGCAGGATGGCAAGGTAGTCGCCCGCTGGGGCGATGTCGCGCGCAAGGTCAATATCGCTTCGGTGCGCAAAAGCCTCCTCTCCGCGCTCTATGGCATCGCGATCGCCGAGGGGCGCATCGATCCGTCCAGCACGCTTGGCGAGCTTGGCATCGACGACAAAGCGCCGGCGCTTACCGCAGCCGAGAAGCAGGCGACCGTGCGCGACCTGCTGATGGCACGCTCCGGCGTCTATCATGCCGGGGCTTACGAAACGGCCGATGCCCGGGGCAAGCGGCCGGGGCGCGGCAGCCACGCGCCTGGCACGTTCTGGTATTACAACAACTGGGATTTCAACGCGCTCGGCACGATCTACCGCCGCCAGACCGGCGAGGATATCTTCGCAAGCTTCGCGCGGCGCATCGCGGTACCGATCGGCATGGAGGATTTTTCCGCGCGCGACGACCGCTATGTGCTCGAAGGCGCCTCCATCCACCCGGCCTATCCCTTCATGATGAGCGCACGCGATCTCGCCCGCTTCGGCCAGCTTTTCCTGAACGGCGGAACATGGGACGGAATAGAGGTCGTCCCTGCCGCCTGGGTGCGAGAATCAACCTCGGCATTGTCACGTCCGCCCGGCCATAACAGCGGCTATGGCTATATGTGGTGGACACTCAACACCGATCGGTGGGGCGAGAGGGGCGTGTTCAACGCCGGATATGGCGGCCAGGTCGTCGCCTTCCTGCCGGAAAAGCGCCTCGTCATCGTGCAGACCGTGTATCTAGGACAGAACAGCCGTGGCGTCTCGATGCGCGACTTCTTCAGGCTCATGCGGAAAATCCTCGACATCGCGCCATAGGGTCGGAAACGTCAGGTAAATAGCTTCGTGTCTCAGTACCTATGTTTCAATATAGGAGGAGAGGACCGTCATTCTTGTTGCTCCGACGGGCCTGACATGGGGGAACCGGAGCGAACCGCGGCAGCTTAGCGCCACTGAGCTAGCCGGGCCGAGTGTCGGAAACGACTGGTTGCCGGACATCGAAAGCCACGGAGATATGAGTCTCCATTGCTCCCCCATCTCGGCCATTGATTTGGTAACGGCCGCGGCCCAAAGCCGACATTCGCGAGCTGGGACACGTTGGCACCTTTGCGCCGATTCCGTTGAAAAGGTCGGCGTTGTTGCGGAAACAAAGTCCTGATTCAGTCGTCCTTGGTGATGGAGGGCGAAGCTGATGATGGGCGAGCGGGTGGTGATGCAGGAGACGCTGTTCTACGAGTTCAACCTTGAGCGTCATGTCCCTGTAGGTCACCTTGTTCGAGCCATTGATAGGTTCGTCGACCTGTCCGGCATCCGTGCACATCTGCGCCCATTTTACAGCGAGACCGGCCGGCCCTCGATCGACCCGGAACTGATGATCCGGATGCTGCTCGTTGGCTATTGCTTTGGCATCCGCTCCGAGCGGCGGATCCGCGAGGAGGTGCATCTCAACCTCGCCTATCGCGGGTTTTGCCGGCTGGGGCTGGAAGGCACCGTGCCTGACCATTCCACCTTCTCGAAGAACCGGCATGGCCGCTTCCGCGACAGTGACCTGTTGCGCGAGCTTTTCGAGACGACGGTCCGGCGCTGCGTCGAGGAAGGCCGCGACGGGACATTCAACGGCGCCGATTTCACCTATGACCATGCCCGAGATCTCTACACCTGCCCGAGCGGGAAAGAGCTTCATCAATATCGCCGCCGCTTCGCCGTGCCCAGGGACCGCGTTGATCCGGAGGGCTTCATGCGCTACCGCGCCAGCAAGCTCGATTGCGACGGATGTTCCCTGAAACCGCAATGCTACCCGAACGTGCCGGCGCGCAAGGTCCTCCGTTCGATCCACGAGGGCGCCCGCGACATGGCACGGGATATCGCCACCACCGACGACGACGTCACCTCTCGCTGGCAGCGGAAGAAGGTGGAGATGCTGTTCGCCCATCTGAAGCGCACCCTGAAGCTCAACCGGCTGCGCCTCCCAATCCGGACATTCGACAAGGTCAGAACGACGCCTTTCCGATCCAGACGCCTCCATCGACATGCAGGGTCTGGCCGGCGATCAAACCCGCATCGTCGGATAATAGGAAGCCGATGGCCGCGGCGATCTCCTGCAGCGTTCCGAACTGCCGCATCAGCACTCCGGATAGGTAGCGCATCTCGTCCGCGCTGCCCGACATGTTGTTGGCGCGGAACAGTTCGGTCTCCGTGGGCCCGCGAGCCACAGCGTTGACCGTGATTCCCTTGGGGCACTGGCGGCGCTCTCGGCGAAGGAATTAACATTGCATCCAATCATTTCGATCTCCCCCGTCAATCTCTGACTTTCTCACCAAAAATTGCCAAAGAAAGTTGACGTCGCCCCCCACATTGCATCCAATGACGGCAATAAGCGCGATCCGCAGGTATTCGTCAGTTTCAGGGCGTTGCTTGCAGGCGCCGCGCCTCTCCGGGAGGAGCCGATGGCTACGCACACCACCCGTTCGATCGTCAAGGCGTTCGATCTGCTTCAGGTCGCCTGCCTGCTGCCGCGATCGGCGTCGCTGCGCGATGTTGCCGCGAAAGCCGAGATTTCGGTAGCGACCGCGCATCGCATTCTATCCACCCTCAAGAACGTCGGCGCCATCCGCGTCGCCGCCGACGGCAGCTACGAGCTCGGCCAGACGCTGGCGGATCTGCGCTCACGCGACATTGTCGAGGCCGCAGCGGCGCGGCGCATCATCGACTCGCGGCTCGCCGTAACAACGCGCGCGCTCGGGACCAGCACGCGGCTGGCGACGCTCGACAGTCAACGGATGCTCCACTTCGTGGCTGGTGCGGATCGACTGGCGGATACGTCGGGGGTCTCACGCGTGGTCGGTGCGCGCTTCGAAGCGTATTTCCACGCCGCTGGGAAGCTGCTGCTTTCTGCACTGGAACCAGGTGAGGTGGGGGAATACCTTGCCGCCGCTCCGCTGGTTCCGGTCGCGGCCAAGACGATCACCAATCCCGGACGGCTGGTGGCCGAGCTTCGGCAGATCGCGCGGCTCGACTATGCTGTGGAGGACGAGGAGTTCGTCAATGGCGAGCACGCCTTCGCGGTGCCCTTGCGCGATGACAAGGGCACACTGATCGCCGCGCTCAGCGCATCGCGGCGGCTTCCCCATGCTCAGAATACCGCCCATATCGTGCATGTCCTGCGCACCAGCGCAAATGCGCTGGCGAAGGACCTGCACGACGAACCCAAGGGCGTGCGCGCCATCGGCTGGCTCTCGGCCCAGCTGGCGTAGGCAGGTCGTCTCTCAGGCGCAGGCCCGCGCCTCTCGGCCTGCCGCGACCCGGATCAGGTGACCGCCGGCCTTGCCACCCGGTAGGGCGGCCGCGTCGGCGCCCATCTCGATGAGGGTGTCGAGGTCGATGCCGGTCTGCACCGCCATCAGTTGGAACAGCCGCACGAGGTCTTCGGTCGCGACATTGCCGCTCGCACCCGGCGCGAAAGGGCAGCCGCCAAGGCCGCCAAATGCCGAGTCGAAGCTGCGCACGCCTTCGCCATAGGCAGCGACGACATTCGCCGCCCCCAGCCCGTAGGTATCGTGGGCGTGAAACGCCCAGGCGGTCACCTGGGGAAAGGACGCCCGCGCCCGAGCGAAGAGCTGGCCGACCTGCTGCGGATGAGCGCCGCCGGTGGTGTCGCAGAAGCAGATCTCGACATGACTGCGCAGCGCGACGAGGTGGTCCACCAGGGACAGGACGGTGTCGGCCTCGACGGGCCCGGCATAGGGGCAGTGGAATGAGGTCGCGATGGCGACGCGCACCGACACAATGTCGGGCAGCTGCGCAAGCAGGCGTTCATAGGCGTCGACGGATTCGCGCGTGGTGCGCGCGACATTCGCCCGATTATGGGCGTCGGTGGCCGACAGCACGAAGACGAGATGGCGCGCGCCGACGTCCACCGCCTCGAGGCCGCGGCGGTCATTGGGCACGAGAACTTGCGCCACCACGCCCGGGCGCCTTAGCGCGGCCGCCAGGATGGTGGGTGTGTCGGCCATTTGCGGCACCGCCCTGGCGCTCACGAGGGAACCGACCTCCAGCCGCCTCACGCCGGCCGCGACCAGACGGTCGAGCGCGGCCAGCTTCCACTCGGTCGGCACCAGCGGCCCGATGCCCTGCAGTCCGTCGCGCAGCCCGACATCGACGATCTCCACCGTCTCCATGGCTCAGGCTCCCGTACCGACCGTCTCGGCCTCGAAAGGCGGGACGGCGGCCGGCGCCGGGCCGCCGACGATTCCTCCGGCGCGCAGTTCCGCCATTTCCGCCGCATCGATTCCGAGGAGATGGGAAAGCACCGCGGCGCTGTCGGCACCGAGCAGCGGCGCCGTGCGCGTCACATGGCCCGGGGTCCGCGAGAGCCGCGGCGCGACGTTCTGCATAGCGAGCTCGCCCAATATCGGGTCGGCAATACGGGTGATCGCCTCGCGGGCGGCGAAATGCGGGTCCGCCAGCATGTCGGGAGCGCTATAGATGCGCCCGGCCGGCACGCCGTTGCTCTCCAGAAGGGTTTCCAGCTCGGCGATGGCCATGGTGCCACTCCAATCCGCGATGAGCTGGTCGAGCTCGACCTGGTTCTCGCCCCGCGCCGTGTGGGTTGCGTAGCGCGGATCATCCGCGAGCGCGGCCCGGCCCATGGCCTGGCACAGGCGCCGGAATACCGTGTCCTGGTTGGCGGCGATCAGGATCTCCGTCCCGTCGCGGGTCGGATAGGCGTTGGATGGCGCGATGTTGGGAAGCGAGGAGCCGGAGCGCCGGCGCACATAGCCGGCGGCGGCATATTCGGTGACAAGGTTCTCCGTCATGGCGAGCACGGCTTCGTAGATCGCGCTGTCCACCACCTGGCCGCAGCCGGTCCTGGCGCGCGCATGCAGGGCGATCAGCGCGCCAATGCAGCCGAAGGTCCCAGCGAGGCTGTCGCCGATGGAGAAGCCGACCCGGCTCGGCGGGCGGTCAGGCTCGCCGCAGACATAGCGCAGGCCGCCCATCGCCTCGCCGATGGCGCCATATCCCGCCCGCCGGGCATAAGGACCGGTCTGGCCGAAGCCGGAGACGCGCACCATGACGAGGCCGGGATTGAGCGCGGCCAGCGCGTCATAGCCGAGCCCCCAGCGCTCCATGGTGCCTGGGCGGAAATTCTCCACTACCACATCCGCCGTGCCGATCAGCCGACGAGCCAGTTCCTGGCCTTTCGGCTGGCGCAGGTCGAGCGTCACCGACTTCTTGCCGCGGGCGATCACAGGGAACCATAGCGAGCGGCCATGCGGCTTCTCGCGCCCCCATTCGCGCATAGGGTCGCCGCCGTCGGGCTGCTCGATCTTGATCACCTCGGCGCCGAAATCCGCGAGCAGCTGTCCGCAGAACGGACCCGCGATGAGCTGCCCCATCTCGATGACGCGGATATCGGAGAGCGGCCCCTGAGCGGTCTTGTTCAACATCTGATCGTGTTCCTTCATCGGGGGAGGAAGCCAATGGAAATCCAGGGCACGGCGGCGACGATGAAGATGCCAAGCACGAGCACGCCGAGATAAGGCCAGATGCGCAGCATGCCTTCGCCGGGATCGATCCGGGCGATGGCGCAGGCCGTGTAGTAGCCGACCCCGAACGGCGGCATGTAGAGGCCGACGCCCATCGCCAGCACCGCCACTAGCGCGTATTGCACGTCGTGGATGCCGAGCGAGCGAGCGATGGGGAACAGCAGAGGCCCGAAGATCACCAGCGCCGGTATGCCCTCCAGCACGCTGCCGGAGACGATGAACACCACGATGGAGATCGCCCAGAAGCTGGTTGCGCCGCCGGGGAGTGTGGCGATAGCGCTCGCCAGGTCCTGCGAAAAGCCGGTCTGGGTGAGCGCCCAGGAGACTGCGTTGGCGGCGCCGAGGATGATCATGATGGCGCCGGACAACGCGGCCGTGTCCTGCATGAGCCGATAGGCCTGGCGGGGATCGAAGCGCCGGACCGCCACCGCGAACAGCGCGATGTAGAGGATGCCGATGGTGGCGACCTCGGTCGCGGTGGCGATCCCCTCGACCACTGCCGTGCGGATGATGACCGGCAGGACCAGTCCCGGCAGGGCGGCTGCGAAGGTCTTGAACACGGCGCCCCAGGTGGCTCTTTCGATGGTGGCGATGTCGCTGCGCCCGGCATTGATCCAGGCCACCACGCACATCAGCAGCGCCAGCACCGCCGCGGGAAGCAGGCCGCCGGTGAACAGCGCGCCGATCGACACACCGGCGATGACGCCGATGGTGATCAGCACGAGGCTCGGCGGAATGGTCTCCGACATCGCGCTGGCCCCGGCGAGCAGCGAGACCAGTTCGCTGTCGGGCACGCCGCGCTTTCGCATCTCCGGCACCAGAGCGGGGGCGATGGCGGCCATGTCGGCGGCCTTGGCGCCCGATATGCCGGAGACGAGATACATCGCCCCGAGCAGGACATAGGACAGGCCGCCCCTGAGATGGCCGACCAGCGCGGCGAGGAAGGCAATGAGGCTGCGCGCCATGCCGGTCATCTCGAACAGCAGCCCCAGCGCGACGAACATCGGCACCGAGAGCAGGATCATGTGCGACATGCCGGCTTCGAACCGTCCCGATACGATGCTCAGCGGTAGCTCGGTCGCCCAGGCGAGGTAGGTCAGCGCGGTCAGACCGAAGGAGATGGCGATGGGCACGCCGATCAGTACCATCGTCCCGCCCGCGCCGAGGAAGAAGATGATCAGGTCGTGCCGCCCGTCGGTGAGCCGGCTCGCCGCCAGGATCACGGCCAGCGCCGCTAGGGTGCAGCCGAGCGCGATGGCCAGCGCCCGCCAATGCTCGCGGGCGACGTTCAGCAGCTGCGACAGGCAGATGATCGCCATCATGACGAGACCGATGCCGACCGACGCGGATTTCCAGCCTTCGGAGATGTTCAGCACGGGATTGGTCGCGTAGGTCGCATCCTGCGCGTGCTCGAAGGCATAGACCGACAGCCAAGCGAGGAAGCCGAAGGTCAGCAGCAGGGTCGAGATCCGCAGCACGCGCTTGGCCTCTCCCTCCAGGCGGCTTTCGAGCGCGGTCAGCCGCAGATGCTGCGAACGGGCGAGTGCAATGGTCGAGCCGAGCATGGTTAGCCAGACGAAGAGCAGCGACGCCAGCTCGTCCGACCAGGCAAGCGGGGTATGGAAGATGTAGCGCGCGGTCACGCCGGCCAGCAGCAGGGTGATCTCGGCAATGACCATGAGCGCGGCCGCGTGCTCAGCCACGAGGAGGACCGTCGCCGCCAGCCTCGCGAACACTCCGCCCGCCGTCAGGGCCTTGGCGACGGAGATATCCGCCGGCCGCGGCGCGGGGAAGCCTCGGCGACCTTCGGTCTGCGCATCCATTCCCGCTTTCCTCCCGCTCGACACCAGCATGCTTGGGCCGGCAGAGGTAAACGGCGCCGGCGGGCCCAAACAACCGCCGGCTGGCCGGCATCTCATCTTGTGGAACGCCCGCGGCATTCCGATTGCGGCGACGAGGGCGGCCTCTAGCCTCCGCAACGTCCGAAGACGCCCGCACAAAGGCGTCCGGAGCGGAGCGACAGGGAGACCCTCCATGACCAGCCTTTCGACCAGCCTTTCGAAGGCACGCATTTCGAGGCGAGGCTTCATCGCCGGCTCGTCCGCCACCATCTTCGCCGGCCTATCGGTCGGGCGCGCCATCGGCGCCGAGTTCAGCTACAAGCTCGCAACGGACATGCCACTGTCCGACCCGATGAATGTCCGCTTCACGGCGGCGATCGAGGCGATCGCCCGCGACACCGACGGCCGGCTGGCGATCCGCCTGTTCCCCAACAGCCAGCTCGGCACCATCAGCGAGGAGCTCGACCAGGTGCGCAGCGGCGCGCTGGAGTTCTATTGCTGCGGCTATGGCAACCAGATGCCGATCGCCCCGCTCGCCGGCATCAATTCGCTAGCCTTCGCATGGTCGGGCTATGACCGGATCTGGCCGGCAATGGACGGTGAGCTCGGCGCCTTCCTCGCTGCTGAAGTGGCGAAGACCGGCACCATCCTCCACGTCGCCAAGCCAATGAATGTCGGCTTCCGCCAGATCACCTCCGGGGCTCGGGCCATCGTCGAGCCGGCCGACCTGAAGGGCATGAAGATCCGCGTGCCGCCGGCGCCGATCCTCGTAACGCTGTTCACCTCGCTTGGTGCCTCGCCGACCAGCCTCAGCTATGGCGAGCTCTATCCCGCCCTGCAGACCGGCCTTGTGGACGGCTCGGACAACCCCTTGTGGACGCTGAACGCGATGCGCGTCTACGAGGTGCAGCGCCACGTCACCATCACCAATCACAGCTGGGATGCCTTCGTGCCCGTCGCCAACCGGCGCGCCTGGAGCCGGCTGCCCGCCGATGTGCAGGACATCGTGACGCGGCGCTTCACCGAAGCCGCCCTCGGGCAGCGCGAGGACATCGCCAAGGAGGAGGCCGAGGCCGAGCGCTCGCTGATCGCCCACGGCATCACCATTCACCGCCCGACGGACGGCTTGTTCAAGGACGCCCTGTCGCGCACCGCCTATTACCCGACCTGGCGCGAGAAGATCGGCCCGGCCGGCTGGGCGGTGCTGCAGAAAACCGCGCGCGTTTAGGCGGCGTCCCGCACTGTGAGACGCCCTCCTTCGCCAGTTGAGCCCCGCCGCCCGGCGGGGGACAGTCGAGAAACGTTCAAATCCATTACGTCAATCGGCCTCTGCCGAGACAAAACAAAGGTGAGGAAGCTATCATGCATGACGATTACTTCATATTCGACAACGTAATTCATATGTTCGACAACAGGCCGTCGAACAAGCTGGGCGAGGAAGGCCGGAAGATCGTCGATTCGATCTGGGGCGCCGCTAAGCTGTTCTCCAAGGGTCCCTATACCGCGCACCCCACCTTCGGTGATGACTATATCGAGATCGAGGAAGCCTATCGCATCCTGTTCGAGGCGTCGGACACCGACATGGCGGTGGCGCAGACCGTGCCGCTGATGGGCTGGTTCAAGGAGGGTTTCTCGCCGGCGCGAGCCAACCATGCCCTGGCCAAGGCCTATCCCGACCGCGTGGTGTTCTGCGGCGGCGTCGATCCGCTCTATCACGGCTCGCACGGCGCGCTCGCCGAGATGCAGCGCCAGAAGGAGGAGTGGAACGCGGTCAGCTTCAAGTTCTACCAGTCGCAGCTCAACGGCGCCGTCTGGAAGGCGGACGACCGCTACATCGCCTATCCACTGTGGGAGAAGGCGCTCGAGCTCGGCGTGACCAGCGTGCAGTTCCACAAGGGATTGCCCTTCGGGCGCCAGCTGCTCGACCACCAGCGCCCCAACGACATCGAGCAGGCGGCGATCGACTTTCCCGAGCTGACCTTCATCATCCACCATCTCGGCATGCCGTTCGTCGACGACACGGTGAACATCGCCTCCCGCCATCCCAATGTGTGGATCGCGCTGTCAGCCTGGATCAACCTCTATCCGATCCAGCCGCGCGTCATGCTCGACATGCTCGGCAAGTGCCTGATGCTGGTCGGCGAGGATCGGCTGCTCTACGGCTCCGAGGCGTTCGTGTGGCCGAGCCTGCAGCCCTATATCGAGGCCTTCGCCAAGCTCGAAATGCCCGAGGACCTACAGGAAGGCTACGGCTATCCGCAGATCACCCGCCAGGCCAAGCGCAAGATGTTCGGCGAGAACCAGGCCCGGCTGTTCGGCATCGACGTCGAGCAGAAGAAGCGGGAACTGGCCGGAAAGGCCGCGGCCGAATGAGCGGGCTGTCATTCGACATCGCTGCCTCCGGCACGGACGACGCGCCGGCCCCGGATGCCCGCCAGGTGCTGGAGGCGCTCGACGAAGTGCGCCGGCGCATCCGGGCGCATGCCGGCGATATCGAGGTCGTCTCGATCTCTGCGGATCGCGAGGTGACACTCGCCTTCACGGGAACCTGCGTCGCCTGCCCGGCGCAGGCCATGACCGTTGGCGCCGCGGTGCTGCCGGCGGTCGAGAAGCTGGCGGGCGTACGAACCGTGTCCGTGCAGGGCATGACGGTCTCGCCCGCTAGCGTCCGGCGCATCCGCGCCATGTTCGGCTGACCGCCCTTTCGTTCACAAGGAAACAGATAATGGCCAGCATTTCCGTGCGGACCATCGACGCCGCGACGGCGGTCAAGGCGGCGCAGGCCGCCGAGGAGAAGGCGAAGGAGATCGGCATCGCCGTCTGCATCGCCGTCTACGACAGCTCGTCGCAGCTGAAAGCCTATCTGCGCATGGATGGCGCGCCGATGCTGGCGCGCGATATCGCCGAGGACAAGGCGCACACCTCGGCCAGCTTCCGTTCGCCGACGCATGGCCTGTTCGACTGGATCTCCAAGGACCCGCCGCTCATGGCCGGGATCACTCAATATCCGCGCTTCATCGTGTTCGGCGGCGGCTATCCGATCGTCGAGGATGGCGAGCTGATCGGCTCCATCGGCATCAGCGGCGGCCATTACAGCCAGGACATGGAGTGCTGCAAGGCGGGGCTGGCCGCCATCGGCTGCGGGGCCGAGTGAGCGGGGACTGGGCCGAACCCGAGCGGGGCGCATTCCCGCGCCCCGCCCGACGCACCGGGGAGACAACAATGACCACCAAGCATGCCGACGCGCCGTCCGGGCACTTTCCACGGGTCCTGAGCCCGAGCCTGCTGTGGACCGGCGGCTGCCTCGACATCCTCTATCACGACCGGGTGGTGCATTCGCACGTCTGCACCTATCTCGTCCGCGGCTCCGACAAGACCCTGCTGGTGGATACCGGCAACGCCGCCGACTGGGTGCGGGTGGAGAAGGACGTTGAGCGGTTCCTCGACGGACGGCCGCTTGACTATATTTTCCCCACTCATGGCGAACTGCCCCATTGCGGGCTGTTCCAGCAATGGATGCGCAAATATCCCGAGGCCATTGCCGTGGGAAAGCTGCGCGACTTCCTGCTCTACTATCCGGAATTCGCCGGCCGCATGCGCCATGTCGATGTCGGCGACGCGGTGGATCTGGGCGATCGCCGGATCGTGTTCGTTCCGCCGGTCTGGCGCGACCTCAAAGACACGCTGTGGGCCTTCGACACCGCCGAGCGCACGCTGTTCGTGTCCGATGCCTTCGCCTATCTACACTATCACGAGGACAATCACTGCGATTTCCTGACCAGCGAGCAGCCGCTGCCGGACCTGCGCATGATCCAGTTCTTCAACGAGCGGGCGATGTACTGGACCCGCCACACCGATCCCGTGCACAGCTATGCCGACATCGACGAGATGCTGCGCGAGCTGCGGCCACAGCTAATCGCCACCGCCCATGGCGGGGTCGTCGATGTGTGCGAGGACATGCTGCCTTTGGTGAAGCAGGGCATGAGCGTGCGCGGGCTGCAGCTCGCCGAGGAGACGCGATGAGTTCCCCTATTTCGTCCCTTGCCCGCGTGCCTGACGCGGCACTGCCGGCGTCGGTGGCCGAGATCGTGCCCGGGCAGATTTATGCGATCGGCGGCGGCATTCCGGCCGGGCAGTCGGTGAGCTGGCTGCGCGAGGACCGCAGCGGATGGATGCCCGTCCAAGCCTATCTGCTCCGCAGCACCGACCGGGCGCTGGTCATTGATTGCGGACTGCCCGTCGATGCCGAGGGGCTCAACGCTGGCTTCGACGCTCTCCTCGACGGCCTACCGCCGCCACGCCTGCTCATCAGCCGCTGGGAGCCCGACGCCATCGCCGGCCTACCTCGCTTCGTCGAGCGCTACGGGGTGACCGACGTGCTCTCCTATGCCGGGCTCAATCCGCTCGACTTCTTCGAGGGCTTCGAGGGAGCGGCGGCGCGTTCGCTGGTCGACGTGCAAGCGCGGATGGCACGGCTCGTCCCCGTGCTGCCGGGTGAGACAATCGACCACGGCAACCTGCGTCTGCAAGCGATCTCGCCGGCCCTGCGGCTCCTGCTGACCATGTGGTACTACGAGCCGGCGACGCGCTCGCTGTTCACCGCGGACGCCTTCGGGCTGATGGCTAATCCGGACGCGCCGTGCCCGTTCGCGAGCCCTATCTCGGCCGAGGCGCTGAGCCCAGTCCTCATGCGCGACACCCTGCTGGCCAAGTTCGACTGGTTCATCGGCGCCCATGTCGAACCCATCGTCGCCGAGTTGGAGGAGATGCTGGCGCGCCTCGACATTGAGCGCATCTGCCCAAGCATAGGCGGGCTGATCGAGGGGCGTCCCAGCGTCGAGCGCGTCTTCGCGGCGACCATCGACATGATCCGCAGGCTCGGGGCGGAGAAGCGCAGCAGTTCGCTCAGCGGCTTCGACTGGTCGAGCGTCTAGCGCGGCTCCCGTCGTGGCGCTGCACCATCCATATTGCCTAATGGTGGACTCCGCGTCATGTCCTAGTCGGGAAGACGCGACCGGTTTCGGCACGGCGCCAGCTGCCAGGGGAGTCAGGGATGGTCCAAGCGGTCGATCGCGCCTATCTGGCGATCCGCACGGGGATAATGGACGGCAGCTTCGCCGTCGGCGCCCATCTGCGTGCCGAACCTTTGGCCGAACAGCTCGGAGTGAGCCGAACGCCGGTTCGCGAGGCGCTGAGACGGCTGGACGCAGAAGGACTGGTCAATCTCGTCGCCAATCACGGCGCCTATGTGCGCGGCTGGAGCCGCCGCGACATGGAGGAGGTCTTCGACCTGCGCATTCGGCTCGAGAGCTATGCCGCCGAGCTCGGAGCGCACAGCATGCCCGACGGCGACATCACCAGGCTAGAGGAGTTGGACCGGCGCATGCGCGAGGCGGCGACCTCGCCAGCACCCGGCAAGCGCGACGAGGTCAAGGAGCTGAACACGCAGTTCCATCGCGTCATCATCGAGGGCTCGATGAGCCGGCGGCTGGCCCTGCTGCTGTCGACCATCGTCGAGGCGCACCTGATCACACGGACATTCCACACCTATACGCGCGCCGACATCGAGCGGAGCATGAACCATCATTCGGAGCTGATCGCCGCCATCCGGGCCCGTGATCCCCAATGGGCCTCGGCCATCATGCAGAGTCATTTGCGCGCCGCGCGGCAGGTGACGCTGGGCGCCATGCCCGGCTTTGCGGAGGACGAGCCGGGGGCCGTCGCGCTGGGCCCGGCCGCTGGGACGCCATCACTCGTCTCAGGCCGGCAGGCCCTCGACGGCCCGGCTTAGCGCCTCGCCGTCGGCCACGGAGAGACGCTGCGCCATCGGCTCGCGCGCTAGCAGATGTATCGCCGCCGCCGTCTCCTGGATGACCCGCCGCGACAGGGAGGCTCCCTCGATCACCGCGCCATAGCCGGGGCAGATGCGCTGCACGGCATAGCGCATGGCGAGCGACGCCACATCGTCGGCGACGAGGGAGGTGTCGATGCCGAGCAGCCAGTCGAACTTGTGGGCGAGATAGCCGGCTAGCGCCGCGCGATCGAGCCGCGCATCCTCCTGCCGGACGATGTCGACCGCGCCGGTCGCCGGCTGAGTCAGCGAACCCCAGCTGTCGGAGCCGAACAGCGTTCCGGTGGCGTGCTCGACGATGTGGGTCTTCGGCAGCACGCACAGCCGCGTACGCACCATGTCGACCCTCAGCCGCCCGACCGCGATGGTCTCGGACGGCGAGACCCAAGTCACGCCGGTTCGCGCGATGGCATGGATATGCAGCTCAGTGTTACGCTGGTCCACCCGCTCGAAGAAGTCGACCGGGTTCAGCGCGCCGCCGCAATAGACCGGGCTCACCTGATAGCGCTGCACCAGCATCGGAAGGTTGATGATCGAGTCGGGCTCGCGCCGCGTCATGGCGAAGGCCCGGTGCGTCGTACCGGCCAACACGGCGTCGAGCCCGCGGAACAGTTCGTCGCGGTGGATGGCGAGGCCGGAATCGACGATCAACGCTTCGTCGCCGTCACGCAGCACATAGCAGGGGACGGCGAGCTGCCCCGTGAGCCCGGGCATGATCCAGCTGGTGGAACGCTGCGCCGGCACGAAACCTGCGACGGCGAACAACTGGCCGGGAACGATCTCGGTCACATTGGCGGGATGGTCGGGCATTGCCGTGTCTCCAGTATATCGGCGGGCGCGAAGCCGAGGAATCCGCGCGGTCAGCTGGCCTGTGGCAGCGCGGTCGGCATCGACATGGCCATGGCCCGCTTGACGATCGGCAGCATGATCCCGGGCGCGTCGATCAGTGCGCCATGCGCCGGCGCGATGTAGCGCGGCGCGAGAATGGCGAGCAGTTCGTCAAGTGCCGCATAGGTGCGTTCGGCATCGGTGTACTTCACCCATTGCAAAGCGAGCTCGTTGAGCAGCTTCAGCATCCGCACGTCCGGCAGCGGCTGCTCCTGCGTGGTGAGGCCGCAGGTGCCCGGCTTGTGGTGGTGGGTGATCGAAAACCCGTCCGCTACGAACAGCATCCGGTCCGCCGTATCGAAGGCCCACAGCGTGTCCTTGAGGTCGCACCAGATGGCGGGGACCAGCACGATCCGCCGCCCGCCGAGATCGACTGATTCGCCGACTTTCATCGGGAGGATCCGATCCGCGATTTCAGGATAATAGAGCGGGTAGTCGCGGACATCTCCGACCAGCCGGGCCTGCGGATATTTCGCCATCCATTTCGGCAGCAGGCCGCAATGAGGGAGTTCCGCGTGCGTGACGAAGATGTAGTCGAGCTCGCGCCCGCCGAGGAAGCCGTCCAGCGCGGCGTCAATGCGCTCCGCATGGATGGGATGGCCGGTATCGATCAGCATCGTCTTTTCCGTGCCGCGCAGCGCGTAGATGCCGAAATGCGAATGGACGAGCTCGCCGTCGAGCTCCAGCTCCATGCAGCCGCCGGCCCAGAGGATGTCGCGCGCCACGCGGCGCGGCAATCTGTGGTGCCTGTCCTGTCTGCCGATGATCATGCAAGCCTCCGCTGTTGGCCGGAGGATTCACCATCGCGGCGCCGGTCCTCAAGCGCGACCCGGCGGCATCTCAAAGCGTGAGACGCAAGCCGGGTTCGGTTGCAAGACGGCGGCAGGCATGGCCGGCTGATACACGAGACGGGCGCCGCCTGGGACAAGCGGCGATAAGCCGAAGGCGCCCGTGCTCTGGGAGGAAAACATGAATTCAAGACAGATCCCGGAGGCCCCCGGGCCGTCCGACGCCGCAGGCAGCTTTGGCGACGAGGTGGTCGACAAGGTCATACGCCGCCTCGTGCCGTTCATGCTGCTGCTCTACCTAGTCAACCAGATAGACCGCGTGAACATCTCGTTCGGTGCTCTCACCATGAATGGCGATCTCGGCTTCACCGCCGAGATGTTCGGATTCGGCGCGGGCATCTTCTTCATCGGCTATTTCCTCTTCGAGGTCCCGAGCAACCTGATCATGCATCGCGTGGGCGCCCGGCTCTGGATGGCGCGCATCATGTTCACCTGGGGCGCGGTCTCTGTCGGGATGATCTTCGTCGGCACGCCGCTGCAATTCTACGTCATGCGCTTCCTGCTCGGTCTCGCCGAGGCCGGCTTCGTGCCCGGCATGTTCCTCTATCTGACCTATTGGGTGCCGGCAAAGCACCGCGGGCGCGCGCTCGGCCTGTTCATCCTCGCCGCCCCTTTGACCCCGGTCGTCGCCGGGCCGATCTCCACCATGCTGCTCGAGCTGAACGGCCTGATGGGCCTCAAGGGCTGGCAGTGGCTCTATCTCGTCGAGGGCATACCGGCGGTGCTGCTCGCCTTTGCGACGCTGGCCTATCTCACTGACCGGCCCTCCGGCGCGACATGGCTGTCGCCCTCGGAGCGGGCTTGGCTCGACGAGACCCTCGAGGCCGAACGCGCCGGCACCGAGCGCGCCGGCGGCCGGCATACGCTGCTCGATGGCCTGCGCTCGCCGCTCGTCCTGCTGTTCGGCGCGATCTACATTTTTTTCGTGATCGGGCTGTACGGAGTAGCGTTCTGGCTGCCGCAGATCGTCCGCGGCTTCGGCCTGAGCAACCTGCAGGTGGGCTTCGTCGTTGCGATCCCCTATTTCGCCGGCGCCATCGCCTGCGTCGTATGGCCCAAGCGTTCAGACCAGCGGGGCGAGCGTCGCTGGCATTTCATCCTGCCCTGCCTCGTGAGCGGCGCGGCCTTCGTGGCGAGCGCCATACTCGGTGCGCAATGGCTGGCGCTGGTGCCGATCACCATCGCCGTCGCCGCCATCTACGCGGCGCTGCCGGTGTTCTGGACGTTGCCGAACATGCACATGACCGGCCTCGCCGCCGCCTCCGGCATCGCCTTCATCAACTCGATCGGCAATCTCGGAGGCTTCGCCGGTCCCTATCTGGTCGGCTGGCTGCGCGAGACGACCGGCAGTTTCACGCTGGCCCTGCTGAGCTTGTCCCTCGGGCTGTTCGTCGCCGGCGTGCTGGCCCTGCTGGTGCCGCACCAGCGCAGCCGCGAGGCTGATGCCGAGCTTGCACTCCGTCTGGCTAGCCACGGCTGACCACTCCGGTTCGGTCCGGCCCTCCGGAAGGGTCGGACCGATACGCCCGTCGTGCCGCCCCGGCCGGGCGGCGCACGGTATTGCCGCCGGCCGTGCAGGCGCTAAGTTTCGACGCGGGAACAGGCCTCGCCGGCATCAGAAGGGAGAGATGACGGTGTCCACGGGACCCAACAAATCCATCGCTAAGGCGATCCGGGTATTGGAAGTGGTGTGCGGCAGCCCGCGGCACCTCTCGATCCGCGAGATCGCCATCCAGGTCGGCTATTCCTTGGCGACGACGCACCGGGTACTCTCGACGTTGCGGCAGGTCGGCGCGGTGCAGGAGACGACCGACGGCTTCTTCATGCTCGGCCCGCGGCTGGTTGAGCTACACAGCAGCCTCGCCTCCCAGCTTAGCGAGATGAAGAGCGTGGTCGAGCGCGAGCTGTCGACCCTGCTCAACGAGCCCGGCATCAGTGTGCGCCTGTCGCTTCTGATCTCCGGCCGCCTCACCATCATCGCCGGTTGCGACAACGGCGTGCACAATAGGTTCCGCAGCCGGATCGGCGGGCATTACTCAGCCTATTGCACGGCGCCCGGGAAAAGCCTGTTATCGACCCTGCCGACCCACCAGATCGACGACTATCTCGATGCCGCTCCGCTGGTGGCGCTGACGACGAAGACGATCGTCGAGCCCGATAGGCTGAAGCACGAGCTCAGGCAGATCCGCTCGACCGGCTATGCCCTCGACGACCAGGAGTTCCTCGACGGTGTGCGCTGCATCTCGGTGCTGGTGCCGACCGGGGACCGCAAGGAGTTCGCGGCCCTGAGCGTGGCGACCGAGTCGCTGGCGCGGGAGATGCTGATCGGCGAGGTGCTGCCGCAACTTACCGGCCGCGCCATGGTGCTGGCGGAAGAACTGCGCGGGTTTCCACGGGGATTGCGGGCGCTGGAGCTTGCCCCCTAGATTGCTTCGCGTCGCTCAGCCTAGCATAACCTTCCAACCGCATTGCCGGCGGTGCTCGTCCGCGAACTTGGGCCCCGACGGAGCGCGCCTCCATCGGGCTTGGCGGGTATAGCTGGTGACATATGGCCGAAAACCTCACGCTTTCGCTTTCGTATGACTGGCCCGCTGCCGGTTCTGTGGACATGAGGTTAAGCTAATCTGGCTCGCTCCGCGAACTCGATCGGGCTCAGATAGCCCATCGTCGAGTGCCTGCGTCGGCGATTGTAGAAGCGCTCGATGTAGTCGAACACATCCGCCCTCGCGTCATCCCTTGTCCTCTAGACCTTGCGGGCTGTGCTCTCGGTTTTCAGCGACGAGAAGAAGCTCTCCATCGCCGCATTATCCCAGACGTTGCCTAACCGGCTCATCGAGCAGGTGATGCCATAGTCGGCCATCAGACGCTGGAACGGCTCGCTGGTATATTGGCTGCCCTGGTCGCTGTGATGCAGCAGGCTATCCGGCTTGCCGCGGCGCCAGATGGCCATGATGAGGGCATCGGTGACGAGCTGTGCCGTCATCTTCGTCTTCATCGCCCAGCCGACGACGCGCCGGGAGAACAGGTCGACGACGGCGGCAACGTAGGGCCAGCCCTCCGCAGTCCAGATGTAGGTAAAGTCCGCCACCCATTTCTGGTTCGGAGCCGAGGCCTCCAAGGCGCGGTCGAGCAGATTGTCCGACGCGGCGGCCCGCACCCCGACATCCTTCGGCAGCCCACGTCATCGTGCCGGGCATGCGCACTCGGGCTGCGGTTGAGCCAGGCATGAAAGCCCGACCGTGAGACGTCCCGAGCGTCGCATAGCCATGCCGCCGGCCAGATGTTCGGGTCCTTCGCGAAGAAGGCGAACCTCATGTCGCTTCCCTCGCGAAGAAGGCTGCGGCCTTTTTTAGGATATCGCGCTCCGCCTTCAGCTTGGCCACTTCCCTGCGCAGTCGGTCAATCTCGAGCTGCTCGGGCCTCAACTGCCCGTGCCCGGGAAAGGCATGCTGAGGATCCGTCTTCGCCTCGCGGATCCATTTACCCAGCACGTTCTCGTGGACATCCAGGTCGCGAGCAGCCTGCGCAACGGCAACGCCCGATCCTTCGCTAATCTCCCAGCCTCAAGCTTGAACTCGCGGCTGAACCTCCGTCGTTGCACTCCAGCTCTCCAGTCCCGTCGAACACCTTATCTCGGTGTCCACGAAACCGGCAGAAGGCCAATGCTCAGCAGATCGGCCGCCATCTCTCCGGTGTCGTGCGCCGAGATGGCGGGATCGAATGGAATCTCAGCCGGCAGAAGGGGCTGGGGCTGCGAGCTATCTTGCTCATCGCTGCGGCCTCAGGATCGGCGCTGCCGAGCCATTCTACTCCGCCTGCTACCCTTCTCATTCCAGAAAGAGCTCCCGCGAAGTGCGGTGTGCCTGCCAGCTACAGCTGCATCAAGGCTAGCTTTTACGCTAGTGACAAGAATGCCGCATGTAGGGTTTCCGGCGACAGGGGTTGGGTGAAGTTCTTGATATAGGGTGCGGTCTGCCATGAGATCCGGACGATGGTGTCCACCGCGCCCGGGTCGGTGACGCCGAAGGCGGCAAGCGAGGTCGGCAGGCCGATGCGCCGATAGAAGGCACGAAAATCGTTGAGGAAAGCCATGTCTCGGCCCTCGGCTACCAATTGCACCAGCAGTCCCAGCGCGACCTGCTCGCCGTGCAAGGCGCGGGCGATTTCCGGGATGGCCGAAAAGCCTCGCGTCAGCGAGTGGGCGATGGAGAGGCCGCCGCTCTCGAATGCCAGTCCGCTCATCAGAATCGAGGCTTCGACGGTATTCTCCACCGCCTCGGTGGTCTCGTGGCGCCGGACCGCCTCGACCGCCGCCTCACCCTCAGCGCGTATGATGCCGTAGCACGCATCGGCAATGCCAAGGGCGAGCCGAGTCGGGCTTCCCTTGAAGAAATTGGTGCCGCCCGCCCCTGCGCACTGCTCGACTTCGAACTTCTTGGACAGGGCATCGCCGATGCCGGCAATGAAGAAGCGCACGGGTGCCTGCACGATGATCGAGGTGTCCACCAGCACCACGTCGGGACTGGCGTTCATCAGCCGCACTTCGCTGAGAACGTGGTCCTCGCGGTAGAGCACAGCGAGGCGTGAGGTCGGGCTGTCGTTCGAGGCGATGGTCGGCACGATGATGATAGGCACGCCGAGTGCCATGCGCACGCCCTTGGCTGTGTCGATCGCCTTGCCGCCGCCGACGCCGATGATCACGTCGGCTTCTGCCGCTCGTGCCGCTTCGGTCAGGGCCTCGATTTCCGCCGCCGTGCACTCGCCACCGAAGGTGCCGAACATGGCATGCTCGACACCTTGCAGTTCGGCCCGTAGCCGCTGGCCCAGCAACGCGGCCACCACCGCGTCGGCGACGATGAAGGGACGGCGACCATAGAGCGCGACGAGACCCTTGAGTTCGGCCAGCGCGTCGGGGCCCTGTATATAGCGGTGCGGTGCACCGAAAGCGCGAAAGCTCATGCGTCGCCCCAATGGAAATCGCGCTTGCCGCCATCCATGCAGATCAGAGCGCCGTTGATGAAAGAGGCCTGTGTCGAGCACAGGAAGGTGATCAGCGCCCCGACTTCCTCGGGCTGGCAGAACCGGCCGAGCGGGTTCTGCCCGGTGATGACGGAACGCTGCTGCTCGGAGAAGCCTGCAATGAGATTGGTTTCGACATAGCCGGGAGCGATCGCGTTCACCGTTACTCCGAAACTGCCGACTTCCTTGGCGAAGGTGCGGGTAAAGCCCAGCACGCCCGCCTTGGCGGCCGAATAATTGGCGACGCCCGGCCTGCCTCCGCCTGTGACGTTCATCGAGGAGGTGTTGACGATGCGCCCGAACCCGCGCTCGCGCATCAACGGCACGGCGTATTTGCTGCACAGGAAGGTGCTGCGCAGATGGGAGCGGACGATGATGTCCCAGTCATCGACGTCCATATCCTCGACGGTGCGGCCGAGATGACGACCGCCTGCGCCGGCATTGTTGATGAGGATATCGAGACCGCCGAGCGCTTCCGCCGCCTGTTGCACCACGCGGGCGGCGCTTTCCGGCTCGGAAACGTCGCCGATGGCTGTGACGGCGGCAATTCCCTGTGCCCGCAATTCATCGGCAAAGCTCCCGGCCGCCGCGGCACTCAGGTCGTTGATCGCAATCGAAGCGCCTTCCGCCGCCAGCGCCAGCGCTTCCGCCCGGCCGATGCCGCCGGCCCCGCCGGTTATCAAAGCGGTCTTGCCAGTGAGGCCGAGATCCATGGTGATGTCTCCTGAGAGCCGTATTCAGCCCTTCACCGCACCGGCGCCGAGGCCCTGGATGAAATATTGGCTGAGCATGGCGAAGGCGGCGAACAGCGGCAGCGCGATCAGGGTCGAGCCTGCCATGATCTCGCCCCAGCGCAGGTCAAACGAGCCGATCATCGAGGCCAACCCCACCGGCACGGTCTTGTTGGCGTCGGAGCCGATCATGATCAGCGCATAGGTATAGTCGGTCCACGACAGCAGGAAGGAGAAGATCGCCACGGTGATCAGCCCCGGCAGCGACAGCGGCAGCACGACGCGCAGAAAGGCGCCGAGCCGGGTGCAACCGTCCACCATCGCCGCTTCCTCCAGCTCGAACGGCATGCTCTTGAAGAAGCCCCACAGGAACCACACGCCGAGCGGCAGGGTCAGCGTCAGATGCGAGACGATGACGCTGGTCAGCGTGTCGCCAAGCCCGAGCTTGGCGAAGATGGAGAACATGGGGATGGCGATGAGCAGCGGCGGAAACATGTAGGCGTACAGCATCGCGCCGATGATCAGCTTCTTGCCGGGCACGCGGTGGCGGGTGACGGCGTAGGCGATCATCACCGAGAACACCATCGTCACCACCACCGTCACCGCCGCGACGATGATGCTGTTGACGAACTGCGTGGGGTAGTCGGTCAGCTCCAGCAGGTTCCAGTAATATTCCGTGGTGAACGGGCCGGGGATCAGCGAGGTGCTGGTCAGCAGCACTTCCGGCGAGCGCAGTGACGACAGCACCATCCAGTAGATCGGGAAGGCGGAATAGACAGCGATGACGATGGCCGCGGTGTAGAGCGCGAGGCGGCCGGGGAGCGAGCGGACCATGAGCATCACTCCGTATCGAGCGGAAACAGGCGGAAATAGATGAACACCGCCACTGAGAGGATGGCGAAGGAGATCGTGGCGATGGCGGCTCCGCCGCCGATGTCAAATAGCGAGAAGGCGGTGCGGTAGGAGAGAATCGCCAGATGCTCGGTCGAGCCGACCGGTCCCCCCTGCGTCAGCAGCCAGATCACGTCGAATTTGTTGAACATCCACACCGCCCGCAGCAGCACGATCACCGTGAGAATCGGCTTCAGCATCGGCAGCGTGATGTGGAAGAAGCGCTGGATCGCTGTCGTGCCGTCGACCTTGGCCGCCTCATAAAGCGATGTCGGCACGGTCTGCAGGGCAGCGAGGAAGGTGGTGGTGACGAAGGGCGTCCACATCCACACGCTGACCAGGATCACCGATGCCATGGCCGCGCCGGGGCTCTCGAACCAGTACACCGGCGGCAGGCCGAGCGCGGCGAGCACGCTGGTGAGCACGCCAATAGAGCCGTCCACCATCCATTTGAACGTCAGCACCACCACCACGGTCGGCAGCAGATAGGGAAGGATGGAGAGGCCGCGCACCAGATTGCGGCCGGGAAACACCTGATTGAGCACCAGGGCGAAGCCGATGCCGAGCACCACCTGGAAGACGATGGTGCCGAGCGAATAAACGAAGCCGTTGATTAGCGCCCGCCAGAACTCCCATTGCGAGAGCACGCGGGCATAGTTGTCGAGGCCCGCCCATTGCGGCGTGCCGACAAACGAGTCCATCTGGTAGAAACTGAGCGAGATGGCATAGACCACCGGCGCCACGATCAACAGCATCGTGACGGATAGGCCCAGTATCAGAAAAGAATAGATCGTCGCTTTGGAACTCAACGGCTCGCCCTCCGGCGTCAGATGGAAGCTGGCGCGCGACCGCAGATGGGCCGCGCGTCGGCTGCGCTGTCCGGGACGTTCAGGCGATGACCTGGCGCATCTTGTCGGCGGCAATCTTTAGGCAGTCGGCCGACCCCATGTTCTTCAGGCACTTGTTCTGCAGCATTTCCGGGAACACGAAGGCCTCGAAGATCTTGCCGGGGCGCAGGTCCGGGGCGGGTCCCTGCGTGTCGAGCGAGGTGAGGATCATGTTCTTGTCTGTAAGGAACGAGCGCATGGTCTCGATGGCCGCGTTGTGCTTCTCGATCAGCGGATGGGCACGCCAGCGGGCATCCTCGTAGACGTCGAGACGCGGCGGCTGGAAGTGCAGCGGCGCGGTGTGCAGGAAGTTGATGAACTGGTTTTCCGTGAACCACTTCATGAACTTCATCGACTCGTCGGAATTGGGCGTCTTCAGCACCACCCATCCATCATAACCATGGTTCACCGCCTGGTGTTTTCCGGCGGAATCCATGTAGGGCATGATGCCGTATTTGTCGGCGAGTGCCGGGGCGTTGCGCTCCAGCGTCTCGATCATGCGGCCGGCATAGGCGGAATGGGCCACCTTGTCGGAGGTGAAGTTCGACAGCACCTCGCCGAAGCTGGCCTGGCTCGTGCCCGGCGGCATGGTCTTGTAGAGATCGCCGAAGAAGTCGAGGAAACGGGTGACGCGCGGCCCGATGTCAGCGTTGTCGAAGACGATGTTCCACTTGTCGTCGAATACCTTGACGCCTTCCGCCCACATGAAACCGGGTGAGAGCCAGTTGGTGGCACCGTTCGAACCGATGGGATAGAGCGCACCAGCCCGGCCATCGCCGTTCAGGGTCTGGGCATTCTTGAGGAACTCGGCCCAGGTCTTCGGCACCGACAAGCTGTTCTTCTCGTAGAGATCCTTGCGATAGTAGATCCAGGCGAGATTGTAGTCGTAGGGATACCAGAACACTTTCCCGTCGATCGGGAACAGGATGTTCGGTCCCCATTTGTATTTGTCGGTCAGCTCGTTGAGCGGCATCAAATGGCCTTCGCTAGCCAGAATGAGGACGTGCCCGACAAAGGCGAAGGTGGCGATGTCGTAGGGCGTGCCGCCGCGAAGCGAGGTCGTCACCTTTGTGAAGGCGCCGTCCAGTGGGACGGAATCGATCACCACCTTGGTGCCGAACTGCCGCTCATATTCGGCGGCGGCGACCTTGAGTGCCCGGATGCTGTCGATCGAAGTTTCCGTGTTCAGGAACCGGATGGTCTTGGTCCCTTGCCCGTGTACGGCCGGCGCGGCGATGGCGCCGGCGGCGATGCCGCCCGCAACGGTGCCGGCAGCCTTGAGAACGGCGCGACGGGACAAACCGCCGGTCTTCACTGTCGTGTCCATGTCGTTTCTCCTCCCTTTATGATTATTTCCGCCCTAGACGGTGGGTCGTTGCCCAATGGGTGCGCGCCTAGTGTCGAGACGCGCCCCGGTTTGTTTTATGAACAGATGCAGTCCCTCGGGGCGGAACGAGACCGGCAAGGCCGATCCGTTTCGTACCGCGTCGGTACGCTCCATGAGCACCCTCAGCCGCACGCCGGCCACCTGGCCGATGCACAGCGTCTGTGCGCCGAGTTGTTCGATCACGGCGATATCGAACGGCAGGGCATGGGCGCCCTCGCCGACACTGATATGCTCGGGCCGCACGCCGAGCACGACCTCCGTGCCGTCCGCCGCCTGCACGCCGTCTGGCAAAGTGACCGTGAGTCCACCGGAGTGGAACGCACCAGCCTCAATGCGTCCTTCGACAAGGTTCATCTCGGGCGAACCGACGAAGCTCGCCACGAACAGATTGGCCGGACGGTCATAGACCTCCAGCGGAGCGCCAACCTGCTGAACATGCCCGTCCTTCATGATCACGATGCGGTTGGCCAGCGTCATGGCCTCTACCTGGTCATGGGTGACATAGACCATGGAAGTGCCGACCTCCTGATGCAGCCGGGCGATCTCCTCGCGCATTCGCACGCGCAGCTTGGCATCGAGGTTGGAAAGCGGCTCGTCGAGCAGGAACACTTGGGGATTACGCACCAGCGCCCGGCCGAGTGCCACGCGCTGCATCTGCCCGCCGGAAAGTTGCTTGGGCTTGCGTTCCAGATAGGGGTCGAGCCCGAGCATGACGGAGGCGGCCTTCACCCGCCGGTCGATCTCGTCGCGGTCCATCTTGCGCATACGCAGGCCGAAGGCGAGGTTCTCGTAAATCGTCTTGTGCGGGTACAGCGCATAGTTCTGGAACACCATGGCGATGTTCCGGTCCTTCGGTTCCAGCCGCGTCACGTCGCGCCCGCCGATCTCGATCGTGCCGGAGGTAATTTCCTCAAGCCCGGCGATCATGCGCAGCGTGGTCGATTTTCCACACCCCGACGGCCCCAGGAAGACGACGAATTCGCCGTCTCCAATTTCGAGGTCCACGCCATGCACGGCGACCGTGCCGCCATAGGCCTTGCGGACCTGCTTCAGGCTGACCTGTGCCATTCTCATTCACTCTCGAACTTGCGGAGATACATCAGCGTCCGCTCACGAAGTCATGGATGCGGTGGTTCACCGGAGCCAGCGCCGCCTGTATGTCGCCGTAAATCACATGCCCCCGCGCATAGAGAGCGGCTCGCTCGGGGTCCGGCACGAGCCGGGACACAACCTTGATCGCCCGTGCCGCGTCGCGCTCGTCGGCGTAAACGCCGACACCGACGCCGGCCAGAAGGGCGGCCCCGAACGAGGCGTCGGCCACGGCCGGAATCTCCACCTCGACATTGAGCACATCGGCCACGATCTGCCGCCATAGCGCGCTCCTGGCGCCGCCGCCGGTCAGGCGGGCGGTGGTGAAGTCCAGCCCCTGTCCGCGCAACGCGATCAGGCAGTCGCGCAGCGAATAGGAGATGCCCTCATAGAGCGCGCGAACGAAATGGCCGGGTCCATGGTTGAAGCCGACGCCGACATAATCCGCCCGTAGCAGAGGGTCCCAGTGCGGGCTGCGCTCGCCATTAAGATAGGGGTGGAAGAACAGCCCGGCCGATCCCGGCGCAACCTCGCCGGCCAGCCTGTCCATCTGCGTGAACACGCTGCCGCCATCCTCGCCCGCGCGCAGGAAGAAGGTGTCGCGCAGCCATTTGTGCGCCGAAGCGCAGGAATTGGTGGCGGCGATGACATACCAGTGGTCGGGCATGACATGCGGGTAGTTGATCACCTTGAAGTCCGGCCGGGGGTGGCGCGACAGCACGCTCACGGTGGCGGCGGTGGCCAGCTTGATCACGCCGAGCCCTTCCGAGGTCATGCCGGCGCCATAGGTCTCGACCGCCGTGTCCGACGTGCCGCATACCACCGGGGTGCCCTCGGCAAGTCCGGTGGCGCGGGCGGCCGCCGCCGTCACGCGCCCGACCACAGCTTTGGAGGCGACAATCGGCGGAAGGGTGTCAAGCGGCCAGCCGATCATAGCGCAGAGTTCTTCCGACCATATGCCGGTGCGGGCGTCGGCCATCAGCGTGCCGACCGCGTCGATCGGGTCAGTCTCCCATGTGCCGGTCAGTTGAGCGCGCAGCCAGTCCTTGGCGAGGTAGAGCCGACGCACGCGGGCGAAAGCCTGCGGCTCATGGCGGCGCAGCCACAGCATCTGCGGCAGGGTCCAGGTCGGGTTGGCGCGGTTCGAGCCAATTTCGAGAATGCGGGCGTCGGCCTGCTCGCGCAGATCCTGCGTCTCGGCGCCGGAGCGCTGGTCGTTCCACAAGATCGCCGGACGGATAATGCGGCCATCGGCATCCTCCAGCACCTGCGTATGGGCGCCTGCGGAGAACGAGACGCCCGCAACTGTTCCGGCACCCTCCGTGGCGGCGAGCGCACGCGGCACCGTTTCGCAGACGGCGCGCCACCAGTCCCGCGGTTCCTGCTCGCTCCAGCCCGGATAGGGCGCGGAGGTGGCGATCGCGGCCGCAGCTTCCGCGATGAGGGTTCCATCGGCCCGGATCACGCTGGTCTTTAGCGAGCCCGCACCCAGATCGATGCCGACAAGGAGATCAGCCACGGCTCATCTCCTTCATGAAGGGGCGCCACCTACCCATTGCGCACTTCCACGGCACCCGCCGCCGGTCGCAGGCCGAGCTTGCCGGGGTTCATCAGATTGCCGGGATCAATGGCGTCCTTGATGGTCTGCAAGAGGCCAAGCCCCGCGCCGAGTTCGCGCGCCAGCCACGGATTACGGAACACGCCGACGCCATGATGATGTGCGATGGAGCCGCCATGGTCGAGAGTGAGCGTCTGGATGGTTTCCCACAGCCGGGCGTGCAGCGGCAGCGCCTGCTGTTCCTCCATCGGCGGCAGGCGGATGGTCATGTATTGGCACGCGCCTTCCGGGTAGATGTGCGACCAGTGCGCGCCGAAATGGATGTCTGGGAAAATCTCACGAGCCGCTGCGGCCATGGCGGCATACATGCCCGGAATGGCCGACCAGTTGCCGGTCACCTCGATGGTGTCGTTGTAATAGCCCGCCGCCTGCCACTTCTGCGAATAGGCGACATAGCGATTCTGTTTCCAGTGGCGGTAAGGCCCGTCCGATGTCACCTCGGCGCCAAGCTCGGCGGCGAGGGCAAGAGCCATCTCCTGCTCGGCCGTTACCATCGGCTCCGAGCCGGAGAACACCATCATCGCCAGTATGGGCTTGCGTTTGAAGGCCTCGATGTCGGCGGTGCGTTCGGCGCTCTCCGCCGCATCGTAGATCCGGGCAACGGTCGGGCGTAGTTCGGCCTGCATGATGCGGCGCGCGGCCTCCCACGCCGCAATGAGCGAGGGGAAGGCGAGCACGACCCCGCGCTCGACCTCGGGCAGCTTCCACAGGCGCAGCGTGAGTTCGGTGATGATGCCGTAAGAGCCCTCGCTGCCGACGATGATGTCGCGGATCGACGGACCCACGGCGCGCCGCGCCACCGGGCGGACCTCGATCGGCGTGCCGTCCGGCAGCACGGCCTTGAGGCCGATGACGATGTCCTCGATCTTGCCGTAGCGGCTCGACGCCTGCCCGCCGCCCCGGCATGCAGCCCAGCCGCCCACGGTGGAAATCTCGATGGATTGGGGCAGGTGGCCGGTGGTGAAGCCTTCGGCGTTCAGCGCTTTCTCGAACTCCGCGCCGTTCATACCGGCCTGCACCGTCACCATCGCGTCCTGCGGTTTGATCGACAGGATCTGATCCAGCCGGCGCAGGTCGACCATCACTTCATGGTCCAGCGGAATGGCGCCGCCAAGGACGCCCGAGCCATTGCCGAACGGGATGAGCTGGACGCCTTTCGCGCGGGCAAGCCTCACCACGCGCTCGACCTCGTCCGCTGTGCCAGGGCGCACCACCAGCCGCGGCACGACGCCGGCCAGCTTGCCATGACGCTCGCGGAAATTGGCGAAGGGCAGGCGGTCGTGGGAATAGGCGCGCCGCGCCTCGAACTCGCTGAGCGTGTGCTCGGCCCCGACGATAGCGGCAAGGTCTGCCGCCAGTGCGGTGTCTATCTTGTCTGCATCTCGGGCAGCGGCGATCGCTAGGCCGGTCATTGGCACCTCTCAAAATGAGAGGCGCGTGGCGATGATCTCATGTGGCGTCCCCCCATGTTCTTTTGAACAATCGTTTGTTCAAAGCTGGCAGAGAAGCCCATGCCCGTCAAGCAGGTAAATTCAGCCGGAAACGTCAGCGCGGCGCGGGGCCGGTGGAGGCGCGGGAGATCAGCGCGCCGGGGGGAAGAGGCAGCACCGCCTCGGGGCTTTCGCCATTCAGGCTGCGGATCAGCAAGGTCGCCGCCACGCTGCCCATTTCCTCGGTCGGCATCATCACCGTGGTTAGCGCGGGGTAGAGCATGCCGGCGACGGGCGCGTCGTGGAGGCCGATCACCGAAACGTCCTCGGGGATACGCAGCCCGGCCTCGTGCAGCACCGTCATCGCGCCGGCGGCGGAGACCAGCGTTGCCGCGAGCACGGCGGTCGGGCGCTGGCGCAAGAGCGCCTGCATCGCCATGACGCCACCCTCGGCGGTGTAGCCGGCAACAGAGACCAGCCGCTTGTCATAAGCGATGCCGGCGTCGTTCAACCCGTCGCGATAGCCTTCAAATCGTTGTCTGGCATTGAAGCCGCCCTCGCGACCGGCGAGATGGGCGATGCGGGTATGGCCGAGCGCGGTGAGGTGGGCGACCGCGAGACGCGCGGCGGCGCGGCTGTCGAGGATGACGGAAAGCGCCGCACCCGGCAGCACGCGGTTCATCAACACATAGGGCACGCGCGCGGCGATGAGATCGGTGCGCAGCACCTCGTCGTCGTCGAGGCTTGCCACCAGCAGCCCATCCACCCGGTTGGTCTGCGACAGCTTGGCGATGGTCGTACCGGTGGTACCGGGCTCGCGATGCGAAATCAGCAGCGAATAGCCGAGCTGCGCTGCCGCCAGTTCCGCGCCGCGGATCGCGGAAGCGAACACAGGGTTGTCGAGTTGCGGGACCAGGATTCCAATCGTGTAGGTACGCGCGGTACGCAAGCCCCTTGCGAGGGGGTTGGCGAGATATTGAAGGTCGTCTGCGACTTTCAAAATGCGGTCGCGGGTTTCCTCTCGCACGCGCTGCGTTGCCTCGCCACGAAGCACGCGTGAAGCGGTCGACATATCCACGCCCGCAGCGCGCGCGACATCGGCCAATGTAACACGAGGCGACGGAGGAGCGGCCTTGGCTTTCATCATCTCAAAACGGCACAACCATGAGGTAGGAAACGGGATATCCCTTCGCAACGCCCTTAGCGCACGCTGAAGCCATTGTGGGACGCCTAGGGAAGCTCATCATAACGTCCGCCCAAGCGGGAAAGCGAACGTCTGCGTCTTACCCGGATCATTTTCCAAGGCGAGGACCCCGCACGCGACGACAGGCCGGACCCGCTCCATTGTCGGCTGATCTTCAGCCGAAACGCCGCAATGGCCCCTGCTGGACGCTCCTGGCCATGTGGTATGGCCGCCGCAGCACACGCTCCCGGCACGAGTCTACACCATCCGCAGGATCGATGCCGCCGGGGGCGAGATCACGGTCGACTTCGCCCTGCATGATCGGCCAGGCCCGGGGGCCAATGGCGCGAAGCCGGCGGAGTTCTACGTGCTGGCCGGCGACGAGGCCGACCTTCCCGGTATCACCCGCCTGCTCAAACATCTCTCGGAGGACGCATGCTGCGTGGCCTTCATCGAGATCGACAGCCCGGTCGAGCAACTGCCGCTGATCCGTCCTCCCGGTGTCGAGCTATGCTGGCAGCGGCGAGCATAAGGCGTTCCGCCAGCTCCATCGACAGCTTTGCCAGGAGGTGCGGTTGCCTGCGGAGCGCCAGACGCTCTACTCGCACTGGAATCTCACCTTCAGCGAAGAAGAGATCATTGCGATCGGGGCCGAAGCCTATCTGCCGTAGACCGTGCTCGGTGCGCCATCAAAAAGTCGACAAGAGGAGTGCGAACCAAGCCCAACAACTCCCCTGTCGGGAAGCTGCCCGTTGAGTGATCGATAGCGCAGAGGGCCGCCGAGAGGCTTTGCCTCTTCTCCGCCCCAAACAGGCCTCCGCCCACCCGCCTCGCTTCGCTTCGCTCGCGCAGGCGGTTCCCCGCGAAGCCTGTTTTCCCCCTCCATCTCCACCGCTCGCGCGGCGCCGGGAAGCAGCAGGAGCTGCTTCGCCATAGATTGAGAAAGATCGCTGATGAAGGGGACTCCGCCCTTGTGCAGGTCGTTTCACGCTGGGGTGCGATGACCATCTGGCCGGCCTTTGCGGCGGGTGTGGAAGCCCTTTGAGTGTCGCTCGTTGCTTCAACGGGTCGACAGATGCGGGACTATCGCAAGCGTGGCGACCGGATGGGTGCCGAAAAAATCGGCGGCTTGGATCGACACGCGCGGAAGGAAGACAGGATCGGCCTTTCGGTCACGAAGCTGGCGCGTCTGATCGGCCGGCGCATGGCCCGCGAGATGTTCGAGGACCAGCCCCCCCCCCCCGATGAGGGCGCTGCGTGCCGAAAGCACCGGACCAGCAAGCGCGAGTTGGTCGAGGTCGTGCCCGGCGGCGTGTAGAGCGCGTCTTCGGAAAGCGTTGCCCAGTCCTTGCCGGCGGCCACCGCCACCGCTTCCGCACCCGCGGTAAAGCCGAAATTGGTGTCGGCATAGGAGATTCGGAACGAGTCCAGCGGCAGAAAACGCCCGAGCTCCAGCACCGCGCGCCGGTCGAAGCCGATATCCTCCGGATTGTCGCCGCCATGGTCCGAGAGGCCGGAACGATGCGACGTCAGATCGGCGATGGGGACGTGGTCGCTGGCCCACTGGCCCTTCAGGCGGAATCAGGGCCGATGGTCGATGACCGGCGCCCACCTCATGGGCGACGACCGTACCGGCGGCTCCTTGAGGAACAACAACACGTCCAAGGCATCAGAACCTCCAGGTCAGACTGGCCTGCGCACTGTTCTCGTAGGCGTCGGCGCCATACTGTCCAGAGTAGGTTATGCTGAGGGTTGCGTCAGCGCTGAGTGCGTAATCGACGCCCAGTTCCGCGACGAGCGCATTAACCGCGATGGGTGCGCCAGTGAGGCCGAAGGCCGGCCCGCCCGTATTGAAGGCCAGCGACACCTCCGGCGTGACATCGCCGAACGCATGACGCCATCCCAGCGCGCCGTGCGCCGTCAGTCGTTCCATGAGGACGGTCGACGCGCGCAACCCGAGCGTGGTGTAGGTGGTGTCCATATGCGCCGAGCCGGAGGTGGCGAACTGACCGGTTTCACTCACATCCCCATCCACCAGCACATAGGCGAGATTGGCGAACGGCTCGAAGGTCGAGGTGCCGTGGAAGAACTTATAAGCGCCCTCCGCGAATACCTGGGTGGTTCCCAGATCATATCCGCCCTGCTGCGCGCCGCCGATGCCGACCACCGTGACCTGACGCGAGGTGTCGACGTCGTTCCACGAATAGGCGGCACCGCCGCGCACGCTCCAGCCTTCCGAATGCCATCCGCCGTAAAGCGCCACGTGATAGCTGTCGCTGGAACCGGAGGCCGCAATATCTGAGGCGTCGAACGAGGTGTAGCTGTAGCCGCCTGCAATACCAAAACGCCATGTCTCGGCGACAGAGACGTCCACGCCGGTGATAAGGCCGCCGATCGTGTCCGTCACCCGCGGCGCGTTGCTATTGCCGTCGAATGTGCCCAAGCTGCCGAGCACTTGTCCCCACATCGCATAGACCGGGGCAGACATGGCCGGCGCCGCCGGATCGCCCGGCGCCGACAGGCCGTCGATGATCTGGATCTGGCCAGCGTTCGCGTCGGCTAGCCGGTTGATCACCGCGTCGCGCAGGAAGTGCGATTGGTTGGAGAGCACGCTGAGCACGCTGGCGTGGAAGGACGCGCCGCCGAGGCTGGCGAAAGCGGAGCGGGCCTGGGCCTCGCTCGCACCGACCACCTGCTCCCAGGCAGCACCCGACCCGATGCCGTCCAGCACGTTCGCGATCGCGACTTCGTTCGGCGTGGAAGCCACCTCCGCAAACCGGTCGCTGCTGCGCGAGGTGGTGAGATAGCCGTTGAAGCCGTCCTCGCTCAGCGCGAAGTTGAGGAATGGAAAGTCGGCGATGGCGACCGTCGGCGACTGCACGGTGAGGCCACCTTGAGTCGTCAGAATGGTGTAGGTGATGCCCGGCAAGACCGGCGAGGGAGCGGTATCGTCGTGCTGAATCTCGAAGCTCGAACTCAGAATGGTCGCGCTGCCGCCGACCTCGATGCGATCGCTCGCACTGCCATTGATCTGGACCGTGTAGTCTGATTCCGGCTCCATTGTCAGGTCGCCGCTGATATGCAGCGTCCCGATGGAGTTTCCGGGGCCGACTTTGCCGCCCCTGAGCTCGACCGCGCCCTCGACGTTCTTGGCGCCCGCAAGGTTGCCGCCTTCGTTCACCACGACCGTTGGGGTGACGAGCGTGCCGTTCACCGCCAGCGTACCGGCGTTGATGGTCGTTCCTCCGCCGGCCACGTTGCGACCGGTCATCGAAAGGCGGCCGGTACCTTCCTTGATAAGCTTGCCCGTGCCCGTCAACTCGCCGGAATAGGTTCCGTCATAGTCCTGACTGAACACGACTTTGCTATTGTTGAGGATGTTACCTTGAAGGCTCCTCGATGTGCCTATGAGCTGTTCATTTAGCACCGTCGTGCCGCCGGAATAGCTGTTGGTCCCAGTGAAGATGAGGAGATCTGGGCCGACAACCGTGACAGAACCGGTGCCGGACATGTTGCCGGCATAGATGTTATCGGATCGATCTAATGCGAGGCGCATATCGAAAACGACGCTGGCATTGTTGACGACATCGCCGTGAATGCTAATGGCATCGCCCTGCAGGACACCGCCTAGGACGCTCGTGCCGCCCGAATAGAGGTTGCGGCCGGTGAGGATCAACGTACCGGCGCCCTTCTTGATGAGCGCCCAGCTTCCAGCATTGACGCCGGTGCCCCCAACGCCCGTCTGGTCGACGATGGCATCGTTGATTGTCTGGGTTTGCCCAGTGTTGGGCTGAACGTTCAATGACCCATTTCCGGCGAGGAATATGCCGCTGCCTGCCGCCCCTCCCGTGCTCCCATCAAATGGGGCCGAAATTGGGTACCCTCCCCTAACTTGGTTACCCGATATATTGATGTCGCCAACGATGGTGAGATTGCCGCCGGGTTCGACGAACAGCGCGCCGCCAAGGCCCGCACCTCCGCCTCCACCCCCGCCCCCCTGTCCGCTATAATTCTCGGCATCTCCGACGCCCATCCCTCCAAGGAATCCACCAGCTCCCCCACCTACGTCAAAACGATAGGTGCCGCCGCCGCCGCCGCCGAATCCTCCGGCACCGCCGACGCTATCGCCAACGCTGCCGCCGCCGCCGCCGCCATACCCGCCATCCCGGCCTTGCGACCGAGAGAAGAGCCAGCTGCCGCCGCCATCTCCGCCGCCGCCATTTCCATGAGCGTCACCGCCGGAGCCGCTGTACGTCCCGCCGTCGCCACCGTTGCCGCCGTTGCGTCCGCCACCACCTCCCCCGGACACCGAATTAGGTGCGGGCCTGCTGGCGCCACCTCGGCCACCCTGGGCAGCATTATTCAGCAGATTGACGTTGCTGATGATCACCAGCGCATTTTTGCCGATGTATAGCGCGCCGCCCATCCCGGCGCCGCCGCCGCCCCCTCCGCCGCCGTCGCCGACTTGGCTTCTGTCGATTCCGCGTCCTCCATGGCCGACGCCGTTTCCGCCGTTTCCGCCGAGCGCGAGAGCATTCGAGATGGTGATGCTTCGGACCACCACCGTACCTGCCTGCACATCCAGACCTTGATACTTATTGGCGCCTGAGAGCGTGAAATTACCACCCGCGAAGGTCAGGCTTTTCGTCACGGCCGGCAGGTTGCTGCTCAGTGTGATATTTGACGTGAAGGTGATGGTGTCGTTGTTGTTCGCGTTGCTGATCGCGTTGCGCAGTTCGCCGTCGTTACTGACATAGATGATTGCGGCCTGGGCGGCAGCGATCGGCCAGAGCAGGCTGGTCGCTAAGACCAGCGCCGTAAGGCCCCGCGCGAACCGCGCCGACAACGCCGTCTCGCCCATGAGCATATGCGAGCGCTTGGCAATCGGTCTATCGGGCGGCGTCATGGGCATGTTCTCCGGAATCGAGGACGGCGGTAAGGACTGCAGGGACGAGCAGGTGGCGGGTTGCGGCTCGGAACCGCCATCTGAGATTGGCCTTGATGCTGTTGTCGGAAGCGTCGTCCGCGAAATGTCGGGAATCGACGAGACCCTGCGCCCAGACCGCCACCACGCGGCCATCAGCCGGATGGCGCTGCGCCGGCATCGCCTTGAGCGGGTTGGTGGCTGTACCCGGTGCCGGGGCATAGGCCAGCGCATCGCCGGAAGAGGCAACCGCGACGGCGCTATACTTGAGAGAATGGTCGTTTAACTGAGCCATACCATCCTCAGGTAGTGGGCCGTATTTGTGCGGTGATGACGGACGGGACCGGCCGAAGATCGGCCTATAGCAGGCGATTGTTTGCCTGATATTTGAAGACGCCCTCATTCGGAGGGCGACCCTGTCGCGCCCGACGCCTGCCACCGGCAGGCCTGGCCCGATTTCCGCCCGTCCAAAGCGCCGAAACAGCGCGAACAGCAGGGAACGCCCATGTCTTGACGGCATCGACCGACCGTCAAGCTTCGTCCATTCTGGTATGATGTGCTTTCGGGATCATATGCCGTGTCGACCGGCAGTCTGGGGCGAGTTCGGATGACGCGTGAGATGCCGCAGGCGGGCGGCTTGGTATTCGACGATGTCGTCCTGGATGAGACGTGCCTGTTCGCCCACCGCAACGGGGAGCAGGTTCGCTTCACGCGCAGCGAGCGCGCACTCCTTCTGGCGCTTTCCCGGAACCCGCACCGCCTGATGCAGCGCGGCCAGTTGCTCGATGCGATCGCGCCGACCCAGGCTGATGCGTCCGACCGCAACGTCGACTTTCTGGTCAACCGCCTGCGTACCAAGCTCGGCGACAGCGCACGGTCCCCAAGATTCATCGCCACGCAATATGGTGAGGGCTATGTCTGGATCGCAGCGAAACTGCCGGCCGTTGCACCGAAGCCTGATCCGGCCCCGGTCAGCGGACTTCTGGCGATAGCTGCTGTCGTTCCACCGCATGATCAGGGCCTTGCCGAATATGCCGAGGCCATTACCGGTCAGATGCGCGACATGATCGCGGGCCGGCTCGGGGCCGGCCAGACCGTGATCGTGTTGGAGCGTGCGGCGACGCTGGCGACACGCTATGTTCTGAAGGTGAGCCTGCAGGACAACGGTGCTCGGTTGGATTGCACGGCAACCCTGCGCGAGGGGCCATCACGGCGCATCATCCGGGCTTTCCGGCTCGAGTTCGGCGCCGGCGCCACGACCTCGCTCGCGCCGGAGGTGGAACGCACCTCGATCAGCATCGTCGAGGCGCTGCGGCGCAATCTGGCTGAAGCCTCTGAGGGGCTTGGCACGCCCGCCGACCAGCCGCACGAAATCCGCCTGCGCAAGGCGTCGGCCCTATTGTCAGCCTCCAACCCGGAATGGCTAGAGAAGGGTCTGCAACTACGCGATGCGCGGGCGCAGAATCCGGCGAGTGCGGACATTGCCCTGCAATGGGGTCTCCATCTGTTTGCGCGCCTTGTCCTCACCAATCCCTTTACCGGCATAAGCCGCGACGAGCGCGACGAGATCGAGAGTGAGATTGAGGCAACCGTGCTGGATTGTCTGCCATTCATCGAGACCAACCCGTTGCTGATGCTGACCGCCGCCAAGCTGCTCTATTTCGTCGATCGCGGTCATCTCGAGCTTGCCGAGGATCTTGCGGACAGGGCCTTTGCCCGTATGGCGGACTCTCCCGCCGCCTTGCCGGTGCTCGGGCAGTTGCGGCAGGCACGCGGCGACTTCGCCGCGGCGGTGGCATTCTTCGATCGCGGCATCGAGATGGCGGATCCCGATTCCGCATTCGACGTGCACATGCGTGTCCTTAAGTACATCGCGCTGTTGGCAGCAGGCGACCGCGAGGCGCTGAAGGTGCCGGCGGCGTTCATTCACGGGAGCCCGCATTCGCCGCCGGACCTCAGCGTGATGGTCACCGTGCTGATCACGCCGGCCGGCCAACAATTGCCGGAGGCGGTCACCGATGCCCTGATGGCGGCCGGCCGCGAAGGCGCGCGCAACGCGATCGAGTACACCTACATGACGTCGGTGCGCCATCTCACCTCGCTGCAGGCGCGCGCCAACATCATGCAGGGGCTCGTCGGGCATATGACCAGACTGCACGGCAAGGATGTGGTTGCGCCGTTCGTCCTTGCGGGAACGGGCCTGGCTGCGGTGGCCTGAGCACACGGTCGCCGAACGTCCTGGAGCCCCCCAACCTCTAGGGAGGGGGTAGCTGTAACAGCGGCGAATATTGGCTTGTCTGATACTGGTACAGCGAAATACCGCTCGGCCTTCTATTTGCCGATTACCTCGACCCTTCGGAGAAGATCGGTATCAGCCGCAAAGTGGAAGAGGTCGCCACGGGCATGAAGTTGCGCAAGCTGTTGCCTGGTCTGCGCGAGGTCCGAAAGACCTGCGAGACCAGCCCGGGAGCGATGAAACGGGCCTGGTGCTACCTGCTGCCGAGCTAATGGCGCGGAGCGTCTGATCCCGCCGCGAGTGGAAGGTTGAGGCGAAGGCCGCAGGTGTCTGCCATCCCAGCTTGGAGTACGGCCGGGCGGTGTTGTAGTCGAGCTGCGACCGGGCGAGAGCGGCTCTGGCCTGGAACAGGCTGGAGAACGGCGTTTCGTTCAGCCGCTCCTCACGCTAGAGCCGGAACAGCCGCTTGTGGTTGCTCGGACATGGACCAGATACTCGACGCCGCCATGGCCGGGCTGGGTGTCGCGCTCTTGCCCGACCGGGTCTGCCGTTCTGAGCTTGATGCCGGGCACTTGGTTCGTGTGCTTCCCGCCTGGCATGGGCAGATTGGGGTCGTCCACCTTGTTTTCACGACACGGCGGGGATTGTCGCCGGCAGTGCGCGCGTTGATCGGCCACCTCGTGAAGGATTTCCCGCCTGCCATTGCGGTCGGCCAGCGGGCATAGGGCTGAGCAAGCAGAGCGTCGCTGCCTCGAAACTCGTGCCGACATAGATCGGGCAATGGCCCTAGTCAGCCGAGAACAGAGCCTGCTGTAAAGGCCACGAAGGGCAGGGTTTCGGGCGCGAGTGGACAATTTCGGTTAGCATCCGCCATTCCCACGGTTTGATCGCTATTTCATCAGCGACCCGGATGAGCAATGGCGTATTCCGACGAGCCCTATCCCCAAAACCGCCTTTTTGGCTTCCAACCTCCAGCCGGTCATCGCCGCGGGAGATCCCCATCACCAGCGCAACGGCGCAATTGGGGGCCGTATCCAGACGGCCCGCTCGTGGGTGCGGAGGGTCGGATAGCTTCCATTGCAAGCGGGCACATCTCGACGACAGCTTACGACCCCATATCGGACGATCAGACGTGCAATTGTCGATAGGCCGCCTTGGTACGATGCTCGCTTCGACGGCGCACCACAGGGAAGTTACACATCGGCCGCATCTGCACCGACAGAAACCCCTGCCTTTGCATGAGGAGCCATTCGCAATACGGGTCCAGTTTTAATTGCGGAACCTCGCATGGGCATCGTGGTAAACGGCGCTTACGCCACTTGAGGGGGGAAGCATATATTGGCGCAAGGAGCACGAGCCTATTGCCGTATATGTCTCACTTGCGTCAAAGCTCGTCGAAATCGATGGGAACCGAGAAACCGGCCTTCACGCGATCCATGATGACCATGGTCTTGAAGCCCTTGATGTCAGGGTTCTCGTAGAAGAACTTGCGCGTGAAGGCTTCGTAGTCCTCCATACTACGGGCGGTGACGATCAGGATGAAGTCGGTCTCTCCCGTTACGTAATAGCCGTTCATGACCTCCGGCGTCTGACGGATCGACTGCTTGAAGCGGTCGACGATGTCGGCCCGCTCGCGCTCCAGCGAAACGGATACGAACATGGCGATGGGGCGCCCGACGGCGCGGGGGTGGACGATGGCGACATCCGCCTCGATCACGCCTTCCGCGCGCAGCCGCTTCAGCCGTCGCTGCACCGCCGTCGCGGAAAGACCGACGATGGCGCCCAGTTCCTCCGAGCCCATGCGGTTGTCGGTCTGGACGAGGGCGAGAAGCTTGGCATCGAACCGATCGAGCTTCATTTGAACCTGCATGATGAATTTCTGCGCATATACAGAAAATGAGCATTATTTCGGCGCGCACGCCACCATAAACGCCGGCATCCACGCCCGAGTCGCCGCTAGGCTGACGGTATCGGAAACCTCAAGCGGATGTTCCGCTGCCGGTCCGAGGCTACGCAGGAACAGGACGCATGGACCATTTCGACGCCATTGCCGAACTCGACCGCCAGTCGGTACTCCACCCCTTCACCTATCTGAAGGGGCACGCCAGCGGCGAAGGGCCGGTTCCCGTCATCATCGAGGGCGCCAAGGGCGTACGCATCCGCGATGCCCGCGGGCACGAGCTGATCGACGGCTTCGCTGGCCTCTACTGCGTCAATATCGGCTATGGACGCACCGAAGTGGCCGAGGCGATCGCGCGTCAGGCCTACAAGCTGGCCTATTATCATTCCTACGCCGGCCATACGACCGAGGAGCTGGCACGCCTGTCGGATCGGCTGTTGCGCATGGCACCCGGCCGCATGTCAAAGGTCTTCTATGGCCTGTCCGGCTCCGACGCCAACGAGACCCAGGCAAAGCTGGTCTGGTACTACAACAATCTGCGCGGCAAGCCGGCGAAGAAGAAGATCATTGCTCGCGAGCGCGGCTATCACGGCTGCTCGGTCATCGCCGGCTCGATGACGGGGATGAACTTCTATCACGATCACATGGACCTTCCGGTCTCCGGCATCCTGCGCACCGGCGTTCCCCATCACTATTGGGGCGCGATGCCCGGCGAGACCGAACAGGAGTTCTCCCAGCGCCGTGCCGACGAGCTCGAAGCGCTCATTCTCGGCGAGGGCCCCGGCACGGTCGGCGCCTTCATCGCCGAACCCGTGCTCGGCACCGGCGGCATCATTCCGCCTCCCGCCGGCTACTGGGCGGCGATCCAGGCAGTGCTGCGCAGATACGATGTGCTGCTGATCGCCGACGAGGTGATTTGCGGGTTCGGCCGCGTCGGTACGCCCTTCGGGTCGCATCTCTACGGAATCGAACCCGACCTGATCTCGGTGGCGAAGGGCCTCACCTCGGCCTATATCCCGCTTTCGGCATGCCTCGTCGGCGAGAAAGTCTATGCCGTAATAGAGGAGGCGACCGACAGGGTCGGTCCCTTCTCGCACGGTTATACCTATTCTGGCCATCCGATCGGCGCGGCGGCGGCGAATGCGGCGCTCGACATCGTCGAGCGCGAGGATCTCGCCGGCAAGGCCGCGACGCGCGGCGCCTATCTTCTGCAACGCCTCACGCAGGAGTTCCAGCAAAGCCCAATCGTCGGCGAGATTCGCGGTGTGGGGATGCTGGCCGCCATCGAATTCGTCGCCGACCGCGCGCACAAGACCCGATTCGATCCGGCGCTCAAGGTCGGCCCGCGCATTTCGCAGGCCGCGCGCGAGCGCGGGCTGATCGCGCGCGCCATGCCGCATGGCGACATTCTCGGCTTCGCGCCGCCGCTGGTGATGAACGAGGGGGAAATCGACGAGATGGTCGACATTACCCGCGCGGCCCTGCGCCAGGTCACCGATGAGCTGGTGGCCGCAGGACATGCGCTGGCCTGACGGCAGGCGGCGCCAATCCGACATAACGGGCAAAGCCCACCTTCCAGAAACACAGGGGACCAAGATGATACACCGCCGCGCCGTCTCGATCTTCGCCTGCGCCTTCTCCCTCAGCCTGCTCGCCGGCACCGCCTATGCCAAGGACGGCGTGCTGCGCATCGGCACGGAAGGCGATGCTCCGCTGTTCAGCATGGTCGATGCCACCGGCAACGTGACCGGCTTCGACGCCGACATCGCCAATGGAATCTGCGCCGAGCTGAAGCTAAAGTGTGAATTCGTAGTGCAGACCTTCTCGACCCTCGTGCCGTCCATGGACAGCGACCGCTTCGACGTCATCATCTCCGGTCTCGGCATCACCGACGAGCGGCGCAAGAAGATCGACTACTCGATCCCCTACGCCTCCACGCCGCTCTATTTCGCCATCGCCAAATCCTCGCCGGTTGCCGAGCTCAAGGACCTGCCGTCCATCCTCAAGGCGCTGTCGGGTAAGACCGTCGGCGTGGTCAACGGCACCACCTATGCCAAGTTCGTCGCCAAGAACGTGCCCAATGTCGACCTCAAGACCTACGACTCGACCACCGCCCAGCTGGCTGACCTCGGCGCCGGACGGCTCGACGCCGCGTTCGGCGATTCCCCGACCTGGACTGAGTTTCTGGCGACGCCGGAAGGCGCCGGCTTCACCCGTGTCGACGTGCGCGTGAAGCCGGGCGACGATCACGCGAGCCTCGGTTACGGCATGGGCGTCGGCCTGAAGAAGGGCAATGACGAACTGAAGGCGAAGCTCGACAAAGCGCTGTGCAACATGCTCACCAGCGGCAAGGTGAAGGCGGCCAGCATTCAGTGGTTCAAGGAGGACTATTCGCTCACCTGCAGCCAGTGACGCGCGGCCGGAGACAGAACGGCGTCGACTTCCTCCAGTGGCGGCGCCGCCGCGGTGATACAATCGTAGCGGCGCGGACGGACCCGGTATGACGAGCGACCTCTGGACCATGCTGTTCCAGCAGAGCTGGGCGTTAGCCCTGCTGCGCGGGGGGATGACGACCGTTCTGGTCGGCGTGCTGGGCATGGCGTTCGGGCTGGTCGTCGCCTCGCCGATGGCGGTGGCCCGCTGGCAGGGGGTGAGGCTGCTCTCGCCGCTGATCGACGTCTATTCGATCCTGGTGCGATCCGTCCCGGGGCTGCTGGTGATCTACCTGCTGTTCTTCGGTTCGGTGCAGAGCTTCGAGCGTGTCGCCAGCGCCTTCGGATTCCAGCCGACCCGGGACGTCTATCCCTTCTTCATCGGGCTGGTCTCCATCGCCGCGATCTCCTGCGCATATTCCATCGAGGTACTGCGTGGCGCGCTGGAGACGATACCGAAAGGCCTGATCGAAGCCGCGCAGGCTCTGGCGGTGCCGAAGCATGTGGCCTTCTTCAAGATCATCGTCCCGCTCGCCCTGCGCGCGGCGGCGGGCGGGCTGAACAATGTCTGGCAGATGACGATCAAGGACACATCGCTGGTATCGGTGGTAGGCCTTCAAGAAGTGATGCGCGTTGCCGCCGTCGCCTCGGGCATCACGCGCAGCCCGCTGGTGTTCTACGTGCTCGCCGCACTGTTGTATTTCGCGATCACCGGCGTCAGCCAATGGCTGTTTGCCCGGCTGGAGCGGCGCCTGGAACGTGGCTTCGGAGCGCGGTGATGGATTTTGAACTGCTCCACGAGGCGTTCCCCCTGCTCCTGAAGGGCGCGCAGCTCACCGTTCTCATCAGCGTGGTCGGCGTCCTCGTCGGCCTGCCGGCCGGCATCGCGCTCGCGCTGCTGCGCACCTCGGCGAACCGCCGGCTACGCTTCCTCGTCAGGCTGGCGGACGGCTACGCCGCGCTGTTTCGTGGAACGCCGATGCTCGTGCAGGTCTTCGTGCTCTACTATGGGCTGGCACAGATCGGCATGATCCGGCAGACGCCGGTGCTGTGGTGGCTGATCAGCGATGCCCTGCGCTGCGCCATGCTGGCGGTCGTTCTCAACACCGCCGCCTACACGTCCGAGATTTTCCGCACCGCGTTCCTGTCCGTGCCTCGCGGCGTGATGGAGGCGGCAGAGGCGTGCGGCCTGTCGCGCCTGCACGCCTTTCTCCTCGTCCGCCTGCCGCTGGCCGTGCGCCAAGCGCTGCCCTCCTACGGCAACGAGGCGGCGATCATTGTTAAGGAATCGAGCCTCGCCTCGACCATCACCGTCCTGGAAATCACCGGCCACGCGAAGCGCCTGATGAGCGAGACATTCGCCATCATCGAGATCTTCGTCATGGCCTCGGTCTTCTACGTCGTCATCAACTTCACCGTTCTGGGGCTCATGAGGCTCGTCGAAATGCGGTTGCGCACTCCCGGCCACGCCGTGGCGCGCCGGCGTTGAGCCTCTCCTATCCCGGATGCCTCTTCGAACAGGAACACCGACATGTCGCTCCTCACCTTCTTCGACCTCGCCAATCTCCCCACGCCCCGCGAGGGCCGGCCGCTCCCCGGACGCCTTATCGAAGGCGACCCGCGTTTTCGGAGCTGGGACATCGCGGCGACGCCTGACGGCAGCGTGCAAGCCGGCGTCTGGGAGGCGACGCCGGGCGCCTATCGCTCGATCAAGGGGAAGACTTGGGAATTCTGTACCATCCTCTCCGGCATTTCCGAACTCGTCGAGGACGGCAAGCCGCCCCTCCGCATCGTTGCCGGCGACAGCTTCGTGATGCATCCCGGCTTCGAGGGCACCTGGCGGGTGATCGAAACCACGACCAAACTCTGGGTCTCGCGGGACTGAACCGGGAAGCCGCCGCATGGCACTGCTCTACCTCTCCGATCCCGCGCGCGGCGCGACATGGGCGCGGCATTTTGCCGAGCATGCGCCGGATATCCCCTTCCACATGGATCCGCGCTCCTGCGACCCGCGCGGGGTTCGCTATCTCGTCACATGGGAGGCGCCAGCGGATCTGGCGAAGCGCTATCCGGCTCTCGACGTCCTGTTCTCGGTCGGCGCGGGAATCGACCAGTTCGATCTTTCGACGCTGCCGCCGGACCTCCCCGTGGTGCGGATGATCGAACCGGGCATCGTAAACGGCATGGTCGAGTATGTGACGATGGCGGTACTCGCCCTGCATCGTCACCTGCCTCGCTATCTCGACCAGCAGCGCCGGTCGCTCTGGCAGCCCGAGGCGATGCTGACCGATGCCGCCGCGCGGCGGGTGGGGGTGCTGGGGCTCGGCGTGCTCGGCCAGGCGGCCTTGATGGCCCTTGCCCCCTTCGGCTTCTCGCTGGCCGGCTGGAGCCGCTCGGCGCGGCTGCTCGACGGCGTCGCGACCTTCGCGGGGCATGGCGAACTCGACGCCTTCCTGTCGCGGACCGACATCCTCGTCTGCCTGCTCCCGCTCACCGAGGAAACATGGGGTCTGCTGGGCGCGTCGCTTTTCGACCGACTGCCGAGCGGCGCCATGCTGGTGAATGTCGGGCGCGGCGGCCATCTCGTCGCCGACGACCTCCTTGCCGCGCTCGAGAGCGGGCAGATCGCGGCGGCGGCGCTGGATGTCGCCGATCCCGAACCGCTGCCGCCGGAACATCCGTTCTGGCGCCATCCCGGCATCCTGCTGACGCCGCACATCGCCAGCATGACCCGACCGGACACCGCCGCCGCCGCCGTTCTCGACAACATCCGCCGGCGTCGAGCGGGCCAGCCCCTGCTCGGCCTCGTCGACCGGGCGAGCGGCTACTGAACCCACACATCACCGATCCGGGCAGGACATAGACATGCCGGCTTCCAACCCCTCAGCCATCTGCCCCGCCCCCTATTGGTGGGAGGAGGCGCCGCTGCCGCGCGTGGAACCGGTGCCGCTTCCCGCCCGCGTCGACGTCGCCATCATAGGGGGCGGCTATGCCGGCCTGGGCGCCGCGCTGACGCTCGCGCGCGCCGGACGCAGTGTCGCCGTATTCGAACGCCAGTCGATTGGCGAAGGAGCCTCGACGCGCAATGGCGGCATGACCAGCGCATCGCTCCGCCCCAGCCTCTCGCAACTGCGCCGCAGCTTCGGCCACGCGCGCGCCGTTGCCATGTTGAAGGAGGGCAAGGACGCCCGCGAGGAACTGTACCGCTTCCTCGCCGAAGAGAGGATCAACTGCGACTTCCAGCTTTCAGGATTGTTCGACGGCGCCGTCAATCCCGGCGACTATGACGACCTCGCCCGCGAGGCGGATGAGCGTCGCGAGTTGCTCGGCATCGATACCTTCGCCGTGCCGCGCGGCGAGCAACACGCCTATATCGGCACGGACTTCTATCATGGCGGCAGCGTGCGCCGCGACATCGGCGGCCTGCATCCGGGGAAGTTCCTCGTGGGGCTTCTCGAACGCACGCGCGCCGCGGGTGCCGGCGTTCACGAGAAGACGACGGTGGAAGGCGTGCGGCACGAGGTCGACGGCTTCGAACTTTCGACCTCCGCCGGCCGCCTGCGCAGCCGCGAGTTGCTGGTCTGCACCAATGGCTACACCGATGGTGCCGATCCCTGGCTTCGCCGCCGGCTCGTGCCGGTCCGCAGCCGCATCATCGCGACCGCGCTGCTGACGCCCGGACAGATGGCGAGCGCGATGCCAGCGGGCATGATGTATGTCGATACCCGCAAGCTGAGCTATTATTACCGCCCCTCGCCGGACGGGACGCGTATCCTCTTCGGCGGCCGCGACGGTACCACGGCGGGCGACCCCCAGGCGCCGACGGACCATCTACGGGCCGAGTTCGCGCGCATCTTCCCCGGGCTTGCCGACGTCGCGCTGTCGCACAGCTGGTTCGGCCATGTGGCGATGAACCGCCACATGATTCCGCGCCTTTTCGTGCATGACGGCATCCACTACGCCACCGGCTTCTGCGGCTCCGGCGTCGTGTGGGCTCGCTGGCTGGCGCGCAAGGCAGCGTTGCGGCTTCTCGGCGACAAGAGCGAGCCGCCCTCCGCCTTCGAGTTCGCCCCGCCGCCGGCCATTCCGCTCTATCGGGGCAAGCCGTGGTTCATCCCGCTCGTCTATGCGCTCTATGAGGCGCAAGACAAGAAAGCCGTGAGAAGAGGAGTGAGCTTCTGATGATGCGCTCGAGGCCCAAACGCTAAACACGGTACCAAGCGTCTGTCCCATACGGCTCTGTCGATCGCGGCAGCGTTCATTGCTGCGCAGGTCCGGTTTCGGACAGGGTGAGAACGTCAGTTCGAGGCGCTCAAACGAGCCAACGCGCGAAGTTTGGTGGATGTCCGCCTTTGGGCAGCTCCCGTCACCATGGCAATGACCGAGAAGGCGGCGCCTTGCTGACAGACGGCTCCGGGGCCGTATCCAGACGGTCCGCTCGTGGATGCCGAGGGTCGGATAGCTTCCATTGCAGGCGGGCACATCTCGACGACAGCTTACGACTCCCCAATTTCGGACGTTGCCGTTGTAAAAACCGTGTATCCAATGCGGCCGTTCTGCCGATAAGCTGCGCTTCGTATGTGGACCCCGGCCCACCCAAAGCTATACTTTGGATGCCGTTTCAATCCACGTGCTAGAAAGCGACCATAGTGTAGACTGATTGAGGCAGCAGGCAAAATTGACAAACACGATTGATGAGTTCTTTGAAGACGAAGCCGCCGCCGCAGATCAAAAGACGCCTGCCTTTGGCGAGTGGCTAAGTACCTAAATGTCAGCCAAAGTAATTAAAATCCAGTGATTGGTTGCGCGACGGGTATTACGTACACTGGAATTTGTAATATTGTTAGAAGAAATACTGAGTCGTCTAGAAGGGAAACACGAGATAGGCTGTCCGCTGCATTGAACGAAGTCATTCCAGAAGCCATCCAGACGGAAATCGCCGAGCAGTCGATGCCGATTGCTGGCTACGACTGGGTCGATTTTACACCCAGTGATCTAGAGACGATTCCAGAGCAAAGCGGTGTTTACGTATTCTATGACATCACCGACCGCCCCGTATACTTCGGCAAGTCAATCAAGAACGTTAGAACTAGAGTAAAGCATCACAAGACACGATTTTGATTTCGGGCACCGCTGGTTGTACGCGGCGCATTCCTGGCCACTCCTGCCCCTGATATGTGCCTGAAAATAGAAACTGTCCTTATAAAATTCTTGGGGAAACATGCTCTGCTCAATTCCAATGGCGTTATCAGAGATTTAAATGAATAGTTCATCCAGCCATCGAATATTGGACGTTTTGGCCAGTCGCAACGACTGCAGTGCTCTGAACTTCCGCTATCCACTTTTGCTACCTTAAAGCGGGCTGACCTCTTCCCACCCCAAAACCGACAGGCAGGCAACATATCCTGCGCGTCGAAGCGGCCATCCGCCCTACCTCGGATGGCCGCCCAATGTCAGATTTCCGTCCGCTCAGCCAGGAGGAGCGCGTCCTCCACATCGACGCCAAGATAGCGCACCGTGTTCTCGATCTTGGAGTGACCAAGCAATATCTGGATGGCGCGGATGTTGCCCGTCGCCTTGTAGATTATGGACGCCTTCGTGCGACGGAGCGAGTGAGTGCCATACTCCTCTTGGCGCAGGCCGATCGCGGTCACCCACTCGTCGACTAGGCGAGCATACTGCCTTGTGCTCATGTGGTGCGCGTGATCGATCCGGCTCGGAAAGGCATAATCCTCAACGGTGCCACCGCGCCGTTCCAGCCAGGCCAGCAGGCTGGCTCGTACGTCGCTGGTGATCTCGAACTGGACCGGCCGCCCCGTCTTCTGCTGGACGACGATCGCGCGAGTCCTGATCGCCGGACCGGCGACCACGTCACGGATCCTGATGTTGACCAAGTCGCAGCCGCGAAGCTTGCTGTCGATTGCCAGATCGAACAGCGCACGGTCACGAATGCGTCTTTCGCGATCGAGGAAGAATCGAATTGCCCAGATCTGTTTCTGGGTGAAGGGACGCTTGGTGCCGACCTTCGTTCCAGCATTCCAAGCTGTACGCTCGCGGCTGGCATCATCAAATTGAGAATGGCCCATGTGAGTTCTCCTCGGCCTTGATTGGCCTAAGGAGAAACGTCGAGGGACTCTACCGCGCAGGGGTCAGCAGCGGACTGGCCAGTGTTGGCTGCCGCTGTGTGGATGACCGCCGTTCTGCAGTCGACCCCAAAGTCGGCGGTAGGATGCTTGCCGTGTCAATCTTGGAGGCTGACGTTCCTGTGTTGCTTGCTGCTAACGGAGTGCCTCCGCGAGCCGTAGCAGCATTGCGGTCACCGCCGGCGGATCGAGAGGAGCCACAGCGTTTCGAAGACGCGCTTCTGCATCGGCCACGATCGCGGAGGCTGCTTCCAGAACGCCACGACCCGACGCAGTCAATTCGGTGCTTTGAACTCGCCCGTGTTCAGCGTGAGGTGTCCGCGCGATAAAGCCAGCACGCTCAAGTGCGACCAGGATGGCCTGCATCGTTTGTGGGGTCACGAAGGCGCGACGCGCAAGCATGGCGTTGGAAGCGCCTGCTTCCACTTCCAGGAAAGCGAGGACGGCATATTGGGGCGTTGTCAGGCCAATTTCCCGCAGTCCAGAGTCCATGCGATTACGAAGCGCCTGTTGAGCCTGCTTCAATGCAAACCCGATCGTCGCATATGGATCGGCCGTCGGCGCGTCGTCGTTCGCACTTGACATGTCAGGGCCCTTATATAATATCAGCATCCTGATATTAACGCTTGACGTCATCCAAGGGAAGCCCTGCCATGCCCCATCTGATCGGACCCGACTTCATTGGGATTCAAGCCGCCGACCTCGATGCCGCGCGGGTATTTTATACGGACGTCGTAGGACTGAAGGTGGCCGCAAATAGCCCGCCGGGCGCGGTGGTATTCGACACCACGCCGGTCCCGTTTGCGGTCCGTACTCCCTTGGTCGACTTGGGAGATGCGGACAAGCTTGGCTGGGGCGTCGCGATCTGGTTCGGCTGCGACGACGCTGATGCCCTGCACGATCACCTTGCCGAGCACGGCACCCCAATCGTCTTCCCGCCGAAGGATGGACCTTTTGGCCGCTACTTCGCGTTCCGCGACCCGTTTGGCTACACGATTACGCCGCACACGGTCGCTCAGTCTTGAGCGCGTAATGAGCGGCTAGAGCTGTCGGACCGCTACAGTGCATTGCGCGCCGGAAGCTGCCAGGAAGATCTCCACCCCCAGCCGGTCATCGCTGTGGGAGATTCCCATCACCAGCGCAACGGCGCAATCGGGGCCGGTGGCAGACTGACCGCTATTGGGGACTTCAAACGGGAAGTGGACATTTCACCGATGAATGTCCGAGGCCGAAACTCACCCATAGCGGCCCTTACGGCACGGCGTTGCGAACGTCCGCTTTGCGCCGCCATCTCGGCTATTGATCTGGCAACGGCCGCGGCCCAAAAGCGGACATCAGCGAGGTTGGGCACGCCGGCCCCTTTGCGCCAGCTCCGGATATTTAGGCATTGCCAGGAAGCAGACATTCGGCGTGATGATCGGGGCAACTCCTCCGGCCAATTTGACCGTCACGCTCGGTTTGATGACGCCAACGGTGATGCCGACCGCACACCACCCATCCGTGCAGCGGCGGAGCGAACCGAGTCAGGTTTCCGACGTGCAGGGGCGCCCTTCCGTCTTCACCCCCGGCTCGGTTCCCTGTTCCGCTCTGCGCCCGAGGAAGGCGAAGACGACAACAGCGGTGATGACTGTTATGGCGCAGAGCATCAGGAGCAATGTCGCGAAAGCGTCTCCATAGCTCTGGACGAGGGTAGCGTGGCTCATCTGCGGCAAGGCCGCCGCCGCGCCCCCGATATCGCCAGTGACGAGCCGCTGGGCGGCCGGGCTTGCATGCGCTGCCGGCCCGCCAGCAGCGAGATGTTTCGCCGTCAGCGCCGACAACATAGCGCTGACCACGGCGAGCGCCACACCTTCACCGGCCACGCGCGTCGTGCTGAAGATGCCGGTCGCCATGCCGGCGCGCTCCTTGGGCACGACACTGACGGCAAGCCCGTCCATCAGTCCCCACGGCAGGCTGATGCCGATGCCGATCAATGCCATGGGCAGGACGACGCCCATTGTCTCGCCCCCAAGCGGGAGGCGGCTCAGCCAGAACAGGCCGACGGCGCAGATCAGCAGGCCTACGCCGCAGATCACCGCCGGTGACAAGCAGCGCGTCAGCAGTCCGGCCGCGACCGGCAGAACCAGCAGCGGCGCGGAAAGCGCGATCATCAATCGGCCGGCCGCGATCTCGCTCATGCCCTCGACGCCGATGAAGCGCACCGGCAGCAGGATCAGCAACACGACGAAAGCATAGGCCGGCGCAGCCGCCAGCAGTTGCACCCCGACGAACCGGGGGTAGCGAAACAAAGTGAGATCGAGCATCGGCCGCATGACACGCCGCTCGATCGCGCCGAAAGCGATGAAGAGTGCGACGGAGCCCGTCAGCACACCGATCACGGTCGGTTCGGACCAGCCGCGCTCGGGTGCCAGCAGGATGCCATAGGTGAAGAGCGCCAGGGCCAGCGTGAAGCTGAGCGCGCCCGGCCAGTCGAGGCCGGCGGCGTCAGGGTCGCGTGTCTCGCGTAGGAAGCATGCGCCCAATGCCAGGGCGAGCATTGCAAGAACGACCACGAGCGCAAAGATACTGCGCCAGCCGAAGGCGTCGATCATCAGCCCCGACGCGACCGGCCCGAAGGCGAGGCCGACGCCGAAGCTCGTCCCGACGATGCTGAAGGCACGGATGCGCGCGGCCCCCTCGAACTCCTGCGCGAGCGCCGCCATGCCGCTGGAAAAGGCGGCGGCGGCCGCGCCGCCTTGCGCCGCCCGCCCCAGATCGAACCAGAGGATGTCGGGCGCAACGGCCAATGCCAGCGAGCACAGGGCGAACGCACCGACGCCGACGAGGAAGACGCGCTTGCGGCCATAAGCATCCGCCAGTCCGCCTGCTGCCATCAGGCTCGACCCGAACGTCAGCATGAAGGCGTTGGTGACCCAGTTGAGCGCGATCGGGCTGCCGCCCAGCGCTTTACCGATGGCGGGAAGCGCCATTGCCGGCCCGGTGAAGGTCAGCGGCATCGCCGCAGCGGCGAGGCAGACGGAAAGGAGCACGAGCGTCTGTTCGGCTGCGAGCGGCCGCGCGAGGGTTTGCGTCATAAATCGAAGGCCCTTGTTCGGACGGCGCCGCTAACTCAGCCCGCGCTCGCCATTCTGTCGAAACAGGATAATCTTGAGGGAATCTCTGCCAATAAACCGCCTATTCCGATCTTATCGGAACAGAACGCTCGAATACCCCTGTGTCGAAAGGGCCTAAATGGACTCGCTCAGCGGCTTGATGGCCTTCGTCCGAACTGCCGATCTCGGCAGCTTCGTGGCGGCCGGACGCATGCTCGGCCTCTCCGCGTCCGCGGTTGGCAAGGCCGTGACCAAGCTCGAACAGCAACTCGGCATCCGCCTGTTTCAGCGCTCCACGCGCAGCCTGCGGCTGACCGAAGAGGGTCGCGCCTTCCACGAGCGCTGCCGGCGCATCCTCGATGATCTCGACGACGCCCGCGCCATGCTGGCCCGCACGACGGACGCACCACGGGGGCGCCTGCGTGTCAGCACCCCAATCGTGAGTTACCACCTGCTGTTACCGGTCCTGCCGGACTTCATGACGCGCTATCCCGAGATCGATGTGGATATCGACTTCAATGACCGCCTTGTCGATCTGATCGACGAGGGCGTCGATGTTGCGATCCGCAGCGGCGAACTTCCGGATTCGCGCCTGATGACGCGGACCTTGCGCCCATTCCAGATGCTGCTCTGCGCCGCGCCCTCCTATCTTGAGCGGCACGGCACGCCAGAGTGTCCGCGCGACCTCGACCGGCATCTCGGCATCCGCTTTCGCTATCCCAACAGCGGCAAGATACAGGCCTGGCCGCTCACGCTTCCGACTGACGAATCGGATCTGCGTACGCGCACGGTGTTGACCTGCAACAATATGGAGGCGCTGCGCGGCGCCATCATTACCGGGCTAGGCATCGGCTGCATGCCGGACTTCCTGGCGCGGGATCCCCTCGCGAAAGGTGAGCTTCGCACCCTGCTCGACAACCATATCGATGCTCCCGGCCATTTCAGCCTGATCTGGCCCTCCAACCGCAACCTCTCGCCGAAAGTCAGAGTCTTCGTCGACTTTATCGGGGAGCGCTTATTCTCAACCCGCTGCGAAACGCCTTCCCAGACAACCGTCTCTCCGGGTTGAGTTGTTGGTCTGCCTCCCCGCACGAAATCATGCGTTGATCGGCGGGAATATCGGGCTATCGGCAGCAAATCGTTCGCCGAAAAGGCGATTTTGGCCAAGGTGGCGGGCCGCGAGCGATCAAGAAGAGAACGATGTGTACGCTATAGCCCTTTGACGTGTGTTGACCCAAAACGGCCCTTTCGGCACCCCGCCGCGAGTGGCTGCTTTGCGCCGCCAACTCGGCCATTCATCTGGTAACGACCGCGGCCCAAAGGTGGACATTTGCGAGGTGGGGCACGTCGGCACCTTTGGCGCCGCTAGCGGAAGTTGGGGGCTGCGCCATTTGCGGACATTGTCACTGAGAACCGGTCATTCACCGCATGTCGAACAGTTCCTGATGGAAGCGTGCCTCAATGGGAAAGCCCTGAGCGGCGAAGTCCCGTCGCAGTGCTTCCCCGAAGCCGGCGGGGCCGCAGAACCAGATGCTCGCCTCGCGCCAGTCCGGCACTTCCTCCCGGATGCGGGCACCGGTGAGTCGGCCATCGCGGGGGCTGATCAGGACATGCAGGCGCACATCGGCGGTCCGCGCGTCCTGCGCGAGCTTCGCCAGCGCGACCTCGTCCACATCGTCGGTGGCGTGGAACAGGTCCGCCGTCTGTCCTTCCGGCCAATCGGGTGCGTCGCCGCGCAGGGCCATATGCCTCATCCGGGCGACGAACGGCGTGATGCCGATGCCGCCGCCGATCCAGATCTGGTGGCGACAATCGTCGTCGAAGGTGAAGCAGCCATAGGGGCCTTCCACCCGCACCTCCTGGCCAGCGCGCAGTTTCTCGCGCAGCCGGCCGGTGTGGTCGCCCAGCTCCTTGGTGATGAAGGCGATCCGCGGATGGTCCGGGTGCCAGCAGGAGGCGATGGTGTAGGGATGCGCGCCTTCGGACGCATCCGACATGGCGAAAGCGAACTGGCCCGCCCGATGCCCCGGCCAGCCGCTGGGCACATCGATGATCGTTTCGAGCGTCTTCACGCCCGGATAGTATCGGAACTCGGCGATCCGCCCCGTCACCTGTCGCGCCGTGCCCACGCGGCGCAGCAGCACGATCCCGGCCGCATAGGCGCCGCCGGCCAGAAGCAGGGCCGTCGCGACGCCGAGCGGCGTCATCCAGTCGGCGAAATCCAGCAGCACCACCGCGTGGAACGCCAGCACCAGATAGACGACGGCTAGCAGGCGGTGGGTCTTGTAGAACCAGCGGTAGGGAAAGGCGCGGATCAACGCCAGCGCGATCAGCACCACAGCGGCATAGAAGGCCCATTCGCCGATGTCCTCGGCGGTACCGCGCAGGCTTGAGAATAGGGCTTCCAATGGGTTCGCTGGGACCGGCCGGACGCCACCCCGCACCGGCCGTTCCAGAAGCCCCCATCCTACCGCCCATTTCGGCCCCTGCGCCCACAGCCAATGGACGATGGCGACGATGAGCGCGGTGATGCCAAGCCATTTGTGGAGGCGATACATCTTGTCCAGTCCGCCCGTCCACCGCTCGGGCCAGCGCGGGCGCAGCGCGAGCATCATCGCCACGCTCATGGCCGCGATCGCGAGGACGCCGGTATATTGCACGGCAGCTGCCCTCGCCGCGAAGAAGCCGCTCGACTGGAACACCCCAGGCTCGGCAGCGAGCCACAACGCGGATGGAAGGGCGAGGATGGCAAAAAGCGCCAGCTTGATGTGTCGCATGTCTCGGACTTTCCTCGGGTAGCCTCGCGAAACAGACATCCTGCGCCTGCCTGCCGCATTGAGCGACCTCAAGGCGGAGGCGACCATGCGAGGGATGAGGTCGTGGACGGAAGGCTCGCTATCCGGCCTGAACCCCGAAGATCATCCCGACCGCGGCGGTCACGCCCATGGCAAGTGCACCCCAGAAGGTGACGCGAAGGGCCCCGCGCACCACGCCGGCTCCCCCGGTGGTGGCGCCGAGGCCGCCCGGGATGGCCAGCGCCACGAGCGTCGAGGCCGCGACCAGGACGCTTGTCCTTTCGGCGGGCGACACCAGGGCGACGAGCACCGGCACGACCGCTCCCGCCGCAAAGGTGAGCGCCGAGATGATGGCCGCATGTACCGGACGGGCGGCGACGGTCTCGGAGATGCCGAGTTCGTCACGCGCATGGGCTCCCATGGCGTCGCGTTCCGTCAGCTGCGCGGCGACCTGTTCCGCGAGCGTGCGGTCGAGCCCCCTGTCTACATAGATTTGCGTCAGTTCCTCCAGCTCCGCATCGGGCATCTCGGCGAGCTCGCGCTTCTCGCGGGCAAGGTCGGCGTTCTCGGCGTCCGTCTGGGAGCTGACCGAGACATATTCACCGGCGGCCATCGACATCGCACCCGCCACGAGGCCAGCCAGTCCCGCGATCAGGATCTCGGTCGATCCCGATCCGGCCGCCGCCACGCCGACGACGAGGCTCGACGTCGAGACGATCCCGTCATTCGCACCGAGCACCGCGGCGCCAGCCGATCCGGTGGATCATGTGGATTTCCGAATGCGAAAGACGGCTCATTTCGGATGCACTCCTGGAAGGCTGGTTTGCGGGATGATGGGAGCCGATGCAGATGGCGGCCTGCCCGCCGGGGCAATGCGGAGCGCCCTGAGGGCATTAAGGATGACGGCGCCGTCGATCGCCACCTGGAGCAGGGCTCCCTGCACCGGCGTGAGAGAACCGAGCGCCGCCGCCACCATGCCGGCGACGACGCTCTCCAGCGCGATCTCCATCCCGGTTCCCAGCCGATCGATGCGATCAACGAGCAGAACCACCTCGGCGGCTTCGGCGGAGGCGGCGCCGCGCGCGTCCATGGCGACGTCCACAGCGACCGCCGCGAGCGCAGGCGCGTCATTCGCGTCGTCCCCGACCATCATCACCGGCCCCCGCGTGTGCTCGTTGAGCACCAGCAGGACCTTCTGGTCCGGGATCAGGCCCGCACGGATGCCGTCGGGGCCGAGGACCGGCGTCACGCGCTCGGCCACCTCGCGGCGGTCCCCCGTGGCCAGCAGGATCCGTTCGACGCCCTGGCCGCGCAGGCCGGACAGCATATCCCGCGCGCCGTCGCGCAGCGGGTCGTCCGTGATCAGATGTCCCGCCAGCTGGCCGTCTATGCCGACTGCCACGCGCACCGGCCCCGCCGACGAGGGCGGAGCGGCCCTCCACATATCCGGCCACCCCCTCGCCTGGGCCTTCCGTCACCTCCGACGGCGCGGGGAGGGACAGGCGCCTCGTTCTGGCGGCGATGACGATCGCCTGCGCCATAGGGTGTTTGGAAGCCTGTTCGAGGGCCGCGGCAAGGCGGAGGATATCGTCGTTGTCCATGCCGAGCCGATATGGCTGGCCGTTGGTCAGCGTGCCGGTCTTGTCCAGGATCAGCGTCCGGATGTTCGCCATGGTTTCGAAGGCACCCGCGCCCTTGGTCAGCACGCCGAAATGCGCCGCGCGACAGCCCGGCCACCAGGGCGACGGGAACGGCAAGGATCAACGGGCAGGGCGTCGCGACGACGAGGACGGCGCGGATCGTGTCGCCGGTGAACCACCCGGCAGCGAAGGCAAGCCCGACGGTGACGGCCAGGAAACCGAGCGACCAGCGGTCCGCCAGCCGCGACATCGGCGCCTTCGACCGCTGAGCTTCCTCCACCAGTCGGACGATGCCCGCATAGGTGCTGTCCTTCGCCGGGCGGCGAGGCGATCAGGTCGAAGGCCTCGCCCGCATTGGTCGAGCCGCTCGTCGCCTCGCCGCCCGCGTTGATGCGGACAGGAAGCGATTCACCCGTCTACGTGGAGGTATCGAGGAAGGCCGAAGCGGACACCACGGTGCCGTCGGCGGCGACCACATCGCCCTGCCGGATCAGCAGGCGGTCGCCGGGCACGATGTCGTCGAGCGGCACGTCGACCAGGCCGTTGTCGCGATATCTCGTCGCCATGCGTGGGACCCGTGAGAGGAGATCGCGCATCTCCCGGCGGGCCGGCCCTCGGCGAAGCTATCGAGGAAGGTGCCGCCGGAATACATGACGGCGACCACCGCCGCCGCCAGCGTCTCCCCCAAGGCGAGGGCGGAGGACATGGACAGCGCCGCCACGATGTCGAGCCCGCCCTCGCCGCGCCACAGGCTGCGCAGGATCTCCACCAGAAGCGCGGCGAGGACGGGAACGACGCCCGCGAACCGGACGATCTGCGCGCGATCCGGCCTTCCCGCGACATGGAGGACGAGGCCGGTCGCGAGGCCGCCGAGCCCCACCAGCGGCAGCGCGATCTTCAGCCTGTCCCCGTTCGAATGCTCCACCGCGTTCAACCTCCCCACGGCCGAACCGCCATCGTTGCGTCCCCGAACAGGCGTCCGGTCCCACAGGAACGGATGCCACAGGCGCCGCGAAGCAGGAACAGGGCATCGATCCCCAGCCGCTGGGCGAGTTCCCCGCCATCTTCGGCGCCGAGCACCATCAGCGCGGTCGCCCAGGCATCGGCCTCCGCGCATGTCGGCGCGAGCACGGTGACCGAAGCCGGAGAGTGCGCAAGCGGGGCGCTGCGGGCGGGGTCCATGGTATGGGAGAGGCGCCGGCCCTGAACGTCGATCCAGTGGCGGTAGTCGCCGGAGGTGGCGACGGCGCAATCCTCCAGCGCCAGCAGCGAATGCGGGGCGCGACGCTCAGGGTCCGGTTGCTCCACCGCGACCGTCCAGGCCTCGCCGTCGGGCCTCAGGCCCATGGCCCGCATCTCGCCGTCGATGCCCACGAGCCCATCGCGGATGCCGGCGCCGCCGAGAATACCGGCGAGGCGGTCCACGCCATATCCCTTGGCGATGCCGTTGAGGTCGAGCGTGATCGGCACGCGCTTGCGGACCCTCGTTCCGTCGATTTCGAGCGCGTCATGGGCGGGCACGCGCCGGGCCTTTATTGCGCTGCGGATGCGGTTCGGACTTGCTTGCGCGGCGCCGAAGCCCCACGCGATGACCGCGTCGCCCATGCCGATGTCGAATGCGCCGCCGGAGGCGCGACCGATCGCCAAGCCCAGCCGGAGCACATCCAGAAGGCGTGCCGGAACGCTCACCCATTCCCCCGCCGGAGTCCCGTTCAGGCGCATCAGCTCGCTGTCGGGTTTCCATGTCGACATCTGCGCATCGACCTCGTCCATCGCCGCCTGCAAATCCGCCTGAACGGCACCGGCATCGAAGCCGGAGGGAGCATGGAAAAGCGCGGACCAGCGCGTCCCCATCGTCGGGCCGTTAAGGGTGCACCGTGCGAGATTAGTAGACATCTTCGACATAGCGTCCCTCAGCCTTGAGAAGCTGGTGCGACAGGCCGAGCGGTTCCAGCATCCGCGTCATCGCCTCGGCGACCCCGGCCGCCATCTGCCGCCCGCCACAGACCATGACATGCGCGCCTTCCCGGATCGCGCGGATGACTTCGAGCTGCTCGGCGACCAGCGCGTCCTGGACATGGCGCGGCCGCGCGCCGCGCGAGACCGCCGTGGACAGATGGCGGAGCCGGCCCCCGGCCGCCCAGCCTTCCAGCTCCTCGCGATAGAGGAAGTCGCTCTCGGGATGCCGCATGCCGAAGAACAGGTGGATCGGGCGGCGCGAGGCGTTGGCGCGGATGAAGCCGGCGAGCGGCCCGATGCCGGTTCCGGCGCCGATCAGGATCAGGGGTTTGCGGTCGCGGGCCGCATGGAAGCCGGGATTGCGGCGGATGAAGGCGGCGACCGTCCCGCCGGGCTCCAGCGCCGTGAGCACGCTCGAGCAGAGGCCGCCGACATGCCGGCGCACCACGATCTCCACGAAGCCGTCCCGGCGGCCCGAGGCGAGCGAATAGAAGCGAGGCATGGGCGATCCCTCCGGCACGACGCCGACGAGGTCCCCGGCCTCGAAGCGGGCAAATCCCTGCCCCGTCAGGCGCTGCCACATGGAGAGGCGCGGCAGTGCGAAGCGCAGGATGGCGGTGGGTGCCTGGACGTCGTGGCCATAGTCGCGGCGCGACACGAGGGTGAGCGCGCTCGTCGCGGGCCGGACAGGCTGGTGGTCGAGCTCCAGCGCAATGCCGAGCGCTTCGCCCAGCGCGCGACCCCAGCGCGCGAATTCTTGCGGCGACTGGCGGTCCACCGTCTCGTAAGGCAGCAGGAGCTGCCAGCCCTTGGCTTCCGCCGCGGCGGCGACCGACTTGGCATAGGCGCAGAAGGCCGGAAAGCACCGGTCGCCGAAGCCCAGCACCGCCACCGGCGCGGCCGGCACGGCGGAAAGCCGGTCCAGGCGGTCGAGGAACCCTTTCGCCGAAGCGGGGGCGTCGCCGTCGCCATAGGTCGCGGCCAGCACGAGGTAGCGCCGCGCCCCGGAAAAGCGGGCGGGGTCGAACGCCGACATCGGCGCCGCATGGACGCGCTGCCCGGCGCGGGTCAGCGCCGCGTGCAGCGTCGCGGCAAATCCCCAGCTGCAGCCGCCTTCGCTGCCGACGAGGATGATCGTCTCCGCACGGCCCGGCGCGGCGTTGTCGCGGATCCCGGGGCGATGGGTGCGGCCGGCCAGCCAGATGGAGAGCCCCGTGACGCCCATCGCCGGGACAGCCAACGCCGTGAGCCCGAGCAGCAGGCCGAGAAGCGGGGCGCCTTGTCCGGTGTGGAGCATGAAGACGGTCTCCGAGACCCGCTCCCAGCCGCTGAGCCCCGCCCAGCCGAGCGTCGCCCCGGTGCCCTGGTCGATATAGCCGGCCCCATCGTCGGTCTTGAGCGTGAAGACGTCGGTGGCGTCGAGAGGATAGGGGAAGCTCAGCTCGCGCAGGCTCGATACGGGCGTCGCGGCGAGCAGCGGCATGGAGGCCAGCGGGGCGCCGGTCGCGCCGCTCACCGCGGAAGGCGGCTCCGGAGGGGCTCCCTCGTCGAGAAGGAGGCCGAAGGTCGAGGCCGTCATCCAGAGTGCCGTCGCCGACGACAGCAGGAGGCCGAGCACGGCGGCTCGCGCAAGCTCGACATGGACACGCCCAGCCAGAGGCCCGCGCAGCGGCGCCAGCCAGCGTCTCCATCCGCCCGCGCGCCGCGCGACTAGCGCGAAGCCGGAGATTGCGAGGACAAGCATCGCCGCCGCCCCCACTGCCATGACGATGCGGCCGGCATCATCGAGGAACAGCGAACGGTGCAGATTGGTGAGCCAACGCTGGAACGGGTTGGGATCGGCCGAAGCGACGCTTGCCCCCGTCGCCGGGTCAATGACCGCGGAACCCGGCGTCCCGCCGTCGAACCAGTACGCGGTGATGCGCCCGGAGGGCGCGCGCCTGATCTGCTCGACGCCCGGATGGGCGGACCGGATGCGCGCGGCGAGGTCGGCCACGCTCATGGCCGCTTCCGCCTGCGGCGCGGCTATCCGTTCCGCCGCCGGGAAGACGGACAGCGCCGCGCCGCTCACCGCGAGCAGCGTCACGAGGGCGAGGGCCAGCAGGCCCGGCCAGCGATGGAGGGCGCGGAGCATGCGTGTCCCCCTACATGCCGTAGCTGAAATGCGCGATATAGCGGCGGCCCTGGACGGGCTGTCCCGCTCCCTTCGCGGTCAGCGGCACGGCGATCTCGTTGGGGCTGTCGCGCATGTCCTCGACCGCCGCATCGACATGGAGCGTGTAGCCGGCGTCGAAGAGCGCGTCGGCGAGGTCGAGGGTGATCGCCAGCCGGCGGCCGGCCCCGACGCTCGCCCCGGTGATGCCGTTGATCTCGGCGGTGTTGCCGCCGGTCGCGCGATACCAGTCGGACAGGTGCCCATAGTATTTGGACTTGGTTCCGGCCATCCACAGGCTGCCGGCATAGGCCCCCTTCGGGTCGGTGACGTAGATGGCGAGGTAGGCGCCGTTACCGCCATAGTTCTTCAGCGTCGTGGTCAGGGTCACCGGCCGCGCCATGGCGATGCCGGGAAGCGTGAGTGCCGTGGTCAGCGCCAGGGCGGCGAGGATGTTTCTCATCGTCTGGTTCTCTCGATCTGGCGTGGATGAAGGGCGGTGGGCTCAGTTCACCTGCGCCTTGGGTGCCGCGCCGTTGCCGAAGAGGCCATTGTTCGGGGGAGCGACGCTGCCCGCCGGCGCCGGTGCGGAGACGCTGTCGCCGCGGGAATCGTCTTCGTCGTCTTCGTCATCGTCCCCGCGCCGGAACTGGCGTCCATGGTCGCGGTCGTCGTCATCATCGTCGCTGGCCAGCACCACGCCGAGATCCTGGCCGGCATCCAGTACGGCGTCACTCAGCCCTTCGAAGAGGGTGGTCTCGTGCATCGCGCTCCACGCGGGAAAGCCGATCCCGGCGGTCAGGGCGGTGGAGGCGAAGAGGATGGCAAGGGTCTTTTTCATGGCAGGGTCTCCTTTCTCTGCTGGAACCGTTCTGGGCGCCCTGCCTGATCCGTTCCTGACGCAAACCGATTTTCTGCTTCAGCCTGCTGTCAGGAATCGAAAGGCCCCGCCGAGAGACGGGGCCGGATTGGTCTTCCGTGCTGGGCCCGGGCCGGCCCGTGGCCGCTCAATCGCCGCCGCGATCCTCCCCGCCGCGGCGCCGGTGGCCGGTGTCATCCTTGCGTTCGATCTCGAGGACGTCGAGGGTGGAGGGATGGACCGTCACCTCGATCCGCTGGCCTTCGCCGTCCGTGCCGTCGATCTCGTAGCAGCCGTCGTCGATCTTGATCCGGCGCACCGTCCAGCCGTTCCGGGCGGCGAGCGCGGCGACGGCCTCCTTCGGCTTCCAGTCCACCATCGGCGCGAAGCAGTCGTCGTCGGCGAGCGCCTGCCCCACCGGGAGGATCGCGATACATGCGAGAATTCTCAGGGCGAGGCGCACGGGCCGGAACTCCTTTCCACCTTGATCTGCGACAAGCCTGGGTGGCCAAGCTGACGGCATCCTGAAGCTCGCGTGCGATCTGCGTCAGCGCGGTGTCAGGAAGAACCGTCAAGGAAGGCAAGAGCCGTGAAAGGCGAAGGACGATGCGAATCCTGCTGATAGAGGACGACGGCGTGCTGGGCGCGGCGGTGCGTGACCAGATCGTCGGCGACGCTCACTCCACCGACTGGGTCACGCGGATCGACGCGGCCCGCGCCGCCATGGCGGGCGCCGCCTACGACCTGATCCTGCTCGACCTGATGCTCCCCGACGGCCGGGGGATCGTGTTCCTGCGCGCCCTGCGCGCCGCGGGGAACGTCACGCCCGTGATCATCCTGACGGCGCTCGACCAGGTGTCGGACCGGATCGAGGGCCTGACCGCCGGGGCGGACGACTATCTGGTCAAGCCGTTCGACCTCGACGAACTGTCGGCGCGCATCGGCTCGGTCGCCCGCCGCTATTCCGGCAATCCCAACCCGATCATCCGGCATCATTCGCTCGACATCGACATCGCCCGCCGGAGCGTGCGCCGGGAGGGCCGGCCGGTGCAGCTCACGGCCCGCGAATGGGCGCTGCTGGAGGCGTTCCTCGCCCGGCCCGGCCAGGTGCTTTCCAAGGCGCAGCTGGAGGAAAAGCTGTACGACTTCGATGCCGAGGTGGAGAGCAACACGATCGAGGTTCATGTCAGCCGGCTGCGCAAGAAGCTCGGCGCCGACCTGATCGAGACCGAGCGCGGCCTCGGCTACCGGCTGGCCGCGGCATGAGGCGCCCGCGAAGCCTCCAGGGCCGGCTCCTGCTGTCGCTCGGTGCGGTGCTGCTGGTGATCTGGGTCGGCGCGGCATGGACGACCGCCGTGCTGCTGCGGCACGAGATCGGGGAGGTCTTCGATTCCTCCCTGCAGGAGACGGCGCAGCGCCTGCTTCCCCTTGCGGCCATGGACATCATCGGCCGTGAGGAGGGGGATGTCGCCAGCCAGCGGCTCGGCGCGATCCACGGCCATGACGAGCTCTTGACCTATTTGGTCCGCGACGACAGGGGCAAGGTCCTGCTCCAGTCCCACGCCGCCGACCTGTCGGTCTTCCCGCCCTATAGCGGTCCCGGATTCGGCCGGACCGCGACGCACCGCCTGTACAGCGAGGAGGCCCTGCAAGGCACCATCCGCATCACGGTGGCGGAGCCGCTCGCCCACGAGGCCGGGGTCGCGCGGGAGATCCAGATCGGCCTCGGCCTGCCGATCCTCCTGGTTATCCCGGCTGCCTTCGCCGCCGTCATGCTCGCGGTGCGCCGGAGCATGTGGCCGTTGCGGGCGTTCCGCGAGCTGCTGGAGACCCGCAGCGAGAAGGACCTCGGGCCCGTCGCCTCCGACGACTTGCCCAGCGAGGTCGCCCCGCTCGCCGCCACGCTGAACGCGCTGCTCGACAGGCTCAGGGCGGCCTTCGCGGCGGAACGCAGCCTCGCCGCCAACACCGCCCATGAGCTCAGGACTCCGCTCGCCGGCGCGATCGCCCAGGCCCAGCGCATCCAGAAGGAGACCGGGGAGCCACACATCGCCCGGCGGGGAGCCGACATCGAGGCGACGCTCAAGCGGCTGACGGCGCGCGCCGAGCGCCTCATGCAGCTTGCCCGCGCGGAGGGCGGCCGGCTACGGCTCGACCGGACGTCGGACCTGCGCGACGCCCTGCGGGTCGTGATCGACGACATGCACAGGAGCGTGCCGCAGGACAGGCTGTCCCTGCGCATGCCCGAGACCCCCGTGATGTCCGACATCGATCCCGACGCCGCCGGGATCGTGTGCCGCAATCTCGTCGAGAACGCCCTCGGCCATGGCAACCCGTCGTCGCCCGTCGAGGTGGCCCTCGACCCCGGCGGGCTGCTGACGGTGTCAAATGACGGCCCCGTCGTCCCGCCCGAGACGCTGGCCAAACTCGCCGGCCGCTTCGAGCGGGCCGGAACCTCGGCTCGCGGCAGCGGGATAGGCCTGTCGATCGTGTCGACCATCGCCGAGCGCATAGGCAGCGCGCTGACGCTTCGGTCGCCGAGGCTCGGCAGGCAATCGGGCTTCGAAGCCAGTGTCAGGTTTGCAACCACCGGGAATGTCGAGGTGACGACATGGCCTTGATACCGGCCCTGATCCCTGTCGTTTGGGTTCAATGGCGTCAAGGCGGACGAAGCAGACCTTGCCAAGCGCGTATCCCAACGTCCGGTGTGGGGCCGTAAGGAGACCGTCGGCTTACGGTGGCGATAATGAGGGAAGCTGCCGTTCGCCCGACGGCCGGACTGACCGACGCGCTATTCCAGAAATCGGTATCCGACTCCAGGCTCGTTCAGGATGAAGCGAGGCGATGCCGGGTCGTCGCCGAGCTTTGCCCGAAGCCGGCCGATGAAGACGCGCAGGTACGGGAGGTCGTGCTCGTGGGCCGGTCCCCAGATGTCGGCGAGCAGTTGGCGATGGGTGACGATGCGCCCCGCGTTGCGGGCGAGTAGCGCGAGGATGTCGAACTCCTTGCGCGTGAGCTTGAGCGGCTCGCCTGCAAGCGCGACCTCGTGGTTGGCGAGATTGATGCGCAGGTCGCGGCGTACGACTTCCGTTTCCGGTGCAGTACCTCCCGAGGCTGATCGAAGTAGCACCCTGACCCGTGCCAGCATCTCGGCGATACCGAAAGGCTTGACGACATAGTCGTTGGCTCCAGCATCGAGGGCTGCGACTTTCTCCTCCTCGGCCTGACGCACCGAAAGGATCAGTATCGGCACTTGGGACCATTCTCGGATTCGAGCGACGACCGCCTTGCCGTCTATGTCGGGTAGGCCAAGATCGAGCACGACGAGATCGGGTTGGGCGGTCGCCGCTCTGGCGATGCCGCCCTTCCCCGACGCCTCCTCCTCCATCGCGAAGCCCTGCGCCTCAAGTGCCACGCGGAGAAATTTCCTGATGCCCGGATCGTCCTCAATCAGGAGGATTCGGCCAGTGTTCATGCGGACACACCGGGTGCTGCTGCGGCGGGAAGGGTCACGACAATCCGGGTCCCGCTGCCATCCTTCATGGCCGCCTCGGCGCGGATCGATCCGCCATGTGCGTCGACGATCCCCTTGGCGATCGCGAGCCCCAGGCCGGTCCCGCCGGGCTGGCCATCGCCTGCGCGGACGCGGAAGAACATGTCGAAGACGTGGGCGCGGTCGTTCTCGGGTATGCCCGGGCCTTCGTCTTCTATGGCTAACGCGACCCCACTTCCGGTCGCTTCGGCTAACAGGGTGACCTCCGAACCGGGGGGCGCGTATTTCGCGGCATTGTCCAGAATGTTCGTCACCACCTGCTCAAGAAGGACGGCGTCGCCAGACACCTCCGGGAGGGAGGCTGGCAGGTCCCGAACGACGCGGTGCGCGGAGAGATCGCGATCAAGCCGTCGCAAGGCCCTACCCACCACCTCGCGGAGGTCGACCGGCTGCCGGGCGACCTTGAGCGCACCGTAGCCGAGTCTTGTCATGTCGAGAAGGTTCTGGACATAGCGATTCAACCGTTCACCCTCATCGCGGATGGTCTCGGCCATACTCCTGCGGCCGTAGGTTCCGAGCGCTTCGTCCGCGTCGATCAGCGAGGTCGCCGCACCGATGATCGAGACCAACGGTGTCCTGAGATCATGGCTGACGGAGGACAGCAAGGCGGCGCGAAGACTCTCCGTCTCCGCCAGGAGGCGCGTCTGCTCCATGTCGGAGGCGAGCTTAGTACGCTCGATGGCAAGGCCAACCTGATCGACGAGAGAATCCAACAGCCGGCGCTCTTCAGTTGTGATGTATTGGCGTGTGCCGAACTGGACGCCGAGCAGGCCGTGGATCCGGTCCGCACTTTTCATCGGAAGAAAGAGCCACGTTGCAGATGGCAGGGTCTGCGACGACCAGCCCGCAGGTTCACGCTTGTCCCAGGCCCACTCCGCCGCGCCGCGGTCGCGCGGTTCGAGTTGGTCCTCGGGCGGCATGCCCCCTATGATCGCGAGCTGGCCCGACGCGTCCGGCATGAGTATCATGGAGGAGCACTGCATGGTTGAGGCGACATGGGTGACCGCCGCCCAGACCACGTCGTCCAGCGAGGCGACGCTCGCGACCTTCCGCGAGAAATCGAACAGGTTCGCCGTTCTTTTTGCGATCGCCCTTTGGGCAAGTGCCTGGTTGCGCAGTCGGGCCGCAAGGTTACCTGTGACGATTGCGACGAGGAGAAACAGAAAGAGCGTCAGCACCACGTTCTGGTGGGCGACCTCGAACGTGTAGTAGGGCTCGGTGAGAAAGAAGTTGTAGCCAAGAAAGGCGAGCACGCTGGCATAGATGGACGGCCAGAGACCGAACCGGCTCGCCACGGCGAGCACCCCCACTAGGAAGAACAGCGACAGGCTCTCGACCGGGAAGTGCCGGCTGACGACCATGGCGATCATGCCGGAGGCAACCACTGCCAGGGTCGCCCAGAGATAGGCCTTCGGGTCGCGCTCTATCGCCAGGCGCGGCGCCCGGATGGCTGCCTTGCGCGCCTCGATGGGATCAGGGGACACGATGGTGACTTCGAAGTCTTCGGCCTTCCGGACGATCTCCTCGGCAACGGTCTCGCGGAAGAACCATGCCGTGAAGCGCCGGGGCCGGGGTCGCCCGATCACGATGCGCGAGACGTTCCGACTTCGAGCGAAGGCAAGAATCTCGTCGGCGACATGGCTCTCGGCGTTGATCGTCGAGATATCCGCGCCTAGGGATTCGGCCAGCCGCAGCGTCTCGGCGATCGAATCCTTGGCGGCATCCGGCAACTGCTCGGAATGTGGTGTCGCCACGCTTGCCGCGATCCAGTCGGTGCGGGAGCGCTCGGCCATACGCTTGGCGGCCCTGACTAGCGCCTTGGAGACAGGCGCCTCGTTGACGCAGACGAGCACCCGATCCTGCGCGGGCCACGGGCCGGGGATCGCATGGGTCTTCATGTGCGCCGCCATCTGCGCGTCGACCCGATCGGCGGCGACGCGCATCGCCAGCTCGCGCAGGGCAGTCAGGTTGCCCTTCGCGAAGAAGTTCTGGATCGCGCGTGCAATCTGGTCCTGGATGTAAACCTTGCCTTCCCGTAGCCGCTCGATGAGTTCGTCCGGCGGCAGGTCGATCAGTTCGATATCGTCGGCGAGTTCCAACACCTTGTCCGGGACCGTCTCGCGCACCTTCACCCGAGCGATGCGGGCGACGACGTCGTTCAGGCTTTCGAGATGCTGGATGTTCAGCGTCGAATAGACGTCGATGCCCGACGCCAGCAGCTCTTCCACGTCCTGCCAACGCTTGGCGTGGCGGCTGCCGGGGACGTTGGTGTGGGCCAGTTCGTCGATGAGGACCAGTCTCGGGCGTCGGGCGATGATGCCGTCGAGGTCCATTTCGGCGAGCACGCGTCCACCATACGATATCTGCGCGCGCGGGACGACCTCGAGCCCGGCAACGAGGCGCTCGGTCTCGGCACGGCCGTGCGTCTCGACGACACCGACCACGACGTCGAGACCGTCCGCCCGGCGTCGCCGTGCGGCCTCAAGCATGGCGTAGGTTTTGCCGACGCCTGGGGCCGCACCAAGGAAGATCTTCAGCCGCCCGCGTCCCTCCTTCGCGGCTTCCGCGAGAAGGGCTTCCGGTTCCGGGCGGCTAACCTTCTCCATCGTCACTCCCCGGCCGGCGGAACGGGGAACCGCTCGTTGAGAGCGAGATTGAGCAGGAGCACGTTGACGCGCGGTTCGCCGAGGAGGCCAAGGGTGCGACCCTCGACCCGTTCGGCCACAAGATCACGAATTGCACTCGCATCCGCGCCTCGAGCGGCTGCGACGCGTGCCACCTGGAAGAATGCGGCTTCGGGTGAAATGTCCGGGTCGAGGCCGCTGCCCGAGGCGGTGACGAGATCAACCGGAACCCGGCCGCCGCCATTCTGAGCACTGGCACGCTGAGCATCGCCGGTTACCCGTTCGACGAGCGCCTTCGAGGTCGGTCCGAGATTGCTGCCTCCGGTCGAGGCCGCATCGTAGCCGCCGCTGCCCGCGGCGGACGGCCGGCCGTGGAAATAGGCCTCGCCCGTGAAGGCCTGGCCGACAAGCGCTGAACCGACAACCTCGCCCCCCCTTTCGATGAGGCTGCCGTTGGCCTGTGCGGGAAACAGGGCCTGCGCGGCGCCTGTCATCGCCAGCGGATAGGCGAGGCCGGTCAAAGCGGTGAAGAGCAAGAGCATGACCAGCGCGGGTCTGAGGTCGGCAATCATGGTTTCACCTCATACGATGCCGGCGGCGTTGACAATCAGGTCGATCGCCTTGATGCCGACGAAGGGAACGATCAACCCGCCAAGGCCATAGACGAGAAGGTTGCGGCGCAGGAGGCTCGCCGCCGTGGCGGGTTGGTACTTCACGCCGCGCAGCGCCAGCGGAATCAACGCGATGATGATCAGCGCGTTGAAGATGACGGCCGACAGGATCGCACTGCCGGGGCTGCCGAGGTGCATGATGTTGAGCGCGTCGAGTGCCGGATAGGCGGTGACGAACAGCGCGGGCAGGATGGCGAAATACTTCGCCACATCGTTGGCGAGCGAGAAGGTCGTCAGCGAACCGCGACTGATCAGCAGTTGCTTGCCCACCAGCACGATCTCGATCAGCTTGGTCGGGTCGCTGTCGAGGTCGATCAGGTTGCCTGCTTCCTTGGCGGCTGGCGTGCCAGTGTTCATGGCGACGCCGACGTCGGCCTGGGCGAGCGCTGGGGCGTCGTTCGAGCCGTCGCCGCACATGGCGACGAGCTTGCCCAGTGCCTGCTCCCTGCGGATCAACTCGAGCTTCTTTTGCGGGGTGGCTTCGGCGAGGAAGTCATCGACGCCAGCTTCGGCCGCAATCGCCGCGGCAGTCAGTGGATTGTCGCCGGTGATCATCACCGTACGAACGCCCATGCGACGCAGTTCGGCGAAACGCTCGCGAATGCCGGGCTTGACGATGTCCTTCAGATGAATGACCCCCAGCACGGCCTTGTCGCGCGCGACGAGAAGAGGCGTGCCGCCGGACTTGGCGATGCCTTCGACGACGGCGCGCAATTCCGGCGTCGCGACGAGCCCGCACCAGGTGAGGATGGCATCGGCAGCGCCCTTGCGGAGCCGCACACCGTCCTTCAGGTCCGCGCCCGAGATGCGGGTGTTGGCCGAAAAGGGGATCGTGTCCACAATGGCGTCGGACCCATCGAACGCCCTGCCGAGCTGCCTGCGGGCTAAATCGACGATCGACCGGCCTTCGGGAGTCTCGTCGGCGAGCGAGGCGAGCAAGGCGGCCTCGGCCATCTCGCTCCGCGATATCCCCGGCAGGGTCTCGAAGGCATCGGCCTGTCGTGCGCCGTAAGTGATGGTGCCGGTCTTGTCGAGAAGCAGGACGTCGACGTCGCCCGCCGCCTCCACCGCCCGGCCGGACTTGGCGATGACGTTCGACTTCACCAGCCGGTCCATGCCGGCGATACCGATCGCCGAGAGGAGGCCGCCGATGGTGGTCGGGATCAGTGTCACCAGCAGGGCGATCAGGAATACGACCGAAACGGCCGCTCCGGAGTACATCACGAAAGGCTCAAGCGTAACGACCACGATCAGGAAGATGATCGTCATACCCGCGAGCAGGATGTTGAGAGCGATCTCGTTAGGGGTCTTCTGGCGTTCCGCGCCCTCGACCATCGCGATCATGCGGTCGAGGAAGCTCTCACCTGGCTTCGAGGTGATCTTCACCTTGATCCAGTCGGACACCACGCGTGTGCCGCCCGTCACTGCCGACCGGTCGCCGCCCGCCTCACGGATCACCGAAGCCGATTCGCCCGTGATCGCGCTCTCGTCGACGGAGGCGATGCCCTCGACGATCTCGCCGTCTGCCGGCACGATGTCGTCGACCTTCACCAGGACGAGTTCGCCCGGTTTGAGGGAGCGGCTCGAAACCGTTTCATATGTCTCGGCCGTGATCGAGGCGAGCTTGTGCGCCGGGGTCTCGGACTGGGTGGCGCGCAGCGTGTCGGCCCGGGCCTTGCCGCGTCCTTCCGCCATCGCTTCTGCGAAATTGGCAAAGTAGACGGTGAACCAGAGCCACGCCGCGATCTGTCCGACCACGGCCGCGGTGTCGGCGCCAAGGAAGAGGTCGCGGAGGAAGAGCAGCGTCGACAGTGCCGCCACGACCTCGGTGACGAACATGACGGGGTTCTTCGCCATGACACGGGGGTCGAGCTTGGCGAGCGCTGCGGTGAGCGCCGGAGCGGTGACGCGCCAGTCGAAGAGGGAAATGTCGGGTTTCTTGCGCATGGGATGTGCCTCAAAACGTTTGTCCGGCGAGCATCGAGACTTGCTCGGCGATCGGACCCAGCGCCAGCGCCGGGAAGAAAGTCAGTCCGCCGAAGATCAGGATCACGGCGACCAGGAGGGTGATGAAGAGTGGTCCGTGCGTCGGGAAAGTGCCGCTCGAAGGCGGCGCGGATTTCTTCGCCGCCAGCGAACCGGCTACGGCCAGCATCGGCACGATGTAGACGAAGCGGCCGAGCAGCATGGCGATGCCCTGCATGGTGTTGTGATAGGGCACGTTGGCGCCGAATCCGGCGAAGGCCGAGCCGTTGTTGCCGGTCGCCGACGAGTAAGCATAGAGGATCTCCGACAGGCCGTGCGGTCCTGCATCCTGCAGTGACGACAGCGAAATCGGCAGTACGGCGGCAAGCGCGCCGAGACCCAGTACGCCGATCGGCATGACCAGGAAGGCGATGACGGAGAGCTTGACCTCGCGCGCCTCGATCTTCTTGCCGAGATATTCCGGCGTGCGGCCGACCATCAGGCCGGCGAGGAAAACGGTAAGCACGACAAAGGACAGCATGCCGTAGAAGCCGGAGCCGACGCCGCCGAACACCACCTCGCCGATCTGCATCAGAAGCATCGGGGCGAGTGCGCCGAGCGGCATGAAGCTATCGTGCATGGCGTTGACGGAACCGTTGGATGCCGCGGTCGTCGCGGTGGCCCAGAGCGCCGAATTGCCGACGCCGAAGCGGACCTCCTTGCCTTCCATGTTGCCGGCCGACTGCTCGACGGGAAGCGAAGCGAAGGCGGGGTTGCCGGAGACTTCGGAACCATAGGTGAGCGCAAGCGCGCCGAGAAAAAGGATGCCCATCGCCGCGAAGATCGCGACACCTTGGCGCATGTCGCGGACCATCTTCCCGAACATGAAGCAGAAGGCGGCCGGAATCAGGAGGATCGACAACATCTCGACGAGGTTGGAGAGCGGCGTCGGATTTTCGTAGGGCACCGACGAGTTGGCGTTGAAGAACCCTCCGCCATTGGTGCCGAGCTGCTTGATGGCGATCTGCGAGGCCGCCGGCCCCTGCGCAATGGTCTGCTGGGCGCCTTCGACGGTGGTCGCCGAGACATAGGCCATCAGGTTCTGCGGCACGCCCTCCCAGACCAGGAACAGCGTCAGCAGGATCGACATCGGCAGAAGTAAGTAGAGGACCGACCGGGTCAGGTCGACCCAGAAATTGCCGAGTGCCTTCTGCTCGCGGGCGAAGAAGCCGCGTATGATCGCCGCGCACACCGCCATGCCGACGCCGGCCGAGAGGAAATTCTGTACCGTCAGGCCGGCCATCTGACTGAAGTAGGACATGGTTGTCTCGCCGCCATAGGCCTGCCAGTTGGTGTTGGTCGTGAACGACACGGCCGTGTTGAAGGCAAGCTCCGGCGAAAGCGGCCCGAGACCTGCCGGATTGAGCGGCAGCAGGTGCTGGATGCGAAGGATCGCGTAAAGCAGCGCCCAGGAACCGAGGCTAAAGGTGAGCACCGAGAGCGCATAACGCGTCCAGTGCTGGCTTTGGTCCGGCCTGATGCCCGCCAGCGCGAAGAACCCGCGCTCGACGGGTGCAAGGACCGGCGAGAGCCATGTGCTGCCGCCTTCAAAGACACGGGCGAGATAGAGGCCGAGGGGCCAGGCAAGTGCAGTGACGAGTGCTGCGTAGAGAACGAACTGGAGAATGTCGGGTGCCATGAGACGTGTCCTTGCGCGCGATCAGAACCGCTCGGGTCGCGCCAGCGCGTAAGCGAGATAGACGAGGAGGAGAGCGGCAACCGCGCCGCCGACGAGGAGGTCGAAGGCCATGGCGTTACCTCAGAGCCGCTCGAGCAGGCGGACGGAGGCAGCGGCCGCGACGAAGAAGCTGGCGGCCAGCGCAATGTAGAGGATGTCGAGCATGGAACGCTCCGTGTTGTCAGGAGCTTCCTATCTATAGCGCAGAAGCATCAACGCGCGATGTGCCATCGACGGGATCGGCGTAAACAACGCGTAAACGCAGTCGGGAAGATAAACGCTCCGCGGAAAAGGTCGGGATTATCGACAGCTACCACGGAGTGTAACGAGAGATGTCTACCTCCGTGGCCGCGGAACTCCCTAGATTTCAGTCCGCTCAGCCAGGAGGAGCGCGTCCTCCACATCGACGCCAAGATAGCGTTGATCTGATCTGATCCTCCTCCAGCTTCCGGCGGTCCAGAAAATGGTCTCGGATCATGACGCCGCCACTCTCATCGCGCTCGATGAACGCATTGCCATCCTGCGCAGCAATCTGTCGGAGCTGACCGAGCAGGCCGTCGCCTATTCCGGCGCCGCCGACGAGGACCTCGCCGCCGAGCGAATGGCGCAACAGCAGCAGCTGCTCGACGAGCTGCTGAAACAGCGCGAGCAGCTGGCGCGGTAAAGTCACACGCGGCGGATCAGTGCTTGGTCGGGGTTGTGAAGCCCTGCGGCGAATCCCCCAATTTCCGGCTCAGTTCGCCGGCGGCGATAGTGGAGCTGGCCATGGGGTCTTTCGCCCGGCCAACGTCACCCAGGGGGTGACGTTGCGTGGTGTCGGCGATGCGCACCTCCGTCGGCACGGTGAAGCAGACGGCCGCGCCCATGCCGATATTGTTTTCGGCCCGGATCGCGCCGCCATGGGCCTCGACGATGGAGCGGCAAATAGCGAGCCCCATCCCCATGCCGTTGGCCTTCGTGGTGTGGAAGGGCTGGAAGATCTCGTTGGGATTTTCCAGCGCGATGCCGGTGCCATTGTCGCGCACTTCGATATTCACCATCTGATTCGGTGCCATGCTCAGCGAGATGACGACCTCGCGAGGCCGGCCGTCGATTTTGTCCATGGCCTGGATCGCATTGAGCACCAGGTTCACCACCACCTGCTGAATCTGCACACGATTGGCGAAGGCCACCGGCAATCCCGGCTCGACCAGCTCGCGTATATGGGTGGCGTGGGCGTTCGCCTCGCGTTGCAGCATGCGGACGGATTCCGCGATGAGGCCCGCCAGATCGAACGGCTCCGGCTCGGGCGTGTCCTTGCGTGCCAGAGAGCGGACGCGGGCCAGGATTTCCGACGCCCGCGTGCTGTTGGCGACGACGCCATCGAGGCACAGCCCGACCTCGGTGAGGTCGGGGGTGGGGGCCGCGAGCCATCTCTTGGCGGATTCGCCATAGGTCTTGATCGCCGCCAGCGGCTGGCTGACCTCATGGGCGATGGAGGCAGAAAGCTGCCCGAGGGTGGAGACGCGCGCGGCATGGGCGAGATCGGCGGCGGCCTGCTCCAGCTTGGCGCGCGCTTGGTTGTGATCGGTCACGTCGATGGCGGTGATCAGCACGCGCGACCATTCGCTCTGCCCCTGCAACAGCGTGGCGCGCCAGAGCACGTCGATCACCTTGCCCTTCGCGGTACGGAACTGCGTTTCGACTTCCCGCATCTGCCCGCCCTCCAGGAAGGTGGCGAAGATTTCGGCGAGGGCGGCTTCGGTCGAGGGCATATAATGGGCGACGAAGGTCTTGCCGGCCATGGCGTCGGGAGAGTCGGTGCCGAACAGGCGGGCGGTTGCCTTGTTGGCGATGTGCGTCGAGCCCAGATTGCGCAGAACCGAGATTGCGTCGGTGCTGGCCCTGAGCGATTCCGACGTGATGCCGGTGGCCCGCATATGAGCAAAGACGCGGGTCCAGTCTGATTCCCAGATCGAGACCGGCGATTGATGGAAGATCGCGGAGTAACGCTCTTCCGAAATGCGGCGCGCCTCATGAGCCTCCCGCTCAGCGGCAATCAAAGGGGCGGTCTGCAGGCTTAGCCGGAAGGCGAGCGCGGTCACGCAGGCGATCACCAGGTCGCTGATGATGAGATCGGGCGCCGCATGCGGATTCGCCGCCGTGACCGGCGAGATGAAATAGGCAATCACCGTCAGGATCAGACAGGCCGCACCCGCGGGAACAACCAGCTTTTGCAGGCCGCCTCCGGCGATGATCACCACGACGATCATGTAGAGCGCCGCGATTGCGCTGTGAACGGGAAGCCAAAGGTCCGCGATGAACACCACGCCTGCGGCCGCCATGGCGGCCGCCAGATAGACGATCTTATCGGCACCTTCCAGCCTTCTTGACACGCTCTGCGCATCCGTCACGGGCACGGCTCCCTATCCCTCAAATCGGTCGAATACGACATCTGCAACCGCTATCACGTCTATAATCCGGGCAATCTGGTTGCCTGTCTTGAACGCCTGTGCCCAATCCGTACGAGAGTTTCGGTTGCATGTGAGCGAAGCGGCAGCCTAAGCCTACAGTAGGCGAGCGGAACCGGGCGATCCAAATCGTCTTTCTACTTCAATGGATTAGACCCGGGTGGAGGAGAGCGCATCATGTATGGGATGAGCAGCCACGAGGTAAAACCATGGACCGATGGCAGCTTCCGTACCAGCGACGGGGTGTTGCTGCACACTCTGACGGCCGGAACCGGCAGGCCCGTCATTCTCATCCCCGGATGGTCGCAAACCGCGGAAGAATGGAAATTCCAGATCGAAAGCCTGAGCGCGACGCACCGTGTCATCGCGGTTGACATGCGGGGGCACGGGCTCAGTGAAAAGCCGGATCATGGCTATCGAATTTCGCGTCTGGCCACCGATCTGGACGACTTGATCCGGGCTCACAACCTAAACGACGTCACGCTGATCGGGCACTCAATGGGGGCATCGGTTATCTGGAGCTATCTCGAGCAGTTTGGCGACGCAAACATCGATCGCATGGTGTTCGTTGATCAGGCCTCGGCGATTGTTGGCGAACCGGGCTGGTCCGAGGAAGAGCGCCTCAACGCCGGAGCGATCCTCTCGGCACAGGAGGCCACCGATCTGGTCGAGCGTCTTGCGAAAGATGACGGCTCGCTCAGCCGTTCGTTTGTAACCGGCATGTTCAGTCGCCATTATCCGGCAAACGATTTTGCCTGGGTACTTGCACAGAATGCCCTGTTGCCACGCACCTATGCGGCACGGCTGCTCTACGACCATGCCTTCAAGAACTGGCAGGATGTCATAAGGCGCATCAGCCGCCCATGCTTGTGCATAGGCGCCCGCCACAGTATCGTGCCTTGGCAAGCAATGCTGGCGATGGGCAGGACCATCCCGGGGGCGCAATCGGTAATATTCGAAGATGAAGATGGCGGATCGCACTTCATGTTTCTTGAAAGCCCCTTGAAATTCAACTCACTTGTCGAACGATTTATTGAGTTTCGATCTTAGTTGCGCAATCATGTTATTTAATGATATTATTTCTGATAAAATATATATCCCGGCTCCAGATCGGAGTTTTTATTTCTATTCCACTACTCCTCTACGACTCCCCGTTTATCAACAAGTTATTTTTTCAAGTAAATTTGGATTAATCTATTCATGTAAGTACTGTGACGGCGGTCCAGTTCAGGCGCGCCTTTTTTCACGCCGATACTTACGGTACGTTGCAGGCCGCCATCAGGCAGTAACGCGGTGATTGCTAGGGCACCTTTCAGATAATCTGTCACGGGCAATTAGAGCCGCTGCAGCGTTGACGAGCGTCCTTACTCGCGAATATCAACCAAAATGCTGTGTGTCGCCCAGGCCATTCCGGCGAGGAGGCCGGGGCGAAGCCACCGAAGATCTTCGGAAATATCAGCGCGCCGGCTGTCGGGCCGCTCCGCATGCCGCCGACTGCTTACCTCCCGCTTACTCCAAGTTGGCTAGCAAGCTGAAGGCCGGGTCGGCGCTCACATAAGCAATAGATCAGAAACAAGAAAAGTGGCGCGCCGACGTTGATGAAACTGAGAACTACGTCTTCGCTACGGCTCTCTAAAGCCCACAGCCGACCCGAAGCCGAAGGACGCATGCCGACATCTTCAAGTGGCAGAGCAGATGCCCTGACGGCCCGCCATCTCCCGCGCCATTATGAGGAACGCCTTGACGCCCGCCGATAGATTCCGGCGACCGGGGTAATACAGACAAAGCCCGGGATAGGGGGGAGTCCAATCGTCCAATACCCGGATCAGGCGACCTGCCTCTATGTCGGCAAGAACGCTCTGCTCCATGAAGTAGCCAATGCCGATATTCTCCAGGACGGCCGTTCGGGCCAGGCCGGCTTCGTCGAGGATGAGGGGGCCTTGCACGTCGATCTGGACGGCCTCCCCGTCCTTCTCAAAGCGCCAGCGAAAAAGCGCGCCGTCCGGCAGGCGCACGCGGATGCATCTGTGCTCGAACAGATCTGGCGGAACGCGCGGCCTCTCATGCTGGGCGAAATAGTCGGCCGACCCGACGATGGCGTGGCGCTGCGGATGCCCGAGCGACAAGGCGATCATGTCCGTGGGCACCAGCCCGGTGACGCGCACGCCGAGATCGAATCCCTCGGCAACGACGTCGACCAATCGCCCCTCGGTGACCAGATCCACGCTCATGTCGGGGTAGCGACGGATAAATTCGATCACCAGCGGCGAGAGGATGGCGCGGGCGGCAAAAGGCGCCGCGTTGATCCGTATGGTTCCCGATGGTGTCTCGCGGTGGGAGCGCACCGCCTCCAGCGCGCCGTGAATGTCCTGCAGCGCCGGTCCCACCTGTTCGACGAACAGCTTGCCGGCCTCGGTCAATGCCACGCTGCGGGTCGTGCGGTTGAACAGGCGGACGCCGAGGCTCGCCTCGAGTTTACCGATGGCATGGCTGAGCGCGGTGGGGGACATGCCAAGATCGATCGCGGCGGCGCGGAAGGTTCCGCGCCGGGCAATCGCGATCACCGCTTCCAGTTCACTCAGGCCAGCACGGTCCATTGTCCCGAAAATCGCAATACAAGATGCCACTTTGTCTCACTTATGTGAGTAATCGTCGAGCCCTATTCTGACGATCAGAAATTCCCAGAGAGGAGCCAAACGATGGATATGCCCGAAAGTGTGAAGGCCTATTTCGACGCCGAACGTCGCAACGACCCCGATGCGCTGGTGGCAGCGTTTGCCGCCGGAGCGGCCGTCAGGGATGAGGGCGCCGTCCATGAGGGGATCCCCGCAATCCGCAGTTGGTGGGTCGCGGCAAAGAAGAAGACCCACCACGTTACCGCCCCCATCGAGATGTCCGGAAGTGGCGACAAGGTCTCCGTCTGCGCGCTCGTGTCCGGGGATTTCCCCAACAGCCCGGTGACGCTCGACTTCGCCTTCACCCTCGAGCAGGGCAAAATCGTCGAACTGGAAATCGGATGATGACCGATTTTCTGAACCTGAACGGCAAGCGCGCCCTGATCACTGCGGGAACGAAGGGTGCCGGCGCGGCGACGGTCGAACTGTTCGGCGCGCTCGGCGCCAGGGTGCTGACGACGGCCCGCTCTCGCCCCGCGGACTTGCCCGAGGAGTTCTTCATCGCGGCGGACCTGACCACCGAGGAGGGCTGCGCGAGCGTCGCCGAGGCGACCCTTCGGCGCCTGGGCGGCGTGGACATCATCGTCCACATGCTCGGTGGGTCCTCGGCGCCGGGAGGTGGCTTTGCGGCGCTCACCGATGCCCTGTGGCAGAAGGAGCTCGATCTTAATCTGCTGCCTGCCGTGCGGCTGGATCGGCAGCTCGTCCCGTGCATGGTCGAGCGCGGAAGCGGCGTCGTCATTCATGTCTCGTCGATCCAGCGCGTATTGCCGCTCCCGGAATCGACAACGGCCTATGCCGCCGCAAAAGCCGCGCTTTCGACCTACAGCAAGGCCCTGTCGAAGGAAGTATCCCCGAAGGGCGTCCGCGTGGTTCGCGTCGCCCCGGGCTGGATCGAGACGGAAGCGGCGGTGCGTCTGTCGCAGCGCCTGGCCGAGCAGGCCGGCACGGACTACGAAGGCGGCAAGAAGATCATAATGGACGCGCTGGGCGGCATTCCGCTCGGCCGCCCGGCCAAGCCGGACGAAGTCGCCAGCCTCATCGCCTTTCTCGCCTCGGACCGCGCGGCGGCGATAACCGGCACCGAATACGTCATCGATGGCGGCACGGTTCCCACCGCCTAGGCCAAGAATCCAATAGCTTCGATAGAGACGGGCTTCACGGCCCCCGACACCAATGTGAATGCGAATAGCCGAAGAAAATCAGTGCCGGACCGGAATAACCGGCGCGGCACGGAGTCTAACCTTCAGACGCCGCAGAGGCGTCGAAGGAGAACGCCATGCGGCAACGCCCTTTCGCCAGCTTCGGCCGGCGGCCCGGTCGCAGTGCAGGATTCGAGGCGCATCGCGGAGCATGCGCGGCGCGATTGATCGGCCGACGACCGCCACCGGTAGCATCAATCAGGCATCGACACCTACCTCAACAAGTAATGGCACAGCGTAACCGCGCAAATCGTATCCGCGATCTCGATCGCGCGCGGTCGTCACACATCCCGCGGGTCAAGCACATGTTGCGATAATGGTATCGCGCAAGAAAAGGAAAAGCCTCGTGAACACAAAGACAAGAAACATCCTTGCCGCCACCGCGGCCGCCGCTGCTGTCATCGGCATGGACCCGGCGCATGCGGCCGACCCCATCCCGCAGAACCAGGCGGTCAAGAATGTCGTGCTTGTGCATGGCGCGTTCGCCGACGGGTCCGGCTGGCGCGGCGTCTATGACCAGCTCACCCAGCGCGGCTACCGCGTCACCATCGTCCAGAACCCGCTGACCTCGCTCGAAGACGATGTCGCCGCCACCACGCGCGCGCTGGAACGGCAGAGCGGCCCGACCATTCTCGTCGGTCACTCCTGGGGCGGCACGGTCATTACCGAGGCAGGGGACAATCCGAAGGTGGCAGGGCTCGTCTATGTCTCCGCGCTCTCGCCCGATGCGGGAGAAACAACCGGCCAGCAATATGAAGGCTTTGCTCCGGCCACGGAATTCGTGCTCGACAAAGCGGAGGACGGCTTCGCCTTTGTCGACCGCGAGAAGTTCAAGGCCGGCTTCGCCCATGACGTCAGCGATCAGGACGTCGCCTTCATGCGAGACTCGCAGGTGCCCATCAACCTCTCGGCGTTCGGCACGAAGCTGACGAGGGCGGCCTGGCGCTCCAAGCCGAGCTGGGCGGTGATCGCCACGGAGGGCCAGGCGTTCGACCAGGCGATGCTGCTGCACATGGCAAAGCGGATCGGTGCCGACATCACCACGGTCTCCGCCAGCCATGCGCTCTTCATAACCCAACCGAAGGTCGTCGCCGACACCATTGACAAGGCGGCACGGACAGTTTCCAAGCAGCCCTGATCCCTCGATGTTTGTCCTGTCGAGGTGGGCGGTCTCGGAGCCGCCGCCCCGACGGGATGGGATCGCTGGCCCGGAACACGCCAGCGAAGGCGGCGCTTGATATCGTTTCAATCAAATCTAGCAACTCTCCCATTTTTTCGCTGCGCACCCTATATTGGGAGATCTGCGCCCCTTCCCGACGCCTTTGCCGGGGTGGTGCGCCGATCTCCGAGTGTGGCGAAGGCGATGGGAAAGACAGACAAGGACATCCTAACCACGGCTGAAACCGCCAGGATACTCGGCGTGTCGGTCCGCACCGCACAACTGCTCATCGAGGGCGGCTCCGTGCCGTCATGGAAGACACCGGGCGGGCACCGCCGGGTCTACCGCGCGGACGTCATGGGACTGATCGAACGGCCCGTACCGGGCGCGCCTGGCGCGCCGCTCTCGTCCGCCACCGTCATCATTGTCGCTCTGCCCGAACGGCTTAGCCACTATGATCGCCTGTTCGCCGGCATTCCCGAATGTACGGTGGAAGCCTTCGACAATGTCCACCGGGCCCTGTTTGCCATCGGCTCCGTCCGGCCGCACGCCATCATCGTCGATCTTGAGCCGCCCGATGCCGAGCGGGAGAGGCTGCTGCACAGCCTCTCTGCCAACCCGTCGCTAGGCCACAGCCGGATTCTCGCGGTCGCGGCCGCAGGCAAGATCGCCAGCGGCGATCTGCCCGGCCGCGTCGTGCCTGTTGAGACCGCCGAACAGGCGGCCGCCGCGATACGTGTGTCCCTGATCGATGCGGGCACGCCAACCCCGCCGCCCGCCGAGACGATGTTTCCAATCGCGCTCAATGAGAGCCAGAGGCTGGTGGCGCTGGAGCGCTCGGGACTGTTGGACACGCTTCCCGAGGAAGCGTTCGACCGTCTGACGTGGCTGGCCGCCCGCACTCTCGACGCGCCGATCGCGCTGCTGACCCTGCTCACACCCACGCGGCAATGGTTCAAGTCGCGCATCGGCCTCGACACGCCAGAAACCCCGCGAAGCTGGGCCTTCTGCAATCATACGATCCTGCAGAAGGGCGTGTTCTCGGTGGAGGATCTTCCCAGCGATCCGCGGTTTGCGAATAATCCGGCCGTCGCGGGGGATAAGGGTTTCCGCTTCTACGCCGGCGCCCCCGTCCACGACAATGAAGGCTTCGCCGTGGGGTCGCTGTGCATCATCGACCGGAGGCCGCGCAAGCTGGACGATGGCGAGAGGCGGGCCCTCATGGCGCTTGCGGCGCTGGCATCCGACGAAGTGCGGCTGCGCTCCATGGAACGCCAGTTGCGGGACGCGCTTCGCAAGGCAGAGCGGCAGGCGCCAGGGCGGGGCCACACATTGCCGGTCGAGTTCGCCGGGCCTGCGAGGAAAACGCACGATGCCTTTCCGACCCGCTGACCCGGTTTCGGTCCGCCCGACCTCTTGCATGCCTGTAACGGTACGGCGATCGGAAGCGCTCGGCTAACGGGCCGCGTCAGCCTTGCGCGCCCAATGTTGCATTGCGTGGCTCGTGCCGGCGACCGTTGCCGCCCCCAAGGCCCAACCCGCAATCGCGTCACTCAACCAATGGGCGCCGACCAGAACCCGCGTCAGAGCCACGGCGACACTGAGCAGAACGAGCGCGCTCTTGAGCCGCGGCAGCGAAATCGCAAGACTGAAGGCGATCGCCGCCGCGCAGGACGCCTGCGCCGAGGGCAGCGACGCGAAGCTATCATCGAAGGCCAGAGGGGCGAAGCTCCAGGGATCGACACTCGCCTCAGGCCGGGCCCGTCCGATCAGATGCTTGAGCACCCCGGCTGCAACCAGCGATGCCAGCGCCGAGACGAGCACCAGTACGGCGCCGCTCCCAAGGGGTATGTGTCGTATCACCTTCTCCCTTATCGCCCTGGCGAATATCAAAACGCCGGCGACGATAGCCAGCGTCAGTAAACAGACTGCGACGCTATCGGTCAGCCATGCCGGCAAAGTCCGGACCAAAACCATCACAGGTCGGTCGAACCAAAGCATCGCAGGAATAACGAAGCCGAGGAGGATCAAGAGTTTTCGCCCTGGCATGGCTCAAGCCGTCCTAGCTAGCTTCGAGGGGCGGGCGGTCGATTGCGGCGAGCCATCACGCGCGGCCTTTGGACAGATTTCCTCCATTCCGCGATGACAGAACCGCGATGCCGAGCAGACCTCCGATGAGGCCGACATGCTCGATTGCGGTATGGAAGGCAATTGTCTGAAAGGGCTCGTCCGTCATCGTCCAAAAATGGTGGACCAGAGGCACGGTCAGCCCGGTGAAAATGGCCAGCATACCGGCACCGAACCAGACGTAGTGACCGCTGATGATGAACAGCGATCCGGCCAGCTGCACGGCGATCGTCGCGAGATTGAACCCGATGGCGGGCTCCAGCCCGGCGCGCGCCATCTCGGCCACGCCCATGTCGAAGCCGATGGACTTGGATATGGCGCTCAACCAGAAGGGCGCCGTCAGCAAAAGCCGCGCGAGCAGACTCGTTACAGGTCGATCAAGAAGGCGCATGACCGTCTCGTGCATTTTGTTCTTCCTTTTGGTAGAGATATTCGATTTAGTTCGATTTTTAATTATAAAAATCTTCATATTAGTGTTTTTCGGAAGTATATATTCTGTTAAATTTATTATAGATTGTGTTTTTACTATTTATTTAATTGAACTAAAAGTTCAGTATAGCTGTTAATGAAGGTAGAGGCTGTTTTAACAGGTGAACGACATATCTCTATACTCGTAAAGTTCTTCAGAATTTCCTCCCAGAGAATCCTCATCTGCAGATCCGCCACGCGCGCGCCGACGCAGCGGTGTATGCCTGTGCCAAAGGAGAGGTGTCGGCGCGCGTTCAGACGGCTGATGTCGAACCTCTCGGCGCGCTCGAAAACACCCTCATCCCGATTGCCGGAGAGATACCAGAGGATGACCTTGGCGCCCTTCCTGATGGTCCTGTCGCCGAGGGTCACGTCACGCATGGCGGTCCGGCGCATATGCGCGATCGGCGTCTGCCAGCGTAGTATCTCGGATGTCAGGCCGGAGATAAGCTCGGGGTGCTTTCGCAGCTTCGTCAATTCCTCGGGGAACCGGTTAAAAGCGACGATGCTGCCGCTGATCGCGCTTCGGCTGGTATCATTCCCGCCGACGATCAACAGCAGGATATTGCCGTGCAACTCAGCGCGCGACATGCCCCGCGTCTTCTCCCCGGACGCCAGCATGGAGATCAGGTCATCTCCTGACGGGTCCTTCAACCGCTCGTCCCACATCGTGTCAAACGCCGCAAAGCACTCCTGCATCACGTGCAATTTGTCCGCGATGGTCGGGAAGGCAGGACTGCCGGGAAGGGCGACCATCGCCTCCGACCACCGGATCAGATCGCGGCACCGCTCTTGGGGAAAGCCGAGCAGCACGGCGAGCGTCCGTGCCGTGAGTTCGATCGACACCCGGTCAACCCAGTCGAAAGCCTCGCCGATCGGCAGCTGATTCAGAATCTCTTCCGACCACAGCCGAAGCTGCTGCGCGAGAAAGCGCAGGCGATCGGGGGAAAACGCCGGGGCCACGACTTTCCGTTGTTCGCCATGGCGCGGCGGATCCATCGAAATGAACGATGGAAAAAACTGCGGGTCCGCAGGGCTGGACGTGATCGTTATGCCGCCATTGAGATGCTCGGAGGAAAATGTCTCCGGGTCGAGCTCGATGGCTTCGATATCGCGATGTCGGGTAATCGACCAGTAGGCTCCATAAAAGCCGTCGGCACAGTAATGCACGGGAGCCTCCCGGCGGAGACGCTCGAAATAGCGCGGCGCAAAACCCAATTTGAACAATTCGGGCTGTGCCACATCGATCTTGTCGATTGGCAGATTGTTGAGGTCAGTCTCGAATGTCGTGGCGTTCATTGTCTCATTCTCATCTCGCCCAGGGCGCCGGAGCACTTCCGGGAAAATTGCGGAACCCGTGTCAGAACAGCGGGTCCACATCGGCATCGAGGACATAGCCGATGCCTCGGTACGTCTTGATCATTTGCGGCGGCGAAAGCGGTGACTGCAGCTTCCGCCTCAATCGGAGAATCTGGCCGTCAATGCTTCGGTCGAATATGTCGTCGTGCGGCCGGCTGGCGCGCATGAGCTGCAGCCTGGAGAGGGGGCGGCGCGGCGACTCCAGAAACACGTTGAGCAGAGCGAATTCGTTTCGGGAGAGTTTGACGATCTGCCCGGAGGGATCCTTCAGGGTCCGTATGCGGCGCCGCAGTTCCCAGCCCATGAAGCGCCACCCGGCGCGCGGGTACTCCAGAGGAGGCGCGTGCGCCATGCCATGCCGCCGAAGGATGGCGCGTCCGCGCGCAAGAAGTTCGCGCGGGTCCAGCGGGTCTCTCAGATAATCATCGGCGCCGAGTTCTAGCCCGGTGACATAGTCAACGTCGTCGCAGCCGGCGCGCGTGATCATGATGACGGGAATATCGGTTTCCATGCGGACGCGGCGCAGAACCCCAAGGCCGTCGAGAGGCTCAAGCTGCACGTCCAGCACGAGGAGATTCAAACCGTCGACCTTCAACCGGGAGGTCGCGGGCATGGCGTGTAAGCCGACGGCACAGCAACCGTGGTCACGAAGATATGTGGTGAGGCGCTCGCGCAGATCGCAATCACTGGTAACGACGAGCACGTTCAACGCAGGAGCAGCCACACTGGACGGCGCTGTCGCCGTCCAGTCGGTGGAAGTCGGGTGAAGCATGGGCGATCCCACAATGGACGCCAGGACCATCGTCTCTTGGACGGCCCCGGCGCGAAGCCGTCAGAAGTTGTAGGTTTGGCGGATCATCCCGGCGGCACGCTCGCCGATCACGGCACAGGGCGCTTGCGTGTTTCCGGTGGTGACGCGCGGCATGATGGAGGCGTCGGCGATACGCAGGCCCTCGACCCCGTAGACGTTGAGAGAGGCGTCCACGACCGACATCGCGTCGCGGCCCATCTTCGCCGTGCAGCTCTGATGCCAGTAGGTGACCGCGGAATCGCGCACGAACTGCTTCATCGCCTCGCCCTTGAGCGGACCCGGGAGCGATTCGCCGGTCACCAGAGGCTGGAATGCCCTAGCGTTTCCGAGCTCGCGGCAGAGCTCGATGCACGCCAGTGCCGAATCCATGTCGGCCGGGTCCGACATCATGTTCGCGTCGATCTCGATCGCGGACAGGGGATCGACCCCGGTGAGGCGAAGCCGGCCACGACTTGACGGTCGCGCCAGCCCGGCGAACATCGTCCAGCCCTGCGCGGGCACACCCCGTGCCGCCGTCCGCTCGCTCGGCACCGGGAATTCGGCCTGGCAGAACAGCACGTCGGGCGAGTCGAGCTCGGGACGTGTTTTCCAGTATAGTTTCGCCTCGCTCCCATTATTGCGGGGCGTGATGGTGTCGCGGTACTCCCAGATGCAGCAGAAGGCCGTGTGATCCTGCAGGTTCGCGCCGACACCGGGCAAATGCTGGCGGACGGGGATGCCATGTCGCCCGAGTTCCGACGCATCGCCGATCCCCGAATACATCAGCACCTTCGGCGTATGGATCGCGCCGAGCGACAGGATCACTTCCGCACTCGCGCAGATCCGCGAGATCTGGCCGTCGCGAACCACCTCGATCCCGACGGCGCGCCGGCCTTCGAAGAGCACCCGGCGCACCGTCGCGCCGGTCATCACCGTCAGGTTGGGCCGGTCCATCCAGGGATGAACATAGGCGCGGAAGAGTGAGTGGCGGCGTCCCTCCCGCACCAGAATGTCGGAGATTGCGGCGCCCCCAGGGCCCTCCATCATCGCGCCATTGGGATGGTCGAAGCGCGGAATGCCAATTTCGGTCGCGGCATCGAGCATGGCGAGCGCGACCGGGTTGGGATCACGCGCCGGTTGGACCCACACCGGGCCCGCTGTGCCACGGTAGTGCGGATCAGGGGTGCCCTGCCAGTTCTCGATCCGACGATAAATATCGAGCACCGACGGGTAGCCCCAGGCGGGATCGCCGCTTTCTTCCGCGAAGAAGTCCCAGTCGCTGCGATGACCACGCGCCCAGACCATCACATTGATGCTGGACCCGCCACCCAGACCCTTGCCCATCGACATGGACAGGCTGCGGCCGTCGAGATGCGGATTGGCAGTCGCCTGAAAGCCCCAGTCGCGCTCGCTGCCGAGATTGAGCGGCCATTGCGAGGGATCGAGCACCGTCTCCGCTTCGTCATTTCCCCCTGCCTCGACGAGGAGCACGTCGACATCGGGGTTCTCGGCCAGGCGCCGCGCCACGACCGATCCGGAAGAGCCGGCGCCGCAGACGATGAAATTATAGTGCGCCGGAGGTCGCTCCCTCAACCTGTCCTGGTTTTCGGCGGCCCGTCGGGCAAAGCCCAGCGCGTCGTCTTTGTCCATATCGCTCATGTGCAAACTCCATTGAACGTCGCTTGATTATCAAATTTATCAAATTTATCAAATATAGTCTTTGTGATATATCGTCACCTTTCGCCGCGATGAGAACGGGGGAGGCAATCTCTGGCTCATTGAGCGGACTGGAATGTTGAGTGCACACAAGGATATGCCCCGCGCGTCGCCGCGTGGGGCATGTGTTTTCGCGCGGATCACGCCTGCATCGGCGTCGAATTATCGGCGTCTCGGGCAGTCTCGCGCCGGGGCTGCTGACCCGTCAGCCGGTGGTGAGCCGCGGTCCTTCGTCCGCCCATGCTCCAATGCGGGATCAACCCGCTCAGTACGTCGCCGCCGGATTGACCTGCCAGATTTCGTCGACCAGCTTGTCATCGCGATAGAGCAACACGTAGCGCACCTTGACCGTGTTCTTGCCGGCGAAGGTGATGTCGGCCGTCACTGTGCCGCCCTTGGGATTGGCCGCCTCCACCGCTGCGGCGATGGTTGCCTTCTGGGCGCCCTGGGCGGCAAAGAACTTCGACCAGACCTCCTTGATCTTGGCCTGTTCGCTGTAGGTGCCGTCGAGCGGGCCACCGACCCAGTGCAGGGCCGCGGCAGGGCCGTAAGCAGCAGACACGACGGCCATGTCACCGCTGGCGATCGCGGCGATGCGCGATCTGGCGAGGTCTTCGGCAGTTCCCGCCAGTGCGGCCGAACCGGAAGCGGCGGCAGAGATCAGGATGGCGGCAAGAGTTGAAAGGCGCATGTGCTCGTATCTCCAATGGGGCCTGCACCGAGAGACTCCTGCCGCACCGATTTATTCCGCCTGCCGGTGTTTACGTTCCAAATTTCTGTCGCACGGCATCGGCGGCGGACGGCCCACGCGAAAGGCCGGAGAAAATTTGCGCCCGGGCGGAATAATCGCGCCGGCTGCGAGTCCCACCTCCTGAAGGCGTCATCGCCCGAAGGAGAAAAACCCATGCGACAACGACACCTGTCCCGTGTCGGCGCGCTGCTCGCGCTCTGCTTGGCCGGCAGCGCGGCCGAGGCGCGCGACCACATCCATGGCGCCGATACGACTACCGCGACCAGCGCCGATTCTCCCTTTCTCAGAGAGAACGCGGTCGCCATGGACAAGATGATGGTGGAGATGGACGTGAAGCCGACCGGCGACATCGACGTCGACTTCACGGCGATGATGATCCCGCACCATCAGGGCGCCATCGACATGGCGGTCGCCTATCTGCGCTACGGCCAGAACCCGCAGTTGCGCCGCCTCGCGCAGGAGATCGTCATCGAGCAGCAGCAGGAGATCGCCGCAATGCGGCTCGCAATCGGCCAGCCCCTGCCGCCTTCCGCGCCGGCTCCGACCCAACCTGAGGCCGGTCCTACCCACGACCATTCCGCCATGTCCCACAGCACGACGTTCGCCAGCAACATGACAATGCCGGCCATTTCGACCCCGGCGAAGTAGGAACCGTCCCATGAACAAATCCGTCCTGACCGGCCTGCTCGCCAGCGCCATGCTCTCCTGTGCGGTGCCCGCCCTCGCCGGACAGGCGCCGTTCGCCGCCTCCGCCCCGGACATCCCGCTGAGCAGCCGCGACCGGGTCTATGCCGCCGAGCAGTTCTCCAACACCATCTCCGTCACCGATCCCGCCACCAACAGGCTAGTCGGCGTCATTCGGCTGGGCGAGCCGCAGCCGATGAACTTCAGCCCACTTTACAAGGGGCAGGTGCTGGTACACGGCATGGGCTTTTCGCCGGACCGCACGACCCTCGCCGTGGTGTCGATCGGCTCGAACGCTGTCACCATCATCGACACCGCGACCAACGCGGTGAAGCACACCACCTATGTCGGCCGCTCGCCGCACGAGGCGTTCTTCACGCCGGACGGCAAGGAGATATGGGTAACGGTGCGCGGCGAGGACTACATTGCCGTGCTGGACGCGACGACCTATGAGGAGAAGACGCGCATCAAGGCGCCGAACGGCCCGGGCATGCAGATCTTCTCGCCCGACGGCAAATACGGCTATGTCTGTTCTTCCTTCATGCCGGAGACTGTGGTGATCTCGGTCGCCGAGCACAAGATCGTCGGCCGTGTGAAGCAGGGGAGCCCGTTCTGCCCGGACATTGCGGCGACGCCGGACGGCAAGCAGGTCTGGTTCACGCTGAAGGACATCGGCAAGGTGCAGGTGTTTAACGCGCAGCCGCCCTTCGACGTGATCACGACGATCGACACCGGCCCGCTCACCAACCACGTCAACTTCGCCCACAACGCCAATGGCAGCTTCGCTTATGTGACGGTGGGCGGGCTCAACGAGGTCAAGGTGTTCCGCACCGACGACTTCGCGCATGTCGCGACCATTCCTGTCGGCAAGCTGCCGCACGGCCTCTGGCCGTCGGGTGATGGCTCGCGCGTTTATGTCGGGCTGGAGAACGCCGACGCGCTCGCCGCCATCGACACAATGAGCAACAAGGTGATCGCGACGATCCCGGTCGGCCAGGCGCCGCAGGCGGTGACCTACGTGCCCGGCGCCGTGCCGGAGGGCGACGGCACGCAGAACCTCCAGCCGCTCGGCGTCGCCGGACAGGCGGCCCATCTCAGCCTGACCAAGGATGGCAAAGTCGCCGACAAGCCCCCAACCAGCATCACGCTGTTCGACCAGGGGCTGATCCAGGTCCTGCAAGCGTCGGTGACCGGCCTTGCCCCGAAGAAGCCGTATGTACTGGCACTGGCGAGCCAGCCCGACGGCAAGGGCGCGATCGAACCGCTCTCGGCCTTCATGTCCAATCCCGCCGGTTCGGCGATCGTCAACGCCGCCGGGCCAATCCGCCAGATCGTGCAGAACGAGGCCAAGGCACAGCGCCGCTATCTCGTCATCACGGAGGGCACGGTCGCGCAGCCCGGCGCCGTCGTGCAGCGCCAGACGCTGGATTGACGCGCCACCGCCTCCGCCAGGACACTCGCTCATGGGGGAGGCTCGCCTCTCCCCGAAAGGAGACACCGTGAACCACGAGATGGTGCGCCTTATCGAGCCGCAGGTCCCTGCATTGCGGCGTTATGCGCGCGCGCTGATGCGCGAGCGGGAGGCGGCGGACGATCTGGTTCAGGATTGTCTGGAGCGCGCCGTCAGCCGGTGGCACCAGCGGCGGCCGGGCGACGACGCACGGGCCTGGATTTTCACCATCCTGCACAATCTCGCCATGACGCGGCTGCGCCGGGCGACGCAGCGCCCGATCCATATCGGGCTCGACGACGCCGATCCGGCGAACCTCGCCTCCACGGCGCGGCAGGAGGACGGGCTGCGCCATCGCGACCTCGTCAACGCGCTGGCGCAATTGCCGGATGAGCAACGGACCGTGCTTCTGCTGGTCACGGTCGAGGAACTCTCCTATGCCAATGCGGCGCAGGTGCTGGGCGTGCCTATCGGCACGGTCATGTCGCGCCTGTCGCGTGCCCGCGAACGCCTCGCGAAGCTGATGTCCGCCGAGCCGCAGACGGCCCGCCAGTCGCCCCATCTCCGGAGCGTGAAATGACCCCTCTTCCGATCACCGAAGATGACCTGAACGGTTTCGTCGACGGCACGCTCACTCCCGAACGCCGCGCCGAGGTGAGCGCCTATCTGGACGCACATCCGCACGTCGGCCAACGCATCGCGGTCTATGGCGAGCAGCGCGACATGCTGCGCGACGCCTTCGCGCCGGTGATCGATGAGCCGGTGCCGACGGAGCTCGACCTGTCGCGCATGATCGAAGAACGCCGCCTTCCCCGGCAGGCGCCGCGCTGGGCGATGGCCGCGGCGGCGGTGCTGCTGCTAACGGTGGGGGCCGCCGGTGGCTGGTCGCTGCGCAGCATGGGGCCTACGAACTCCGAAGGTGTCCAGGCGCTCGCCCGCGAGGCAGCCGCGAGCTACGCGACCTATGTGCCCGATCAGGTGCGGCCGGTCGAGATCCGGGCCAGCGATCGCGACGTGCTCGCGGCATGGACCGCCAAGCGCATCGGTCGTCCGATCGGCATTCCGGACCTGACGGCGGCGGGCTATCGCCTGATGGGCGGGCGCGTCGTGCCGACCGAGCACGGTCCTGCCGCGCTGTTCATGTTTGACGACGATCGCGGAACGCGCCTCGTGATGCTGGCGCGCCCGATGAAGGCCGAGCCGGCCCTGCCGATGTCGCCACACACCGAAGGCGCACTCAACGGCTTCGCCTGGGCCGATGACGGCCTCGGCTACAGCCTCGTCGGAGCGGTGGCCCCGGACCGGCTGCATCCGCTGGCGGATGAGCTACGCCGGCAGATACGCAGCGCGGCCTGAGCGGGAAACGATCACGCTTGTCGCCTGCTCAAGAGCGCTGCTGGCCGGCAGGGTCGCGCTGGCGGGCCACCTCGGCGTGCTGATCTCCCGTCACGCCAATGATCCCGGCGGCAAAGAGAGCAACAAAGCTAGTTTGATAAGCGACTGATGTCGCACCATAAAATGGCGCGTCCGGCAGGATTCGAACTATCTGATGCCTGTGAGCCAGTTGGAACTAGATCCGTCCGCTTTTGGGGAGCGTTGATTAGAGCCTGAACGTCGGGCTTGGCGGCGCTTTGCTGACAGACGGCTCCGGGGCCGTATCCAGACGGTCCGCTCGTGGGTGCCGAGGGTCAGCCCGCACCGAGATCGAGGTCGACGCCGTGCTGCGACGCTGGTGGGACATCGCAACGGCGAATGCGGCTGATGTCATTCAGTATCGACATGGTGCCTGCCGCTATTGCTATGGCCTTGGCCACCTCTACCAGTGGCGCTCGCCGCGCGAGTTCGACGAGGCGGTCGCGGAGGCCGAACTGAAGAAGCACTGTGTCCCCACCTGCGACGGCGGCTTCGACTATGACCACACGCTCAGCCCGCACCCGCGATGCCCGGAATGCAGCGGCCAGGGTGTGGGCCGCGTCCAGGCAAACGACACCGAACAATTGTCCGGCTCCGCCCTGCTGCTCTACAACGGCGTGAAGGCCACCAAGGACGGCCTGGAGATCAAGCCGCGCGACCGCGACAAGGCGCTCGAGAACGTCGCCCGTCACCTCGGCATGTTCAACGACAAGGTCAGGCTCCAGGGTGGCGCCGAGAACCCGCTCTCGCTTCTGATCCGACAGATCCAGGGCAGCGCCATGCCCGTCGTAGCCAACCCGCCCGACGATGAGGATGAAGAGTGAGTCGGGCTTCCTCTTCCATCCAAAGACGACAGCCGAAGGACTCGTCGCCTTTCTTGTTTGAAACGCTCGGAAGCTCGCCATAGCTCCCACAAGCATGGGAACGCCTATTCCGCATATTTTCCGTACGTTTTGATTTTCCGCAGCCAGAAGGGAGCAAACCCTTGAGATTGCTGGCGCGCCCACGGGGAATCGAACCCCGGTTTTCGCCGTGAGAGGGCGACGTCCTGACCGCTAGACGATGGGCGCATGCGGCAGGCGGTTTCATAATGTCATTCTGCCGGCGGATCAAGGCAGCCCTCCCGGTTTCCCAGGAGTATTTTTCACGCCGGAGCTAGCGCTCGCTCGCGAAGGTAAGCACGCCGCGGGGCGCGCGGGTGGCGAGGTCGAAGAAATGCGTCTCCACCACGCCTTCCCGCTGCACCGTGACAGCGATCAATTCGCCGGTCACAACAGCGGAGCGCACGTCCGCCCCCTTCGGAAGCTGTATCGTGCCCTCAATCGAGGCCGGCGTGCTTTTCCATCCCACCACAACCCTGTATCCGATGGCACCGAACAGGGCGAGAAAGCCGAAGCCCATCAATATGCCGGAGAAGGCCGCGAAACTGCGCAACTTGCGCAGCATGCGCTCAACAGCCGGATCGAGCTTTTCGTCGGAATCAGGAGAAGTCATGCGGGTACCGCTGGAGCCAATGGACGATGGGGACGAGGCCGCGCTGGAAGACGGCGCGACGAGCGTCGATATCATCGCCGGCGCCGAGGATGAAGGGCTGCGTCTCGATCGCGTCCTTGCCCGACACCGTCCCGAGCTCAGCCGCACACGCCTTCAGGCGCTGATCGCGGAAGGCCGCCTGACCCGCAATGGCCAGCCCGTTTCCGGCGGTGCGACCAAGGTCGCCGCGGGGGATCGCTTCTCCCTCTCCATCCCCGAACCCAAACCTGCCGCACCCATCGCACAGAACATCGCACTCGACATCGTCTACGAGGACGGCGACCTCATCGTCATCGACAAGCCGGCCGGGCTGGTCGTGCACCCTGCCCCGGGCAACCCCGACGGCACGCTGGTCAATGCCCTGCTGCACCATTGCGGGGACAGCCTTTCGGGCGTGGGCGGCGTGCGCCGGCCGGGCATCGTGCACCGGCTCGATAAGGACACATCGGGGCTGCTTGTCGTCGCCAAGAACGACAGGGCGCACAAAGCGCTCGCCGCCCAGTTTGCCGACCATGGGCGCACCGGCCCGCTGGAACGCGCCTACCTGGCGTTCGTCTGGGGCGTGCCCGATCTGCCGAGTGGTACGGTCGACGTCCCCGTGGGGCGTCATTCGACCGCGCGCGAGCGCATCACGGTGCGCAGTGACGGGCGCTTCGCCCTCACCCACTGGCAGCGCCTCGCGACCTATTCGGACGCCGCCGGCAGACCCGTCGCCACCCTTATGGAATGCCGGCTGGAGACGGGGCGCACTCACCAGATCCGGGTTCACATGGACCATATCGGCCATCCACTGCTGGGCGATTCGGTCTACGGTATCGGACAGCGAACCAAGGCCAACAGGCTCGGCGAGAAAGCCCGGCTCGTGCTTGGGCGCCTGGGTCGCCAGGCGCTTCATGCCGCGCGGCTGGGCTTCGAACATCCCTCCACCGGCGCGTTCCTCTTGTTCGAAAGCCCGCTGCCGGCGGAACTCGCCGCGTTGCAGGAGGCCCTGGAAATTGAGGAATGACCTCGCATCAGCGCCCGCTCAACGCTTCGTGACCCGGCATCGTCTTGCGGTTTCGCAAAAAGGCGCCGTTCCTGCTAATATACAGTAGCGGTCGGCTCTGAGCGGCCGCGTATCGGTCGCCCAATGATGGGGGCCGTGACAAAGGAGGGTGCTGCTATGGCCCGTTCCGCCATGACCTTGCCGTCCGCCGAAGGCGGCCTGAGCCGTTATCTGAACGAGATCCGCCGGTTCCCGATGCTGGAGCCGCAGGAAGAGTTCATGCTCGCCAAACGCTGGCGCGAGCACGAGGATTCCGAGGCGGCCCACCGGCTCGTCACCAGCCATTTGCGCCTCGTTGCCAAGATCGCCATGGGCTATCGCGGCTATGGCCTGCCGATTTCCGAGGTCATCTCGGAAGGCAATGTGGGCCTGATGCAGGCGGTCAAGCGCTTCGAACCGGACAAGGGCTTCCGCCTCGCCACCTATGCCATGTGGTGGATCAAGGCCTCGATCCAGGAGTACATCCTGCGTTCGTGGAGCCTTGTGAAGATGGGCACCACGGCCGCGCAGAAGAAGCTGTTCTTCAATCTGCGCAAGGCCAAGAGCCAGATCTCCGCGCTGGAAGAGGGCGATTTGCGTCCCGACCAGGTTCAGCAGATCGCCACCAAGCTCGGCGTTACCGAGCAGGACGTGATCGACATGAACCGTCGCCTTTCCGGCGACGCCTCCCTGAACGCGCCGCTGCGCGGGGATGCCGAGGGAGGTGGCGAGTGGCAGGACTGGCTCGCCGACGATCATGACAGCCAGGAATCAATCCTGGCGGAAAGCGAAGAGCTGGATAACCGGCGAAGTGCGCTGGCCGGCGCGCTCTCGGTGCTCAACGAGCGTGAGCGGCGCATCTTCGAGGCCCGGCGGCTGTCGGACAACCCGATGACGCTGGAGGATCTCGCCTCCGAATTTGGCGTGTCGCGCGAACGCGTTCGCCAGATTGAGGTCCGCGCTTTCGAAAAGGTGCAGAAGGCGGTCGTCGACCGCGTTCACCAGCTGGAGACGGCACCGGCAGCGCCGCAGGCCCTGCCGGTCCATTGACGGCGAAGAGGGCCGCGCTCCTCTCAGGCTGGCAGGGCTGATCCTTCGGCCACTGCCGGCCTTTTCGTTGCGCTGGAACGGGTTTCGGCCATACGCACATCATGTGAGAGGATGTCGCGGATGCTGAGCACGCCGACGAGTTGATGGTCCTCAAGTACCGGCAAGTGCCGGACATGATGTTCATCCATCAGCGCCCGCACCTGGTCGACGCTGTCGTCCATCTGGCAGGAAATCATGTTGCGCGACATGAGGTCGGCGACGCTGACCTTCAGGGCGGCGACCCCACGGTCGGCAATGGCGCGCACCACGTCGCGTTCGGAGAAGATGCCGACGACCGTATCGCCTTCCGAGCCGCAGGCGTCCTTTACCACCACGGCGCCAATACGCTCGCGGTTTAGCAAAGTGGCTGCCATTTCAATGGTTTCCGACATGCGGATGGTCGGCACGCGGGCCTTTTTTAATTTCATAAGATCGGCGACAAGCATGGCGTTTCCCTCTGGTTCTGGAGCCGTGGCCGTCACGTCGTCTTAGTCTTTTGTCGAAGTCTGGTATGCAATACACCGGTCGTCAATGAAAAGAGTCGCGGCAGCGCAGCATGCGCGGTGCCAGCCTTGCGCGGTGCCCGTCTTGCCGCCGTGCCGGGCGCAATGAAAAAGGCCGGGCGCAAGCCCGGCCTTTTTTGCTGGTGTGTGAGGAGCGTGAGGCGGACGGTGGGGCCGATCCGGTCGATGAGGCCGAAGCGACCGCCCTGCCCGCAGCTCAGATATTTTTGACGATATCCTCGACCATTTTCTTTGCGTCGGCGAAGAGCATCATGGTGTTGTCGCGGAAGAAGAGCTCGTTCTCGACGCCGGCATAGCCGGCGGCCATGCCGCGCTTGATGAACAGCACGGTCTTGGCCTTCTCCACGTCCAGGATCGGCATGCCGTAGATCGCCGAGGTCGGGTCGGTCTTCGCCGCCGGGTTGGTCACGTCGTTCGCCCCGATCACGAAGGCCACGTCCGCCTGCGCGAACTCCGAGTTGATGTCCTCAAGCTCGAACACCTCGTCATAGGGCACGTTCGCTTCCGCCAGCAGCACGTTCATGTGCCCGGGCATGCGCCCCGCCACCGGATGGATGGCGTACTTCACCTCGACGCCTTCCTCCTTCAGACGGTCCGCCATCTCGCGAAGCGCGTGCTGGGCCTGCGCCACCGCCATGCCGTAGCCCGGCACGATGATCACCTTCGACGCGTTCTTCATGATGAACGCCGCGTCCTCCGCCGAGCCCTGCTTCACCGGGCGGCTCTCCGCCGCCCCCGCCGGACCCGCCGCCGCATCGCCGCCGAACCCGCCAAGGATCACCGACACAAACGAACGGTTCATCCCCTTGCACATGATGTAGCTCAGGATGGCGCCCGACGAGCCCACCAGCGCGCCGGTGATGATCAGCGCCGTGTTGCCAAGCGTGAACCCGATGCCCGCCGCCGCCCAGCCCGAATAGCTGTTCAGCATCGACACCACCACCGGCATGTCCGCCCCGCCGATCGGCACGATCAGCAGGCCGCCGAACACAAGGCTCGCCAGCACGATCAGCCAGAACACGGTGTGGCTCTCGGTCGCCACCAGCACGCCGATCAGCACCACGATCAGCACCGCAAGGCCGGCGTTGATCACATGGCGGCCGGGAAGCATGATCGGCTTGCCGCTCATGTTGCCGTTGAGCTTGGCGAAGGCGATCACCGAACCGGTGAAGGTGATGGCGCCGATCGCCACGCCGAGGCTCATCTCGATCAGCGCCTGGCCGTGGATCATGCCCGGCTCGCCGATGCCGAACGCTTCCGGCGCATACAGCGCCGCCGCCGCCACCATCACCGCCGCAAGGCCCACCAGCGAATGGAACGCCGCCACCAGCTGGGGCATCGCCGTCATCGCGATCTTCCTCGCGATCACCGCGCCCGCCCCGCCGCCGATGGCAAGGCCGCCGATCACCAGCACCCAGCCTCCGAAGCCCGCCGGCGGGCTCGCCGCCAGCGTGGTCAGAATGGCGATGGTCATGCCGACCATGCCGTACATGTTCCCCTGGCGCGAGGTCACCGGGCTGGAAAGCCCGCGCAGCGCCATGATGAACAGAACCCCCGAGACGAGGTAGAGAACCGCTACCAGATTGGCGTTCATCCCCGTCCCCTCACTTCTTCTTCGCGTACATGGCGAGCATCCGGCTGGTCACAAGGAACCCGCCGAAGATGTTCACCGAAGCCAGCACAAGCCCGATGAAGCCGAAGCCCCGCGCCCAGCCCGTGCCCTCGGCCACCGTGTCCACGCCCACCGCCAGCAGCGCCCCCACCACGATCACCGACGAGATCGCGTTGGTCACGCTCATCAGCGGCGTGTGCAGCGCCGGCGTCACCGACCACACCACGTAGTAGCCCACGCACACCGCCAGCACGAAGATCGCCAGGCGGAACACGAACGGGTCGATCGCCCCTCCGCTCAGACCGTGCGCCACCGCGCCCGCCATCTCCGCGTAGTTCTGCGCCGCCGCGTCCGCGTAGGCCTGCGCCGCCTCCGCCGCCTGGCGCGCGACTTCCGCGGCCGTGCGGGCGCCTTCAACCGCGTTCTGCGCGGTCAGGTCCCCCACCGCGTTCTGGGCGAGTATCACGCCCCCTGCCGGATTGGCCATTTCTCTTCCCCTGAAGGTTCCAAGGTCCGGTGGCGCGCTCTCCCCGCGCCCACCGCCCTCATTCAATCGTCCCGAGGCGCATCCGTGCCGCCCGCCTGGCTCCCCGGCCCGAAGGCCGCCCGGGAAACCCGCGGGCCGGCAACCGGGCGCCGCTACGCCGCGCTCGCCGCCCCGGCCTCGGGTGCCGGAGCCCCGCCAAAGCCGGGATGCACCACCGCGCCGTCCTTGGTCAGCAGCGTCGCCTTCACCAGCTCATCGTCCCACTTCACCGCGAGCGTCTTGCTTTCCTTGTTCACCAGCGTCTCGACGAAGGCGTACAGGTTCTTGGCGTAAAGCTGCGACGCCGTCGCCGCCAGACGGCCCGGCACGTTCAGGTGCCCGACGATCTTCACCCCGTTCGCCGTGGTCGCCACCTCGCCCGGCACCGCGCCGACGACATTGCCCCCCCGCTCGACCGCCAGGTCGATGACCACCGAACCCGGCTTCATCGACGCCACCATCTCCTCCGACACCAGCTTCGGCGCCGGACGGCCGGGGATCAGCGCCGTGGTGATCACCACGTCCTGCTTGGCGATGTGCGCCGCCACCAGCGCCGCCTGCTTGGCCTGGTAGTCCGCCGACATCTGCTTGGCGTAGCCGCCCGCCGTCTCGGCCTGCTTGAACTCCTCGTCCTCGACCGCGATGAACTTGGCGCCGAGGCTCTCCACCTGCTCTTTCGCCGCCGGGCGCACGTCGGTCGCCGACACCACCGCGCCGAGCCGGCGCGCCGTCGCGATCGCCTGAAGGCCGGCAACGCCCGCCCCCATCACGAAAACACGCGCCGCGGGAACCGTGCCCGCCGCCGTCATCATCATCGGAAACGCCCGGCCGAACTCGCTGCTGGCGTCAATCACCGCCCGGTAGCCCGCAAGGTTCGCCTGCGACGACAGAACGTCCATCACCTGCGCACGGGTAATGCGCGGCATCAGCTCCATCGCGAACGCCGACACGCCGGCCTTCGCCAGCTCCTCAAGCGCGGCCTCGTGCCCGTAGGGGTCCATGATCGAGATCACCAGCGCGCCGGGCTTGGCCCCCGACACCTCCGACGCCTCGGGACGGCGAACACCGAGAACGATATCCGCCCCCGAAACCGCCGCCGCGTTGTCCCCCACAACCGACGCCCCGGCCCCTTCATAGTCCCCGTCGCCAACCCCGGACAAATCACCCGCGCCAGACGAAACAAAAACCTCAAACCCAAGTCCAACATAACGCTTAACCGTGTCCGGGGACGCGGCAACCCGTGGCTCCGAACCAGAGCTCTCCTTGACGATAGCAATACGCATGATGGATCTCAGGACGTGAGGATAAGAACAAGCGTGAGGACGGCGAGCAGACCGAACAGAACTTTCGGCTTGCCATCCTTCGAAACCAGACCGATCGCCGTTACCGCGATCGAGCCCAGCGTACCGAGCGTGAACAGGCCCCAGTGACCGTTCGCCCCGCCAATGGCGAGCGACACCATGAAGCAGGCAACGGCGACCGTGCTGACCAGCGCCATCTTGGTGAAGAGGTGATAGGTGCCGGTGTGCTCGGCGTAGTCGTTACCGTCAGCCGTGGCGTATTCCGGCGCTCCGTGATCAGCCATCTCGACCCCCTCCAAAGGAATAACTTTCGCAAGCCTTCGCTTTAACCGAAGACGCCCCTTCCGGCAACGTCACCTCTGGCCGTGCTCAGGCCAGACCCGCTCCCGCAAGCGCGGCGCCTTGACGCGCCGCCACTTCCTCCACCGAGAAGTCGGCAATGGCCGCCTCGAACAGGGTGTGGAAATTGAGCTCGGCCTTGAGGTGCAGGAACACCCCGCCAAGGCCGATGGCCGCCCGGTCCATGAAGACGAATTCGCGCGGGACGCGGATCGGGCCCTTTTCCTTCAGCGCGCGGTGCACGGTGAAAGCCTCGCGCCGCCCGTATTCGCCCGGCGCCACGCCATCGGCAATGGTGCGCACGCGGTCGTCGAGCAGCGGGCCGTAGATGAAGCGGGCCCAGATATTGAGCACGTCGATCAGATCCCGCGTCAGGCCGCGGAAGCCCCACGTCTCATAGGCATGGACGACGCGGGCGTCATCCCCGCTCTGGAGGCCGCGATAAAGGTCCACCACGCCGCCGACGAAGCTGGGCGGGAAGATGCGGATGCAGCCATAGTCGAGAAGGTTGATGCCGCCGGGCACGCCCTTCTCCTCGAACACGGTGTAGTTGCCCAGATGCGGGTCGCCATGGATCACGCCGAACCGGCTGAAGGGCACCCACCACGCCGCGAACATGGCGCGCGCGAGACGGTTGCGGGTCTCCAGTGGCGCGTCGACGAAATCCAGCATGCGCCGTCCCTCAAGCCAGTCCAGCGTGAGCAGGCGGCCGGTGGACAGCCCGGGATGGGAGCGGGGCACACGCACGGCGGGCTCGTCGGCGAGAATGTGCGCGTAAAGGGCCGCGTTGGCGGCCTCGCGGCGGTAATCGAGCTCCTCGCGGACCCGCGCGCCGATCTCCTGCGCGATCTCGCTGGTGTCGATGGCCGGGTCCATGCGCCGGTGAATGGCGAAGATGAAATCGAGCTGGCGCAGATCCGCCTCCACCGCGGACTGCATGTCGGGGTACTGCAGCTTGCAGGCGAGTTCGGTGCCATCGAGCGCAAGGGCGCGGTGCACCTGGCCGAGCGAGGCGGCGGCGGCCGGCTCCTTGTCGAAGCGGGCGAAGCGCTCCATCCAGTCCGCGCCAAGCTCGGCCATCATCCGGCGCTTGACGAAGGCCCAGCCCATCGGCGGGGCCTGGCTCTGCAGCGTGGCGAGTTCGGTGGCGTATTCGGGGGGCAACGCGTCGGGGATGGTCGCCATGAGCTGGGCGACCTTCATGATCGGGCCCTTGAGCCCACCCAGCGCCGCCGCCAGCGCCTCGGCATTGCCCCCGCGCTGACCTTCGAGGCCGAACAGGCGCGTTCCCGCGATTCGCGCCGCCACGCCCCCCACCCGTGTGCCAACCCGGGCATAACGCGCGGCGCGGGCGGAAAGGCGGTTGGCTTCACGATCAGGGGTATCGGTCACGGGGTGCCTCGCGGGTTCGCCCTACAGGTAGGCCGCGGATCGGCCGGCGCAACCGGGCGGACGATCACGTCGCAGGCGAACGGACGAGGAAGCGCTGCACCAGCAGAAGACCGAGCACGGCGAGCGGGGTGAGGAAATCGGTGTAGAGAATGGGGCCGGCATTGCCCGCGGCCATATTGCCGGTCTCCCCGATCTGCACCAGATGGCCGACGCCGGCGCCGCCGAGGAAGCCGGCCATCATCACCCCCACCGCGGCGCGGAAGCCGGGCGACGGCAGAAAGGCACCGATGATGCCGGCGAGCCCGATGCCGAGATTGGCCATGCCGACCTCGAACTGGAACGGGCTCGGCGCCCAGCCGATCGAGGCGGCCGCCTGCTCGGCAAAAAACACATGCCCGGTGAAGCCCCACAGACCCATGAGACCGACCGGAAACACCAGTATGTAGCGCAGCAGCTGGTCCACCACCCGGCCGGCCGTGATCGGGCGCGGCCCGCGCGCCAGCATGTAGAAGGCGATGAGCAGCGCAGCCGCCCATGCCAGCAACGGAAACCAGAAAACCATCGCCCCCTCCCTTTTGTATACGCGGCAGTGTAGGGCGGTTTCGCGCGCAAGAACGGCGGGCGGCAAAAGAATTCGCAGGGCGCGGAGCCGGCGCGCGCGCTACTCGCCTTGCGCGATGCGCTCCAGCACCGCGGCGACCGCGTCGCGCTGCCCGGTCAGCGCCTTGTAGTCCAGCTGCTCCGGGTCGAGCGCGAGGATCTGCTCACGCAGCGCGGCGGCGAGCGCCTGCCCTTCCGGGTAACGCCTGAAGGCGCTGAACGGATCGACATGGATGCGCACGGTGAACAGCATGCTGCCGCTTTCCGGCATGCGGCGCAGCGTCTGGCGCTCCACCCGCACGAAGGCCTGGGGCGAGGGATTGGCGGGATCGCTGAACCACTCGCGCGGGCGCTCTTTGGATTCGGGGTGGTGAAGCGCGTCGTCGGGATAGATCGACCAGTTCAGCCGCCACACCGGCTGATCGACCTTCAGGTTCTCGAAAATGCGGTTCATCACCCGGGAGAGCTTCGACTGATAGCCCGGCACGGCCTGGTGCAGACCGTCCAGCGACTGGCCGAACTTCTCGGCAAGCGACCAGGCGGAGGGAAAGCACAGCACGGCGGCGACCAGCCGGTAGCCGGCCTCGCCCGGCGCCAGGATCAGCAGATCATCGGCGATGATGTGGCCGGCGACCGCCAGCGGCGCCTCGCCCTCATCATCGAGATCGAAGCGGCGCCCCGTCGGCACCACGGTGAGGGTGCGGCCGTCCAGCTTGTAGAGGTCGGGATAGCGGGTGGTGACGTGATCGACCACGAGGTCAAGCGCCTCGCGCTGCGCGGCCCGGCTGGAGGGCTCCTCGCGGAACACGACGTCGCGCTTGTCGCGGATCAGCGCCTCGCGCTCCGCGAGATGGCGGGCGAGGCCGGGATCGGGCTCGATCCACTCCGCCAGATCGAGCGGGGCAAGACCGATGGCGAACGGCTTTCGCGAGCCGTCGAAGGGGGCGTGCACGAAGGGGGCGGCTTCGGCGTCGTCCGCCGCCGGGGAATGAGCGGACGGGGATGACGCGACCGGGGTCGACACGATGTTCATGAGCACCAGGCCACTTTTGGGGACCGAGCGTCGTCACCCGGCGCCGATCAGCTTAGTACCTGTGCAGCCCGACCGGGAGCCCAACTTTTCGCCAGTGATCGCGCCCGCAACGCGCGCCGGGGGCGTGCCCCCACCCCTGCGCCCGCCAGTCCCCGGCCATGGCCGGGGATCGCCTTTTGCGGGTCGACGCGCAGGGGGAGGACAGGTCTGGAGCGGAGCCTGCGAAAGCTCAGTCCTCCATCGCCTCCAGTTCCTCGATCATGCGCTCGATGAGGTTGAGGCCGGTCTGCCAGAAGGCCGGGTCGCGGGCGTCGAGACCGAAGGGCTTCAGCAGCTCGGAATGATGCCGGGTGCCGCCCGCCGCCAGCATGGCGAGGTAGCGCTCGGCAAAGCCGTCCGCCGCGTTCTCGTAGACAGCATAGAGCGAGTTCACCAGGCAGTCGCCGAAGGCGTAGGCATAGACATAGAAGGGCGAATGAATGAAGTGGCCGATATAGACCCAGTAGGTCTCGTAGCCGGCGCCGAGATGAATGCCCTCGCCCAGGCTTTCGGCCTGCACTTCCATCCAGATCTTGCAGATGCGGTCCGCGGTCAGCTCGCCGCTCTTGCGCTCGGTGTGGATGCGCCGCTCGAAGGTGTAGAACGCGATCTGGCGCACCACGGTGTTGATCATGTCCTCGACCTTCGAGGCCAGCATCGCCTTGCGCGCCTGCGGGTCCGGCGCGGCGGCGAGCAGGCGCTGGAAGGTCAGCATCTCACCGAACACCGACGCGGTCTCGGCCAGCGTCAGCGGAGTCGGCGCCATCAGCGCCCCGTTGGGCGCCGCGAGCACCTGATGCACGCCGTGACCGAGCTCATGGGCGAGCGTCATCACATCGCGCGGCTTGCCCATATAGTTGAGCAGCACATAGGGGTGCGCGGACGGCACCGTGGGGTGCGCGAAGGCGCCGGTGGCCTTGCCGGGGCGCACGCCGGCGTCGATCCAGCTCTTGTCGAAGAAGTTGCGGGCGATATCCGCCATGCGCGGGGAGAAGCTCGAATAGGCGCCCAGCACGGTGTCGCGCGCCTCGTCCCAGGCGATCGGCCGGCTTTCGACCTTCGGCAGCGGCGCGTTGCGGTCCCAGTATTCGAGCTTGTCCTTGCCGAACCACTTCGCCTTCAGCTTGTAGTAGCGATGGGCAAGGCGCGGATAGGCGGCGTGGACCGAGGAGACCAGCGCGTCCACCACGTCGCGTTCCACGCGATTGGCGAGATGGCGTGAATCGGCGATGTCCTCGAAGCCGCGCCAGCGGTCGGAAATCTCCTTGTCCTTGGCCAGCGTGTTGGTGACCAGGGTGAACAGGCGCAGATTTTCGCCGAACACCTTCGCCAGCGCCTCTGCGCCGTCGCGGCGCTTGGCTTCATCGGTTTCGGCCAGATAGTTCAGGGTCTGCTCCAGCGGCAGGCTCTTGCCATCGACACTGAAGCGCAGGCCGGCGATGGTCTCGTCGAACAGCCGGTTCCACGAGCCGCGGCTGGTGACGCCCTTCTCATGGAAGAGCTGCTCGATCCGGTCTTCCAGCTGGTAGGGCTTTTCCGCCCGCACATCCTCGATCCATGGGCGATACCGGCCGAAGGCGGGAACGCCGAGCGCGGCTTCCATCTGCGCGTCGTCGAGCCGGTTCAGCTCCAGCGTGAAGAACAGCAGATGGGTCGAGGCGTCGGTGAGCTTTTCCTGAACGTCGCCATAGAACTTAGTGCGCACCGGGTCGGTGGTGTCGCCGGAATAGACCAGGCCCGCATAGGAATACAGGCGCCCCAGCAGATCCTCGATCTTCTCGTAGCGCGCGATGATGAGGGCCATCTGCCCGCCCGCGTCCTCGCCCGCCAGCACCTTCGCGAGGGTACCCTTGTAGGCTTCCTCGAACGCCGCGCATTCCACGCTGGCGCTTTCGAGGTCAGCCTTCAGTTCGGGCGCATCCATGCCGGAATAGAGATCGGACAGATCCCACTGAGGCAGGGCGCCAAGACCCGTGGCGGCGGCAACGTCGATTGAGCGGACGGCGGGGGCGGGAAAACGGAAGGGCATGATCACTCCGGCGGAAGAAACGTCTGGGCGGAAGGCAATGTCTGATCGCACTGATATCCCGCGCGAGGGCGCGGTATCAATCCGCCATACGTGACTGTGTTCCACACTCGGCCCAAACGCGCCCGGCAATTTGTCCGTCCGCACGGGGCCGGGTGGCGGCGGCGAGGCCGCGCCTGCCGGTAGGTTCACAGGGCCGGGATGTTCGCACCATCAAAAGGAAACGGGGAGAGACCGGGTTCGGCGCCGCTGTTGCCAGCGGAGCCGAACCCGATCCCTCCCCGTGTCTATGCGGGCGTTACGGTCAGTCGAACGCACGCTCCATGCGCTTCACCGGCGAACTGGAGCCCTTGTAGAGCGGAGCGAAGATGGGCTCGAACAGGCTGTTGTGGCGGTTGTCGTAAACCTGCTTGCGGCGCACGCGCTCGCGTTCCAGCACATCGCGCTGCTCGTAGCTGCCAATCTTCGGCAGCGACTTGGTCGAGGTGGACGTGGCATGCGCCGGCACAGCAACCGGCAGCGCGAAGGTCGCAGCGAGGGCCGCGATAGCAATCGTCTTCGAGATCATATCTGCCTCCTGTAAAGTCCTGTTGCCCTAACAACGCCGCCCGTCAGATTTTGTTTCACCTCGTCGCTTGGGGTGCGTTTTTTTATTTGACATCGCCCGGCATCACTTTCCGGCACCAAGTACCATCCCGGATCTGCAAACGCCGACACCCGCGCACCGCCGCCTGATTTCGGATGGCTAGCGCTGGTTTCAGCAGGCCCGCAGGCGGCGGCGCCCGGCGGGGAAGCGGGGCGCTTTCCGCAAAGACATACGGAGAGGTTACTGAAGTGAGACGGTGATGTTTCGCCTTGCTTCTCGTCCGTGAAGTAATATTCCGGTATCGTGCCCTGACGACGACAGGCGGACGGCGCCTTCGCCAGAGAATGCTTACGTAATGTACAGTGCAATCATGTGATTTTTGCGTTTTCCTGCGTGTTGACGTGAATCAATTGCTGCTGTGGTCTCGTAACGTAAGGAAGAGAATGGAAATGCGGGCGCGCCCGAATGTGAGTGCTGAATGTCGAGGGCCACTAGAGATGCGTTGATCGTCGTCGTAGCTACAATTGTGGCCTACATCATTGCGTTCTATGCGGACCTGTACGAAAAACTTCATGTCTTTCTCGTCTTGCACGAGCACTGGGAGGCGGACGAAATTCTGGTGACGGTGATCCTGCTGGGGGTCGCCAGTTGTGGTTACGCGTTGCTGCGACTTCGCGATCTGCGCGAAGAAGTGAGTTTCCGAGCCGCGGCCGAGGCGCGTGCCGAGCATGTCGCCTTTCATGACCTGATCACCGGGCTGCCCAACCGTAACTTCGTGCAGACGCAGCTGGAGCGCGTTGTCGCGGACAACGGCGCCTTCACCACGGTCGCTCTCATCGACATCAACAATTTCAAGCGGATCAACGACCTTGTCGGCAATCACGGCGGGGACGTGTTCCTGGCGACATTCGCCCGGCAACTGGGCGCCGCCGCGCCCGGCGCCTTCCTCGCCCGCATGGGCGGCGACGAATTCCTCGTGATTGCCACCCCGCCCGAGGCGGAAGCGGAAGCGCTGGCACAGCTCCTGGCGGCAACCTGCTGCCAGCCGCAGATGATCGACGGCTATCTTATCCAGACCAACACCGCCATTGGCTTCGTCACGCTGCGGTCCGCCGGGACGCTGGCCAAGGCCCTGCACCAGGCGGAGCTCGCAATGCAGGAAGCCAAGCGGGAGGCCCGGCGGACCGGCCTGTTCGCGCCACGCGGCTATGAACCCCGCCTTGAGGAGGAGCTGGCGAGGCGCCTGCTTATCGAAACCGAGCTGCGCGAGGCGATCGCCGACGACCGGCTGGTCCCCTATTTCCAGCCTCTGGTGCGGCTCGGCGACGGCACGACCCACGGCTTCGAGGCGCTCGCCCGCTGGCCGCGCCCGGATGGCAGCTTCGTGCCGCCGGACATCTTCATCGGCATCGCCGAGAATGCCGGCCTCGTCACCAAACTCTCGGACAATCTGCTTCGCAGCGCCTGCCGGGTCGCGCGCGCCTGGCCCGCCAACCTGATCCTCTACTTCAATATCTCGCCCCGGCAGCTGACCGACCGCCTGCTGGTCAGCCGGATCCTGCGGATCCTGGAGGAGGTCGATTTCCCGCCCAACCGGCTGTCGGTGGAGATCACCGAGTCGGCGATCATCGACGACATCGCCGGCGCGCTGCGCATCCTTGACCAGCTCCGCGCGGCGGACGTGCGCGTCGCGCTCGACGATTTCGGAACCGGCTATTCCAGCTTCGCCCAGCTCGCCCGGTTCCCCTTCAACACGATCAAGATCGACCGCCATTTCACCGCGAGCATCCTGGAGAACGAGAAGCAGACCAAGATCGTGCGCTCGTTGCTCCGGCTCAGCAGCGCGCTCGAGGTTTCGATGCTGGCCGAGGGAATAGAGACCGTCGAGCAATGCGCGCGGCTTCGCGCGATGGGCTGCTATCTGGGCCAGGGCTACCTGCTCGGCCGCCCGATGCCGGCCGAGGCCGTTCCCGGCTTCCTAGAGCAGGCCAGCGCGCGGTGGCGACAGCTGTTCCACGCCGACTGAAAGCTCCACCCGCCGCACCGTAGGCGCGCCGCCTCTGGCCGATTTCAAACGCTGTGGAAGAGAAGAACCCGGATCCGGGAATGCCCCCTCGCCTGTTGCAGGGCAGAGAGCGAGGCAGGAATGGTGGGCGCGACAGGGATTGAACCTGTGACCCCCTCGATGTCAACGAGGTGCTCTCCCGCTGAGCTACGCGCCCATTCCTTGCCGACCGATGTGCGGGGTATCGGGCGGGGCTCCCCTATAACGAGAAGCATGGCGGCGCGCAAGACGCCGTTTTCGTCGTTCCGTGGGATATCCCCACCGCGCCCCCGGCTGCCGGCCTCAGGCCGCCAGCATCTTGCCGACCTCGTTGACGAGATCGCGCAGGTGGAAGGGCTTCGACAGGACCTTGGCGTCCTTCGGGGCCTGATTGTCAGCGTTCAGCGCCACGGCCGCGAAGCCGGTGATGAACATCACCTTGATATCCGGATCAAGCTCGGTCGCCTTGCGGGCCAGCTCGATGCCGTCCATTTCCGGCATGACGATATCGGTCAGCAGCAGCTCGAACGGTTCCTCGCGCAGCCTGTCATAGGCCGAGCGGCCATTGTCGAACGAGACGACTTCATAGCCCGCCTTCTGCAGCGCGCTCACAAGGAATCGCCGCATGTCGTTGTCGTCTTCGGCGAGCAGGATCTTCAGCATCCCTTGCACCTTCGTCTGTTTCGGCCACATGCGGCGCCGGAACGCTCCGTCACCGCGCAACACCCTTGGGTACTCCCTCTGCTCTTAGCACATCGTGAATCGCGGCGGGATGGTGGCCCGCTCTCGCACGTAAGTGTTCACTTCCAACGCCGTGCCGGGTGCTGGGCCGTTCCGTGGCGGCGGCGCGCATGCTAGACAAACGGGAAGCGACGGAGAAAAAGAGCGGGCTGCGGGATCTGTTCCCGCGCGGGATCGGAAGCGGATACGGGCTGGTCTGGTAAAATGATGGCCGTGATAGCGGATACGATCGATCCTGCGTTCGACCTGATCGAACCGTCGAGGCTCGCTGCCCCCTTCCTGTTCAATTCGCCCCATAGCGGCGTGGTCTATCCCCGCGCCTTCGTCGAACAAGCGCGACTTCCGCTGCACACGCTGCGGCGTTCCGAGGACACGCTGGTTGACGCGCTGTTCCGCGATGTGACCGCGCACGGCATGGCGTTCATGCGCGCGCTTTTTCCGCGCTGCTATCTCGACCTCAACCGCGAGCCCTACGAACTCGACCCGCGCATGTTCGAGGGCCGGCTGCCCGCCTTCGCCAACACGCGCTCGATGCGGGTCTCGGGCGGGCTCGGCACCATCGCGCGCATTGTCGGCGAGGCGCAGGAGATCTATGCGCGGCGGATCCCCGTCGATGAGGCGATCCTGCGGATCGAGACGCTTTACAAGCCCTATCACCGCGCGCTGCGCCAACGCATGGTGCAGATGCAGCGCAGCTTCGGCGTCGCGGTGCTTGTGGACTGCCATTCCATGCCCTCCGGCTGCCCGCGCGACGAGCGTTCGCGCGTCGACATCGTGATCGGCGACCGTTACGGCACGAGCTGCGCCCCGGCGCTGTCCGACATCATGGAAACCGAGCTGCGCCGGCGCGGCTATTCGGTGGTGCGCAACAAGCCCTATGCCGGCGGATTCATCACCGAGCACTACGGCAATCCCGCCTCCGGCATGCATGCGGTGCAGATCGAAATCAACCGCGCGCTCTATATGGACGAGCCCACCTATCAGGCCTCGGAACGCTTCGAAGGGCTGCGCCAGGATCTGCTGGAAGTGGCAAAAACGCTCTCGCAGATCGCCCATATCGAGCTGACACCGGCACGCACGGCTGCGGAATAGCCTTGTTCTACAAGGATTTGCCCTCGTGACAGCAAAAATGTGATCGAGTGATGCAAAAGGCCGCATAACAGCCTTGCATTTTGAACATGAGAGCTATACGAATTCTGCACGCCCGGATCGAGCGGACACTTTCCCCACCTCTCTGGAGGTCCAACCGCAAAGACGCGGAACGGGAAAATGACCCCTGAAATTCGGGTAGCCCTTCGCGGGCGCCGGAGACCATAAGACGAGAACCGGGGAAAGGCGGACCAAACCGCCAGCGGAAATCTCGGGGTCCGGTGCAAAAGAAAGAGGCCGCTCACGCAAAGCGAGAGCGGCCCAAGTCTAGGGAGGAAACGCCCAAGGAGGGCTGTACGGAGCGACGCCAATCGCTGCGTACGAGTTGGAAGATGTAGGTGCATTGCGGAATAATCAAGGCAGGCACCTCCATTTTCTGGCATACCAAATACGGCTAGCATTCCAGTGTGACTTTAATGTCGCCCCAACCAGGGCGAAACCGTTAGCTGCGCCCTTCTTGAGGTATCCTGACACCGTATAGCCATCGCTCCGTTGTAGGCGCGGTGTCAGCCCCGTTATTGCGCGGCGCCGCGATGCGGCGGCGGGCGACCCAAACGGGCCTCCCCTACCCCGGACAAGGCGCGAAACCAGACGTGCCGGGCGGCCGCCAGGCGCGCGACGCGGCGCGGACGTCCGCTCCAGCCCTCGCCGAAGGTGAGTCCATGAGGGCATGGGGCACGCCTGCACATGCCCTCCCCCTGCCATTCCCACAGCAAATGCCGTGTCAGACCTATTGGCGCGCATGAACCGACAGGTGAGGAGCTGATGCGCGCGGTGCCCCACGGCTGGCCGCTCTTGCCCCTGCAAGCCACCCATTAGCACCCCATTGCGCGGTTCTGACGGCCGCACCTCAAACGCCTCCAGAGCGTCCTCGGCCAGATATGCGCCATCATGAGGGAGCGCCGATCTCGCGCGCGGGCCATGTGTGCAGCTGCTGCAGGTCCGGCCACAAGGCGCGTCAATGCGGGGAGGCAGGCCGTGGGAACGGGGCAGCGGGGTTCCGGGTCGCCCTCGATCGGGTTTCGCCCCCCAAAAGAAAGAGGCCGCTCACGCAAAGGCGGGAGCGGCCCAAGTCTAGGGAGGAAACGCCCAAGGAGGGCAGCGAAAGCCTGACGCCAATCAAGCTTCCGCAATGCGACATTTATAGATGTGCACCGCACAAAGCGCAAGATGGGAAGCGGAATCCAGATGGCGCTCAGGCGCACATGTCCACATTCGCGCCGTGCCTACGTATTGCCCTTACGCGCGGCGGGGCGCGCGCGTCGACACCGTCTCCATCGACACGCGCCACCCCTCGGCAGGCGCAGCCGTCACCGCGCGCCATCAGGGATAAGAGCTGATTTGTCAGAGGGTTGTAGAAAAGAAAGAGGCCGCTCACGTTGCCGGAGCGGCCCAAGTCTAGGGAGGAAACGCCCAAGGAGGGCAGCGGCAGGCGACGCCAATCGCCGTACCGCACAGCCAGAATATGGCAGCTTCGCTTCCCGAAAGCAATGGAGGGAAGTGCACAATCCTTAACCTTGCCGGAATAGCAGCCATGCGCCTTGCGCGGGGCGGAATCGGGCGAAAGACCCCTCAGCTATGAGGCACGCACATCATTTGTCCCCACCCTGGCCGCCCGCCCGGCAACTTACCCTGAACGGCGCCGGACCGGTCGGCGCCACCGGAGACCCGTGGTGACGCGAAACCGGCGGGCCGGCGTTGCCGAGCCCATCGGCGACCGATATGCCTTCTGTTTCCCTGCGGCTACCCGGCGCTTTGCCGGGCCGCAGCCCTGCATCGACCGGAGCGTGACGATGAGTGCGGTGGATTTCGAGAGCTTCGTGCACGAGCTCGCCAATGTCTCGGGCCAGGCCATCCTGCCCTTCTTCCGCACCGCGCTCGGCGTGGAAGACAAGAGCCGGGGCCAGGCCTTCGATCCCGTCACCGCCGCCGACCGCGCCGCCGAGCAGGCGATGCGTACGCTGATCCGCCGCAACTTTCCCTCCCATGGCGTGCGCGGCGAGGAATTTCCCGACGACACCCCGGACGCGGACTTCGTGTGGATCCTCGACCCGATCGACGGCACCAAGTCCTTCATCGCGGGGCTGCCGGCCTGGGGCACGCTGATCGGCCTGTGCCGCGAGGGGCAGCCTTGCTACGGCATGATGCACCAGCCCTTCATCCGCGAGCGCTTCTATGGTGACGGTGCGACCGCGCGCTATCGCGGCCCGGCCGGCGAGCGGCGGCTTTCGGTGCGCGCGTGCGAATCGCTGGAAACCGCGCTGATGCTCACCACCAGCCCGTTGCTGATGAACGAGGATGATCGCGCGCGCTATGTCGAGGTGGAGAAGCGCGTGCGCCTGCCACGCTATGGCGGCGACTGCTACGCCTATTGCATGGTCGCCGCCGGCCATGTCGACCTCGTCGTCGAGACCAACCTCAAGCCCTACGACATTCTGCCGCTGGTTCCGATCATCGAAGGTGCCGGCGGCATCGTGACCGCCTGGGACGGCGATAGCGACCTGTCATCGGGCCGGGTCGTGGTGGCCGGCGACCGGCGCGTGCACGAGGCCGCGCTGAAGGTTCTCGCGGGCTGAACCGGGCTGGCGCCCTGCCCCCGCGCATCCATCAGGCGGGGAATCAGGCGCTCAGTTCGCGCTGCCGGGGATGAAGGCGTCGAAGGCCGCGAACAGCGGCTCGCGGTAGATGTCGCGCTCCTGCAGCAGCTCGTGGCGTGCGCCGGGAATCACCACATGCGCCCCGGCGATCAGCCGGGTGCCCAGATGCTCGATGGCCGGCGTCGAGACGATGCTGTCCGCCCCGGCCGCCGCCATCAGCAGCGGCTGGCGGATCTGCCGCGCGGTTGCCGGATCGGTCAGCCTGTCCATCAGGTCGAAGGCGGCCCGAACCCAGCCGATGGTCGGCGGGCCGACATCGAGCTGGGGCTGCTCCATGGTGATGGTCAGGTTCCGGGCAAAGCGGGCCTTGTCGGAGGTAAGCCGGTTGCCGTCGAAATGGACCTCGTCGAGCCGCACCTTGCGCCCGCGCGGCACGTAGAGGTTCGACAGCCCCACCCCCGCGCACAGCCGCGCCATGCGGCGCGCGGCGACGTCGTGCTTGAGCAGCGAGAGATCCAGCATCGGCGCGACCAGCACCATGCGGTCGAACCAGCGCCGGCCATGCCGGGCGGCGTCCAGCAGGATGGCGGCGCCCATGGAATGGGCGAGCGCGAAATAGGGCGGCGGGCAGTCCGGCAGCACGATCTCGCGCATGAAGGCCTGAATGTCGACCTGATACTCGTCGAAATCGCGGACATGGCCCTTCATCGGGTTCTTGAGCAGGCGCTGCGAGCCGCCCTGCCCGCGCCAGTCCAGCACCGCCACGGCGAAGCGCCGACGGATCAGGTCGCGCACGGTCTCGAAATACTTCTCGATCTTCTCGGTGCGGCCGGGAAACACGCACACCGTGCCCCGTGTCGCCCCTTCCGGACGCCAGCGCGCAAAGCGCAGCTGCACGCCGTCCTGCGTCGTCACACTGCCGCACACCGCACCCTCGGGCACGGGATTATCCTTGGTGGCATAGAGCAACATGGCGAGCGGCGCGGCTTCTTGATGAGGGCGAGTGGTGGGTGCGGCTTATACCGCAGTGCGGGCCGGCCACAAGACAGGCGACGGACAGCGGCGCTGCACGGTCGCGTCAATAGCGCTGGTCGCCATAGCCGATGACCTTCATGCCGCTGATGGCGCCCGAGTTGCTGTCCACCACCACCTGCACGCGCTCGCCGCGGGGGCCGTTGGCTTCAAGGATGATGGTCGGTCCGCGCCGCCGCACCACGGACACGTTGGTAAATCCGCGCCCCCGGAGCATGCGCGCGGCTCCTTCTCCGTCGACCTGACCGGCCGCGGCGCCGCGCGCGGGCGGGGCGTCATAGGGAGCGAAGGGTCCCGGCGAAGCGCCCATGGCCTGGCCGAACGCCGTCCCGCCACTCGCCGCGGCGAACAGCCAGACCAAAGCCAGAGACGCTATTCTGCGCGTCGACACCTCCACGACCTCCCTCCCCATTCCGGGGTCCCTCTGCGTCTACCTTCACGGCACTGAACATGGCCCGAGCGGGCTGTTCATCCTGCGTTCATTCCCGTTTCGACGGGCGATTCTTCCCTCTTGCGTCCCGCCACGCGCTTCCTATCTCCAATTCGTACCGGCCATTTGGCGGTACGCAAACCGGGTTCGGCTCAGTCGAGAGGACCTGCCCCTGCATGTCGCTTTAAAGTGAGGATATGCCATGCGTACGTTTGATTTTACCCCCCTTCACCGTTCAACGGTCGGGTTCGATCGTCTTTTCTCGATGCTCGATCAGGTCGGCAACGTCGATTCCGGCACCACCTACCCGCCCTATAACATTGAGCGGACAGGTGAAAACGCTTATCGCATCACGGTAGCCGTGGCCGGTTTCACGGATCAGGATCTCGATATCGAGGTACGGGAGAATACGCTCTCGATCCGTGGCGATCGCAAGATCGACGGCTCCGGCAAGCCCGGCGAGGTGCTCTATCAGGGAATCGCCGCGCGCGCCTTCGAGCGCCGCTTCCAGCTCGCCGACCATGTCGAGGTTCGCGGCGCGACGCTGCAGAACGGCCTGCTGCATGTGGATCTCGTCCGCGAGATTCCCGAGGCGATGAAGCCGCGCAGCATTCCGATCTCGGTCAATGGCGCCGCTTCGCGCGCCATCGAGGCGAAGACGAACGAGACCAAGGCCGCGGCCTGACCGCGCGCCGTCAGGCGCGCCAGACGCCAGACGCTCAGTACGGGCGCCCCGGGAAACCGGGGCGCTTTTTTGTTGAGTAAGACGCGTTCGGGCGAGCTACTTCGAGCTTTCCGACGTGGCTTCCGCGTCGCGGGCCACGACCGACGCCGTTCCCGCCGCCTGTGTCGCGCCCGCGGCGCTGGTGCCCATGCCCGAACTTGTCTTCGGCGGAGCCACGGGGGCGGCCGTCGGGGCCGGGGCCGGCCCGGTGCCGGGCGGCACGGCGACGCCGGGAATCACCCGCACCGCCGACTGCGCGGGAGCAGCCGGCTGCGAAGGAGCTACCGCCGGAGGATTCGCACTGGCTGCATCCTCGGGGGTGGGAGGCTTCTCGGCGGGCGCCTCCTCAGTGGGCGGCTTCTCGGTGGGCGCCGTGGCTGTGCCCTCTTCCTCCTCCGGCGCGACCGTGCCGGGCCGGATCGGCGGGGGCGCCTCCAGCGAGGCCGGATTACCGGGCAAAGGCGCGGCAGCCGGAGCCATGGCGGGAGCGCCGGGTAGAACCACACCCGGCAGATTTGCTTCGTTCGCCGGTGTCAGCCCCGCCAGTTCGGGCGGGCGTTCGGGCGGCACGGGCGCGACGCGCGGCAGCGGGGTGGGCCTCGCCGCCTTCGGCGTCGCGGCCACCGCCGGCCGGCCGATCGGCTGGACCGAAATGATTCCCGCGGTGAAGGCGTCGATCGTCAGCCGCACCCGCGAACCGCCCGGATCGGTGGCATCCACCACATAGACATTCCCCTGCGCCCGCACGCGCCCGATGCCGCGCATGCCCATGGACCGCAGCATCGGCTCGACATCGGCCGGCGGCATGCCGGACCGTTCGGGATAGACGGGCGGCGGGCCATAGACCGGGGGCGGGCCATAGTAATAACGTGGCGGCGGCGCGTAGACCGGGGGCGCGTAGATCGGCCCCGCCCACGCCCGCGCATAGGGACGGACATAGACCTGCGCACCCGCCGGCGTCGCGCTGGAGAGCGCGCCAAGCGTGCCTGCCAGCAGCGGAACGAAAAGGATCGGCGCGACAACGCGCGAGACGGGCCGCTTCGGCATGAAAGCCTCCGGATTTCTAAAAGCCGCGTCATTTGAACGCGCGAATGCGGCGCGCTCACGACCATAGGTCAACAGCCCGCCCTTGCCACCGGACCCGCGATGGGCCACATGCACGACTGAGGGCGAACGGCAACGCCATTGCGCCGGGGCCATCCTGCCCTTACCGTTCGTTTCGTGCCGGAGGCCGGCTTCGCAACAAGAATGAAGATTCAGCACGCGCGCCTCGCGCGCGACGCTTGTGTGCGGACGCCAATTCTGGCATCTTCGCGATTGATAGGGCAGTCTTGCTGTCCTATAATCCAGATAGGCTGATGCTGTGCAGGGAGCATGGCACGGTCGATGCTAGCAAAGTTCGACAACGGCGTGCATGCTTCGCGGGTGATAGCCGCGCGAAGGCGGGCGAGGGTCCGACACGCCGGGAGGCGACCCTAAGGGAGTACGGGGATGATTGAGGAAATGGACGGCGCTGCCGTGCGCATGAACGGCGAGGCTTCGGTTCGTCCGGCCGCGACGGATCGCGCGGCCACCAAAACCATTTCCAACGTCGATCCGGGCCTGCCGGCGGCCACGGGCCTGTATGACCCGCGCAATGAGAAGGACTCCTGCGGTGTCGGCTTCGTGGCCGACATCAAGGGCCGCAAGTCGCATTCCATCGTGCAGGACGGGTTGCAGATTCTGCTGAATCTGGAGCATCGCGGCGCCGTCGGTGCCGATCCGCGCGCCGGCGACGGCGCGGGCATGCTGGTGCAGATCCCGCACAAGTTCTTCGTCAAGGAAGCGGCCAAGCTCGGATTCGAGCTGCCGGAGCCCGGCCATTACGCCGTCGGCCATCTGTTCATGCCGCCCGATGCCGCGGGGCAGGACATCATCCGCGCCACCATGGAACGGGTGGTGAGCGAAGAGGGCCAGGTGGTGCTGGGCTGGCGCGAGGTGCCGACCGACAACACCTCGCTCGGCCACTCCGTGCTGCCGACCGAGCCGAAGCATGTCCAGGTTTTCGTCGGCCGCGGCGAAGCGGTGACCAGCGAGGACGATTTCGAGCGCCGGCTGTTCATCCTGCGCAAGGTGGTGTCCAACGCCATCTATTCGGAGAAGGACCCGCTGACCAAGGGCTACTATGTGGTCTCGCTGTCCTGCCGGACCATCGTCTACAAGGGCATGTTCAACGCCGACCAGCTCGGCGCCTATTATTCGGACCTGCACGATCCCACCTTCGAGAGCGCCGTCGCGCTGGTGCACCAGCGCTTCTCGACCAATACCTTCCCGACCTGGTCGCTGGCCCACCCCTACCGGATGGTGGCCCATAACGGCGAGATCAACACGCTGCGCGGCAATGTGAACTGGATGGCGGCCCGCCAGGCTTCCGTCGACAGCGAGCTGTTCGGCAACGACATCTCCAAGCTGTGGCCGATTTCCTATGAGGGGCAGTCGGACACCGCCTGCTTCGACAACGCGCTCGAATTCCTGGTGCAGGGCGGCTACGAGCTGCCGCATGCGGCGATGATGCTGGTGCCCGAAGCCTGGGCCGGCAACCCGCTGATGGATGACGAGCGCCGCGCCTTCTACGAGTACCACGCCGCCATGATGGAGCCGTGGGACGGGCCGGCCGCGATCGTGGCCACCGACGGGCGCCAGATCGTCGCCACGCTGGACCGCAACGGCCTGCGGCCCGCACGCTACCTGGTGACCAAGGACGACAAGATCGTGCTCGCCTCCGAAATGGGCGTGCTGACCTTCCCCGAGGACCAGATCGTCACCAAGTGGCGGCTCCAGCCGGGCCGTATGCTTCTTGTCGACCTGGAGGAAGGCCGCCTCGTTCCCGACGAGGAGGTGAAGACCACCCTCGCCCAGGCCCATCCCTACAAGGAATGGCTGAAGCGCACCCAGCTGGTGCTGGAAGACCTGCGCCCCGTCGAGGCGCGCGAGGTGCGCACCGACGTGTCGCTGCTCGATCGCCAGCAGGCCTTCGGCTACACGCAGGAAGACCTCAAGCTGCTGATGGCGCCGATGGCGACCACCGGGCAGGAGGCGGTCGGCTCCATGGGTTCCGACACGCCGATCTCGCCGCTGTCGAAGAAGTCGAAGCCGCTCTTCACCTATTTCAAGCAGAACTTCGCGCAGGTCACCAACCCGCCGATCGACCCGATCCGCGAAGAGCTGGTGATGAGCCTCGTCTCCTTCATCGGTCCGCGCCCGAACATCTTCGACCTTGAGGGCAATTCGCGCCGCAAGCGGCTCGAAGTGCGCCAGCCGATCCTGACCAATGCGGATCTGGAGAAGATCCGCTCCATCGGCTTCATGGAGGAGCGGTTCGACACCCGCACGCTGGACATCACCTACCTGTCCGACAAGGGCGCCGGGGGGATGGAAGACGCGGTCGAGCGGCTGTGCGAGCGCGCGGAGGCGGCCGTTCACGGCGGCTACAACATCATCATCCTGTCCGACCGCCTTCTCGGCCCGGACCGCATCGCGATTCCCTCGCTGCTGGCGACCGCGTCCGTGCACCATCACCTGATCCGCAAGGGGCTGCGGACCTCGGTCGGGCTGGTGGTGGAAACCGGCGAGGCGCGCGAGGTGCATCACTTCGCCTGCCTGGCGGGCTTCGGCGCCGAGGCGATCAACCCCTATCTCGCCTTCGAGACCATGATCGACATGCGCGTCGACATCCCCGAGGAGGTCGACGAGTACGAGATCGTCAAGCGCTACATCAAGTCGATCGACAAGGGCCTGCTGAAGGTCATGTCCAAGATGGGCATCTCGACCTACCAGTCCTATTGCGGCGCGCAGATCTTCGACGCGGTCGGTCTGTCGAGCGAGCTGGTGAACAAGTACTTCTCGGGCACGGCGTCCTCGATCGGCGGCGTCGGCTTCGCCGAGATCGCCGAGGAAACGGCGATGCGCCACCGCGTGGCCTTCAGCGATGCCCCGATCTACCGCACCTCGCTCGATGTCGGCGGCGATTACGCCTACCGCCTGCGCGGCGAGGAGCATGCCTGGGATCCGGAAACGGTCGCCGTGCTGCAGCACGCGGTGCGCGGCAATGCGCAGGACAAGTACCGGCACTTCGCCAGCCTGGTGAACGAGGCCGGCACCAAGACGCTCAACATCCGCTCGCTGTTCCGCATCCGGAACGCGGACGAGATCGGCAACACCCCGATCCCGATCGACGAGGTCGAGCCGGCGGTCGATATCGTGAAGCGTTTCGTGACCGGCGCCATGTCGTTCGGCTCCATCTCGCGCGAGGCGCACACCACCCTCGCCATCGCGATGAACCGTATCGGCGGCAAGTCGAACACCGGCGAGGGCGGCGAGGAAGCGACCCGCTTCAAGCCGCTGCCCAATGGCGACAGCATGCGCTCGGCGATCAAGCAGGTGGCGTCCGGGCGCTTCGGCGTGACGGCGGACTATCTCGTCAACGCCGACATGATCCAGATCAAGATGGCGCAGGGTGCCAAGCCCGGCGAAGGCGGCCAGCTGCCCGGCCACAAGGTCGACGCGGTGATCGCCAAGGTACGCCACTCGACGCCGGGCGTCGGCCTGATCTCGCCGCCGCCGCACCACGACATCTACTCGATCGAGGATCTGGCGCAGCTCATCTATGACCTGAAGAACGTCAACCCCGAAGCCGACATCTCGGTGAAGCTGGTGTCCGAAGTGGGCGTGGGCACGGTTGCGGCCGGCGTCGCCAAGGCGCGCGCCGACCACATCACCGTCTCCGGCTTCGAGGGCGGCACCGGCGCGTCTCCCCTGACCGCGATCAAGCACGCGGGCAGCCCCTGGGAGATCGGCCTCGCCGAGGCGCACCAGACCCTGACGATGAACGGCCTGCGCGGGCGCATCGCGCTTCAGGTGGACGGCGGCCTGCGCACCGGGCGCGACGTCGTCATCGGCGCCATGCTGGGCGCGGACGACTTCGCCTTCTCCACCGCGCCGCTGATCGCGGCCGGCTGCATCATGATGCGCAAGTGCCACCTCAACACCTGCCCGGTCGGCGTCGCCACCCAGGATCCGGTGCTGCGCAAGCGCTTCAAGGGCACGCCCGAGCACGTCATCAACTACTTCTTCTTCGTCGCCGAGGAAGTGCGCGAGTTCATGGCTTCGCTCGGCATCTCGTCGTTCAACGACATGATCGGCCGCTCCGACTGGCTCGACCAGCGCGAGGCGATCGAGCACTGGAAGGCGAAGGGGCTCGACTTCAGCCGCATCTTCGCCAAGCCGCAGGTCGGGCCGGACGTGTCGATCTACCATACCGAGCGGCAGAACCACCCGATCCAGCATGTGCTCGACCGCACGCTCATCGAGAAGGCGATGCCCGCGCTGGAGCATGGCGAGAAGGTTCGGATCGAGACCCAGATCAAGAGCATCAACCGCTCCACCGGCGCGATGCTCTCGGGCGAGGTCGCCAAGCGCTATGGCGACACCGGCCTGCCGGACGACACGATCGACATCCACCTTGAAGGCACCGCCGGCCAGGCCTTCGGCGCCTTCCTCGCCACCGGCGTCTCCATGACGCTGGTGGGCGAGGCCAACGACTATGTCGGCAAGGGCCTCTCGGGCGGGCGCATCGTGGTGCGTCCGGCGGACAATTCCGCCGTCGTGCCGGAGAACTCGATCATCGTCGGCAACACGGTGCTCTACGGCGCCACCTCCGGCGAGTGCTACTTCCATGGCGTCGCCGGCGAGCGCTTCGCGGTCCGTAATTCGGGCGCCATCGCGGTGGTCGAGGGCACGGGCGACCATGGCTGCGAGTACATGACCGGCGGCGTGATCGTCGTCATCGGCCAGACCGGGCGCAACTTCGCGGCCGGCATGTCCGGCGGCGTGGCCTATGTGCTGGACGAGGACCACAGCTTCAAGAACCGCTGCAACCTCTCCATGGTTGATCTGGAGCCGGTCGAGGAGGAAGAGGACCTGCTGGAGCGCCTCCACCACCATGGCGGCGACCTCGAGTTCAAGGGCCGCATCGACATCATGGCCGACATGGGCCATCACGATGAAGAGCGTCTCCACCAGCTCATCGCCAAGCACCTGCATTACACGGGCTCGAAGCGGGCCCAGATGATCCTCGACAACTGGGCCGAATACCGTGGCATGTTCGTCAAGGTGATGCCGGTCGAGTACCAGAGGGCGCTGCGCGAAATGGAGAAAATGCGCGGCCTGCAGGCGGCCGAGTAACGCCGCCGCCTCCTCCGCGCGAGGTTCGACGCGGAACGGTCCGGGAGGCCGTTGGCGCGGCCGTGTGCCGCGCTGTCATTTCCCAACTGGCATGATTGATGTATCTGGCACCTGGGGTGGAACGCCTCCAAGGTGGCGGTGCTCCGCGAAAGAGGGCGGCAATGGGTAAGGTTACGGGCTTTCTCGAAATCGATCGGCGCGAGGCGAAGTATCAGCCGGCGTCGGATCGCATTCGCCACTTCCGCGAGTTCACCCTTCCATTGCCGGATGCCGAGGTCGCCAACCAGGCCTCGCGCTGCATGGATTGTGGCATTCCGTTCTGCCACGGGCCCAATGGCTGCCCAATTCACAACCAGATCCCGGACTGGAACGACCTCGTCTATAATGGGAACTGGGAGGAGGCGACGCGCAACCTCCACTCCACCAACAACTTCCCCGAATTCACCGGCCGCATCTGCCCCGCGCCCTGCGAGGAAGCCTGCACGCTGAACCTCGAGGACGTGCCGGTCACCATCAAGACCGTCGAGCAGGCCATTGCCGACAAGGCGTGGAAGGCGGGCTGGATCAAGCCCGAGCCGGCCGCGCACAAGACCGGCAAGAAGGTCGCCGTCATCGGCTCCGGTCCCGCCGGCCTGGCTGCCGCCCAGCAGCTCGCACGCGCGGGCCACGAGGTCCATGTCTATGAGCGCGAGCCCAAGGCCGGCGGCCTGCTGCGCTACGGCATTCCCGACTTCAAGATGGAAAAGCACTACATCGACCGCCGCGTGGCGCAGATGGAGGCCGAGGGCGTGACCTTCCACTACCGCGCCCATGTCGGCGTCACCGTGCCGCTCGACGAGCTTCTGGAAACCCACGACGCCGTACTGATGTGCGGTGGCTCCGAGGCCCCGCGCGACCCCGCCCTTCCCGGCCAGGAGCTGGAAGGCGTGCATTACGCCATGCCCTATCTGGTGCAGCAGAACCGGCGCCTGGGTCGCGAGGATGTCAGCAACGAGCAGCCCCTCCTCGCCGCAGGCAAGCATGTGGTGGTGATCGGTGGCGGCGACACCGCGTCGGACTGCGTGGGCACCGCGTTCCGCCAGGGGGCGCTCTCGGTCCACCAGCTCGACATCCGCCCCGTTCCTCCGCTGAAGGAGGACAAGCTGGCGGTGTGGCCTTACTGGCCGACCAAGTTCCGCACCTCGTCCTCGCAGGCCGAGGGCGCCGATCGCGAATTCGCCGCCGCCACACTGGGCATCGACGGCAAGAAGGGCCGCGTCGTGGGGGTGAAGTGCGCCCGCGTCGACCCCAAGCGCCAGCCCATCCCCGGCACCGAGTTCCAGATCCGGGCCGATCTCGTCTTCATCGCGCTCGGCTTCGCCCATCCGGTGCGCGAGGGCATGCTCGAACAGTCGGGCCTGTCGATCGACAAGCGCGGCAATGTGGATGCGACCGACCTCGACTACGCCACCTCGGTGCCCAAGCTGTTCGCCGCCGGCGACATGCGCCGTGGCCAGTCGCTGGTGGTGTGGGCGATCCGCGAGGGACGCCAGGCCGCGCAGTCGATCGACACCTTCCTCATGGGCGCGTCCGTCCTGCCGCGCTGAGGCGCGGTTCAGGGAACGCTGTCGACGTGCGGCGTTCCCCTCAGCTCCAGCCGCACGCGGCCCCGACCGGCGGGATGGATGCGCAGCGGCGCGTCCTTCTCCTCCAGCCGGCGCCGCAGCAGCAGGAGCCGGGTCTCCAGATTGTCCTTCAGGTCCGGCAGGCGCAGCGCCGGCGCGCGGCGGATCTGCTGGTTGGCGAACGCGGTGCGCCCGTCGCGCAGATACTCCCCGAGCATCAGCATCAGCAGCCGCCCAGCCACGCCGCGGATGAGATAATCCTCATCGATGAAGACCGCATCGTCGAAGCGGTGATGACGCACACGGAACGGCTGCGCGCCGGCGACCGCCGCCGCCCGCGCACCGGGCGGGTCCGCACCGCCCAGCGCATTCATTCTCAACCCCGCCGCGAGTGACAGCGCGACCACGCCGAGCGCCGCCTCGTGCTCGTGGCCGAAGGCGAAGTGCTGCGGAGATTCGGCGAACAGAACGCCCATGAGCCGGCCCTGCGCGAGCATGGGAACGGCGATCTGGCTCTGCGGCGCGTCGAGCCCCGGCAGCGGAATGACGCGCTCGTCCACCCCCTGCCCCGCCGTGACCGCCGCCGCGTAGCGCCGCCCCCGGCTCATGTCGCAGATGCGCACCGGGACCCTCGCCTCGCCGACAAGCCCGATGATGCCCTCGCCGAGGGCGACCTCCGAGCCGACACCGCCCTGCGGATAACCGCGACTGGCGAGGGTGACGAGTTGGCGCCCTTCTCCATCGGGCACCAGCACCATGGCGTGCGCGATTCCGAGCGTTGAGACCAGGCCCTGAAGCGCGCGATCGAGCATCGTGCCCGCATCCGGCTCGGCGCCGATGTCAGCGGCCAGCGCAGCGACCGCCTCGACCGGAACGGCGTCCTGCCGGGCCGATGCCGCCCCGCGATCGGTGGCCTCCCCTGCCCCCGGGGCGGCTACCGGGTGGATGGCGCGGACCCGGTAGACATCGGCCGAGCGCAGCTTCATCACCGTGCCGCCCTCCTGGCCGCCCTCCTGCCCGCTGATCGCGGCGAGGTGGACGGACATACGCTCAAACAGCGGCCCGGCGCTCTCCCGCCGCACCGGCGTTATGTCGAGCACGTACTGGTCGCCGCAGCGTCCGTCGATCACCATCAGCGTCGCGGTGCCACGTTGCTCGATATTCGCCAGCGTCTTGGAGAAGAACTGGTTCGACAGCGCCACATGGGCCTCGTCGACGAAATGCACCTGCGACAGGTAGGACACGTTCGGCATGCCCTGCCGGTCCACCGTAGCAATGAGGGAGGGAATGACACCCTCGAAGCAGGCGCGCAGGTCCGCCAGCCGGATGGTCATGAGCCCCGCTCCGACACCTTGCGGCCGGCATTCGCGCCGGGCGTCTGGGTAAAGATCTCCCGCACCCGGTAGCGCACGCGCCAGAGATCGTGCGCGCACAGCCACACCGCAATCGGGCGCGCGGGCACGCCGAAACCGGCAAGACGGGCGGCCATGTCGGCCATATAGCGGGCGGCGCGGTGCTGCCCTTCCGCGTCGGCCGGGCCCGCCTCCAGCACCACGGCCTTTATCTGGTAGCAGCGATAATCGCTCGGTGCGGCAAAGGTGATGGCGAGCGGCGCGCCGGAATGGAGATCGTGTGCCAGCTGCGGCCACTGCGCCCGCGAGAACAGCGTTTCGAACGCGTCAGGCCCGACCCGCGCGGTACCCACGCCCCGACCGATCGTGGCGGCCATGCCGGCGTCGCGCCCGGCGAGCACGGTCATGACCTCGCCCTCGATGAAGCCGGCGATGTCGTCGTCGATGATGTCCACCTTGCGCCCCACCCGCCTGCCGTGCCGGTAGATTAGGACAGTCTTAGGAAGGGCGCCCAGCGGTTTAGCAACAATTTAGGAAGCACCGGCGCGCGCCTCGGCCTATCCCGGCGCGATCCGAAACCCGCTGCCGAAGGACCTGCCCCAAGGGCGGGACGGCGGCTCTTTGCCCTCAGGAATTCCCGCCATGCTCACCCCCGACCACGTCACCGCCGGCGACATCGCGCATGAGAGCGATGTCTCACATACCGCAGCAATCCGCCTGACGCCCGCGGAACTCGACGCCTATCTCGCCCGCATCGGCCTCGGGCACCCCCGCGCCGCCGATCTGCCGACGCTCATCGCCCTGCACCACGCCCATGTCACCAGCTTCACCTGGGAGGCGATCGACGCCTTCATGGGGTGGCCGATCAGTCCCCGGCCGCACGACGCCTTCGCCAAGATGGTGGAAGGCCGGCGCGGCGGCTGGTGCTACGAAATGAACGGCCTGTTCGGCGCGGCGCTGGCAGGGCTCGGCTACCGCGTCACCCGGCTGTGCGGCGGGGTGCGGCGCGCCGACATGGGCGACATGGCGATTGGCAATCATCTCACCCTGCGCGTCGACCTCGACCAGCCTTATCTCGCCGAGGTCGGACTGGGCGACGCGATCCTGGCCCCCCTCCCGATGCGGGTGGGCAACGTGGTGCAGCACGGCCGCGCGTTCTCGATTTCGCAGGCCGATGCCGGCTGGCTGCGCTTCCACAACCATCCCCACGGCGCGGCGCCGAGCTTCGACTTCCTGCCCGATTACAAGGACGAGGCCACGCTGGAGGCTGTTCACGACGTGCTGACGCGTGACGCCGGCTCGCCCTTCGTGCGCAATCTGGTGCTCCAGCGCCACGCGCCCGGCCGCACCGAGGGCATCTTCAACCACAAAAGGCGGATCGTGACGGTCGCCGGCGTCGAGGAGCGCCCGATCGCCGATGCGCGGGAATTCGCCCGGCTGCTACGCGACGTATTCCTGATCGAGGTCGCGGATACTGACGCGATCTGGGAACGCGTGGTGGAGATCGAGCGCGACTGGCTCGCGGCCTGAGTGAGGTTCAGGGGGCGGTGGGAGCGGGCGTGCCGGTCGTCGCCCCGGCCGTCGACGGCGTCCCTGCGGGCGTTGCCGGCTGCGTCGGCGCACCTGCCGGCCAGCTGAAATCGTCGGTGCGTCCCGTCACCGTCGGCAGCGGCGCACCGCTGACCAGAACGCGGGCCGGTTCCGGCTCTCCGGCAGGCGACGTCGCCGAAGAGGCCTCGGCGGCCGCCGAGGGGGGCAGCGCCTGGGACAGGGAGGGCGAGGCCTCGCCCGGCGCGCCGGCAAGCACGCGCGAGCCGGCGGAAATGCCGCCCGTGAGCAGGACAATGGAGGGGCGGGCCTCCACGGCGCTAAGGGCCGCGGCCGCCGGATCGGCGGGATCGACCAGCAGATGGTCGATCTGCTTGTCGATAAAGAAGGCAAGCTTGCGCCCACCCGAACGGGTGAAGCCCACACCATCCGCGGCGCGCAGGCGCCGGCGTTGGCCGTCGACGTCCGGGCCGGACATCATGAACTTGCCGTCCTCGTCGAGGAAACCGTCGATCACGTCGGCATAGATCAGCCCCGCGCGCTCGACCCGCTCCTTCAGCAGCGCGTTGAGCCGCATGTTCCGCTCATTGGCTGCCGCGTCCTCGACCGGGGGAAGCCCGACAAGGACCACCGGGCGCCCATAGAGCTTCAGCCTGAGCAGGAACTCGTCGATACGCCGGCCATAAATGTCCAGCCAGCGCTCATCGAACAGCTCGGCCTTGCCCGTCGGCCCGTCGATGGGACGAAGATCGTTCATGCCGGCGAACACGACCACGATATTGGCCTGGGAGGTCGCGGCGAGCTGGCGTGCGGCGATGTTCCAGTCGAACGTGCTCTGCGGGCCGAGGCCCGAGCCCGCCTCGCTCTTGCCGACCACGGCCACACTCTCGCGGTCCGTCACGAAGGCATCGGCCAGGCCCTGCGCCAGCGGCGCGGCATATTCATCGCCGATGACCAATACGATCTGGCTGTAGCCGTCGGAGTCCTTCCGCGCCGCCTCCGCGGTGTCGTAGACCGTGCCGCGCGGCTCGGTGGGCGCCTCGATGACCGGGGTGCTGCGGACCACCCGTGGGGGCGCGGTGTCGCGCTGGCGGCTCGGCGCCGCGTAGCGCGGAGCCTGCGGCTTGAACAGGTCGATCAGCGGCTGGAATGGCGACCAGCTGCGCGTGGGCGGCTGGCGCTGCTGGGTCTGGCGGTTCCGGTTCTGCTGCTGGCGCGGGGGGCGATACTGCTGGGCCGCACGCCCGGGCGTCTGCCCGACACTGCCGGGCGGACGGAACCACGGGTCCTCCGCATGGGCGGACGAGAGGCTGCCAGGCATGGGGCCGCACAGCACCGCGCCGGACAACGTCAGCGCCAACGCGCCTCGCCTGATCCATCGCCACCGGGACCCTGTCGCCATGCTACGCCTATCAATGCCCATTGCAGCCGTGAAGCGGTGAACCATTATCGCGGCTGATTCAAGACCCGGCGCTCACTATGGCGTTACGCCTCACCCGCGCTCAGGTGCCATCCGAGCGCAGGCTGTCGAGTACGGTGCCGGTGGCCATGCCGTCCGGCAGCAGGCCGACGCGGACCTGATAATCGCGCACGGCGCTGCGGGTGCTCTGCCCCAGGACGCCGTCGACCGGCCCGACATCATAGCCGCGCGAGGCAAGACGCCGCTGAAGCTCGGTGCGCTCGGTGCGCGAGAGTGCCCGCACGTCGTCGGGCCAGGGCTGCACGAAGGGGTCGCCGCCACGGATCCGGTCAGCCAGATGGCCGATCGCCAGCGCGTAGGCGTCGGCGGGGTTGTAGCGCAGGATGGCCTTGAAATTGTCGGTCATCAGGAAGGCCGGCCCGTTGGCGCCGGCGGGCAGGAGCAGATAGGCGGTCTCGCTGGCGCGCGGCATCGCCCGGCCTTCAGGACGGCGCACCCCAAGCGCCCACCAGTCGCGCATGGTCTTGGCCTTGTGCTTGTCGGCGAGCAGATAGTCGAAGCCGCGCGGCAACACCACCTCGTAGCCCCAGCTCATACCCGGCCGCCAGCCACCGCGCTTCAGCTTGTTGGCCGTCGAGCCCATCGCGTCGGCAACGGAATCGACCACATTGGCATGGCCATCGCTATCGAAGTCCACCGCATCGCGCTGGAAGGCGGTGGGCATAAACTGCGTGAGGCCGAACGCACCGGCCCAGGAACCCTTGAGATGGGTTTCGGGAATGTCGCCCCTGGCGACGATCCCCAGAGCGGCGACGAACTCGTCACGGAAATAGGCCTTGCGGCGGCCGACACAGGCCAGCGTCCCCGTGGCTCGCAGCACCGGATAGGAACCGCGCGCGCCGCCATAGTTGGTTTCGATACCCCAGATGGCGGCGACCACATAAGGGTCGACGCCGTAGGTCTTGCCAACCGCTTCGAACACGGCGGCATGCTCGGCCATCGCCTCGCGTCCCTTGCGGATGCGGGTCTCGGAAACCAGCATCTCCACATAGTCGCCGGCGGTGCGGGTGAATTCGGGCTGGGTCTCCAGCTTCTTCATGATGCTCATATCCGGCGTCAGGCCGGCGGTGTACCGCCGGAACGCGGCGGCGGAGACACCCTTCGCCCGTGCCTTGGGCTCCATTTCGGCGATACAGGCACTGAAATTACGCTCGTCACGCGCGAGGGCGGCGTCTGTCATCGCGGGATGGGTCGACGTGCCGGATGCCGCGGCGGGCGCGGGCCGGGATGCCGGGCGGCTCGGGGCCGGCGCAGCCGTGCGTGCGGACGCGGCCACGGTGGAAGGACCGGCAAGCGAGCCGGTAACATCATCCGGCGAGGCGCAGCCCGCAAGACCAAGACAAACCAGCATGGAACCAGCCAACATCTGACCGGCAGGACGACCGGACAGACGCCGGCCAGGAAGCGGGCGGAAACTCATGACGCATACCCTAACGCGAGGCCGAGGTCGGATTAGGAAGGCTTCATGGTTGCAGTTAGCTTAACATGGACAATATTTCCCCAACGTCATGGTCGATCGTCCGCCAATGAGGACGGCGCGGAAAATTTCTTCGGTTCCCACGCACCATTTTGGGGGCTTGCGCGTTAACCGCAGTGTTCTCTCTGTGAGGGAGACGTTAAGTTTCGGGCGCTAGGACTTCGGCGCCCCTCACGTTTCAACTGTGTAATCGAAAGCGGCATCACGTTCATATGGCCAGAAAAATCCGCAAAGCGATCCTCCCCGTTGCCGGCCTCGGCACCCGCTTCCTTCCCGCCACCAAGGCGGTTCCCAAGGAAATGCTGACCGTGGTGGACCGCCCCGTCGTTCAGCATGTCGTCGACGAAGCCCGTGCCGCCGGCATCGAGCACATCGTCTTCGTCACCGGCCGCAACAAGGGTGTGATCGAGGATCATTTCGACCGCCAATACGAGCTGGAGGACACGCTTAAGGAGCGCGGCAAGACCAAGATGCTGGAAATGCTGCGCCACGAGACCATGGGTCCCGGCGCGACCAGCTTCACCCGCCAGCAGCTTCCGCTCGGCCTTGGCCACGCGGTATGGTGCGCGCGCGACATCATCGGCCATGAGCCCTTCGCGCTGCTGCTGCCGGACATGCTGCACAAGCCGCGCAACGGCACCGGCTGCCTTGCCCAGATGGTCGAGGCCTATGCCAAAACCGATGGCGGCAACCACATCGCGGTCTATGAGGTCCCCGCCGAACAGACCGAGCAGTACGGCATCGTCGCGCTCGGCGAGGAGATGGCGGAAGGCGTGCACAAGATCGGCGGCATGGTCGAGAAGCCGAAGAAGGACGTCGCGCCGTCCAACCTCGCCATTTCCGGGCGCTACATCCTGCAGCCGGAGATCTTCGACCTTCTCGCCACGCAGGAGCGCGGCGCCGGCAACGAGATCCAGCTCACCGATTCCATGCTCAAGCTGGCGCAGAGCCAGGATTTCTTCAGCGTGACCTTCGACGGCGCGATCTACGATTGCGGTTCGAAGCTGGGCTTCCTGATGGCCAATGTCGCCTACGCGCTGGACAACCCGGAAATCTCCGACAGCTTCCGCCCCGAGCTCGACGCCCTGCTGGCGAAGAGCTGAAGCCGGGATTTCAGGCTCACCGACGCCGCTGCGCCATAGCACCGGCGCGATCGGCAACAAAAAAGGCGCCGCTCTCGCGGCGCCTTTTTCCATTTGTCCTCGCCGGCGGCGAGCCCGGCCGCGCTCAGGCGGCTTCTTCCACCGCGCCCGGACGGGTGTCGAACAGCAGCTCGTTGTTGCCGCGCTGCACTTCCACCACGTCGCCATCCTTCACCGTGCCGGCGAGGATGCGACCGGCCAGCGGATCCTGGAGCAGCTTCTGGACCACCCGCTTCAGCGGGCGCGCGCCATAGGCCGGGTCGTAGCCCTTCTCGGCGATGAAGTCGCGCGCCTCGGGGGTGATGTCGAGCTGGATCTTGCGTTCCTCCAGCAGCTTGTCGAGACGCTTGACCTGGATGTCGACGATCGCACCCATCTGCTCGCGCCGGAGCCGGTGGAACAGCACGATCTCGTCCACGCGGTTGAGGAATTCCGGGCGGAAGTGCGAGCGCACCACACCCATCACCTCGTCCCGCACGGCTTCCGAATCCTCACCATCCTTCTGCGCCACCAGATATTCGGCCCCGAGGTTCGAGGTCATGATGATCAGCGTGTTGCGGAAGTCGACCGTGCGGCCCTGCCCGTCCGTCAGGCGCCCGTCATCAAGCACCTGCAGCAGGACGTTGAACACGTCCGGATGCGCCTTCTCGATCTCGTCGAACAGCACCACCTGGTAGGGCCGGCGACGCACCGCCTCGGTCAGCGCACCGCCCTCCTCGTAGCCGACATAGCCGGGAGGCGCGCCGATGAGCCGGGAAACCGCGTGCTTCTCCATGTATTCGGACATGTCGATGCGCACGAGCGCGGTCTCATCGTCGAACATGAACGAGGCCAGAGCCTTGGTCAGCTCGGTCTTGCCCACGCCGGTGGGGCCGAGGAACATGAACGAGCCGATCGGCCGGTTGGGATCCTGAAGCCCGGCGCGCGCGCGGCGCACCGCTGTGGAGACCGCCTCGACGGCTTCCTTCTGGCCGATGACGCGGGAGGCGAGCACCTCCTCCATGCGCAGCAGCTTTTCCTTCTCGCCCTGCAGCATCCTGTCGACCGGCACGCCGGTCCAGCGCGAGACGACACCGGCGATGTGATCGGGCGTGACCGCCTCCTCCACCATCGAGCCGCCCTTCACTTCCGCGGCGAGTTCCTGCGTTTCGACAGTGGCGAGCTTCTTCTCCAGCGCCGGAATGGTGCCATAGGCGAGTTCGCCCGCCTTCTGGTACTCGCCGCTGCGCTGGGCAATGGCCAGATCAGCGCGGGCCTTCTCAAGCTCGCTCTTGATCTTCTGCGCGTCGCCGAGCTTCTCTTTCTCCGCCTTCCACCGCGAGGTGATGGAAGAAGACTGCTCCTCAAGATTGGCGAGTTCCTTCTCCAGCTTCTTCAGCCGATCCTTCGAACCCGCATCGGCTTCCTTCTTGAGTGCTTCCTGCTCAATGCGCAGGCGCACGATCTCACGATCGATCGAGTCCAGCTCCTCCGGCTTGGAATCGACCTGCATGCGCAGCCGGGAGGCCGCCTCGTCCACAAGGTCGATCGCCTTGTCGGGCAGGAACCGGTCGGTGATGTAGCGATTGGAGAGCGTCGCCGCCGCCACCAGCGCCGAATCGGTGATGCGAACGCCGTGGTGCAGCTCGTACTTCTCCTTGATGCCGCGCAGGATGGAGACCGTGTCCTCCACCGTCGGCTCGCTGACGAAGACGGGCTGGAAGCGGCGGGCGAGCGCGGCGTCCTTCTCGACATGCTTGCGGTATTCTTCGAGCGTGGTCGCGCCGACGCAGTGCAGCTCGCCACGCGCAAGAGCCGGCTTGAGCAGGTTGGAGGCGTCCATCGCGCCGTCGGTCTTGCCGGCGCCGACAAGGGTGTGCATCTCGTCGATGAACAGGATGATCCCGCCCTCGGCGGCCTGCACCTCGGACAGCACGCTCTTCAGCCGCTCCTCGAACTCGCCGCGATACTTCGCGCCGGCGATGAGGGAGCCCATGTCGAGCGCCAGCAGGCTCTTGTCCTTCAGGCTCTCGGGCACATCGCCATCCACGATGCGAAGCGCCAGGCCCTCGACGATGGCGGTCTTGCCCACGCCCGGCTCACCGATGAGCACGGGATTGTTCTTGGTACGGCGCGACAGCACCTGGATGGTGCGGCGGATTTCCTCGTCGCGTCCGATCACCGGGTCGAGCTTGCCCTCGCGCGCCGCTTCGGTGAGGTCGCGGGCGTATTTCTTGAGGGCGTCATAGGCGTTCTCGGCGGTCGCACTGTCAGCGGTGCGGCCCTTTCGAAGCGCCTCGATGGCGGTGTTGATCTTCTGCGGCGTCGCCCCGGCCTTGAGGAGGATCTTGCCGGCCTCGCTGTCCTTTTCCAGCGACAGCGCCAGCAGCAGGCGCTCGACCGTGACATAGCCGTCGCCCGCCTTCTTCGCCGCCTGTTCGGCGGCGTCGAACACGCGCGCCAGAGCGGGGGCCAGATAGACCTGCCCGGCACCGGAACCGGCGACCTTGGGCAATTTCTTCAGCGCAGCTTCGGTGTCGGCCAGCACGATGCGCGGATCACCACCCGCACGCTGGATCAGGCCGGCGCAGAGCCCCTCCGGGTCGTCCAGAAGCACCTTCAACAGATGCTCGGGGGTGAACTGCTGGTTGCCTTCGCGAAGCGCAAGCGACTGGGCGGACTGGACGAATCCGCGCGAGCGCTCGGTATAGATCTCGAAATTCATGTCTCTGCCTCCTGGCCCCCCGTCCGCCCTCGTGAGGCACGAACGGCTCTTAGGGACGACGGCGCCCGTATCCCGGCCGCCGTACCGGACCCCGTTGCGGCGATCCGACTACCCTCATGTAGTGTGACCGATCGGCAACGGAAGGGCGTTGAGACGGATCAAGCCGGTGAATTTTGCGAGTCCGGCCAGCGGCCGGTCCGGCGGCCGGACCATGGGCACGGCTAGGCCGGGCGATCTGCCACCATCATGTAGTTGACCGACATGTCGCCCGACAGCCGCCAGCTGTCGCCCAGCGGGTTGAACACCACGCCGGTGCGCTCGACCACGGCCAGCCCGCCGGCCTCCATCGCCGCCTGCAATTCCTCGGGGGTGACAAACTTGCTCCAGTCATGCGTGCCCCTGGGCAGCCAGCCGAGCACATATTCGGCGCCCACGATCGCCAGCGCGAAGGAACGTTTGGTGCGGTTGAGCGTCGCGGCAACCATCAGCCCGCCCGGCTTCACCATGCGCGCCGCGCTCTCGATGAACAGGCTGACATCGGCCACATGCTCGACCACCTCCATGGCGAGGACGACATCGAATCGTTCCCCCGCCTCCGCCATCGCCTCGGCCGTGGTGGCGCGATACTCCACCGGCACGCCGCTTTCCTCCGCGTGAAGGGCCGCGATGCGGGTGTTGCGCTCGGCCGGATCAATGCCGACCACGCTCGCCCCCATCCGCGCCAGCGGCTCGCTGAGCAGCCCCCCGCCACAGCCGATGTCAATCAGCCGCAGCCCCTCCAGCGGGCGAATCGCTTTCGGGTCGCGCGCGAAATGGGTGACCAGCCGCTCACGCAGAAACGCCAGTCGAACCGGGTTGAAGCGGTGCAGAACCCGCATCTTGCCACGCGGGTTCCACCATTCGGCGGCCAGTGCGGCGAAACGCTCGACCTCGCTGGGATCGACGGTGGTGGGAGCGGTGGCGGTGTCCTGCATGGTCATCTTCCGGCTATCGGGCCTTAAGGGGCCCCCTGGTGGAGCCCCTCATCTGATAAGCGTTCCAACCGCGCGCGGCACCGTTGCGGCCCGGGCGCGACGCCGATATGTATACGCGCCTTTTCGGCCGGGAGCCCACCTCTCTCCTTTCCGGCCTTCCATGAGAATACGGTTACGGTTTCCCACAATGGCACGTCTGGTGATGAAGTTCGGCGGCACATCGGTCGCCAACATCGAGCGCATTCGCAACGTCGCGCGACATGTCAAACGGGAGATCGATGCCGGCAATCAGGTGGCGGTCGTTGTTTCCGCCATGTCCGGCAAGACCAATGAACTGGTCGGCTGGGTTCGCGAAACCTCCCTGCTGCACGATGCGCGCGAGTATGATGCCATCGTCGCCTCCGGCGAGCAGGTGACGTCCGGACTTCTGGCCATCGCACTTCAGGAAATCGGCATCCCGGCCCGCTCCTGGCAGGGCTGGCAGCTGCCGATCGCGACCGATGACGCCCACGGCTCGGCGCGCATCCTTTCCGTGAACGGCGACGAGATCATCAAGCGCTTCGCCCATGGCGAGGTCGCCGTCATCGCCGGCTTCCAGGGCATTCACGAGCCGACCGGGCGGATCGCCACGCTGGGCCGCGGCGGCTCGGACACCAGCGCGGTGGCGGTCGCCGCCGGCATCAAGGCCGACCGCTGCGACATCTACACCGACGTCGATGGCGTCTACACCACCGACCCGCGCATCGTTCCCCGCGCCAAGCGCCTCGACAAGATCGCCTTCGAGGAGATGCTGGAGATGGCCTCGCTGGGGGCCAAGGTGCTTCAGGTGCGCTCGGTCGAGATGGCCATGGTACACAAGGTGCGCACGTTCGTGCGCTCCAGTTTCACCGATCCGGACGCCCCGGAACTCAAGACCGCCGGCGACCCGCCCGGCACCCTGATCTGCGACGAGGAGGAAATCGTGGAGAGTGAAGTCGTCACCGGCATCGCCTTCGCGCGGGACGAGGCCCAGGTCAGCATCCGCCGCGTGCCCGACAAGCCCGGCATCGCCGCGAATGTGTTCGTGCCGCTCGCCGACGCCAACATCAACGTCGACATGATCGTGCAGAACATCTCGGCCGAAGGCTTCACCGACATCACCTTCACCGTGCCGTCGGGTGATTTCGAGCGCGCCAAGGCCGCGCTGGCCAGCGTGCGCGAGGACATCGGCTATGGCAGCATTGAAGGCGCCACCGATGTGGTGAAGATCTCCATCATCGGCATCGGCATGCGCTCTCATGCGGGTGTCGCGGCCCGCGCGTTCAAGGCGCTTTCGGAGCGCGGTATCAACATTCGCGCGATCTCGACCTCCGAGATCAAGATCTCCGTGCTGATCGACGCCGCCTATACCGAGCTTGCCGTTCGAACACTCCATTCGGTATACGGGCTCGATGCCTGAACCCCCGGCACGGGGTTTGGGCACTGTGGCGCGGCGGGACCGCGCCTAGATAATGATTGCTCCGGGCTGCGGCTCCCGGAAACCGAGGACAGCCCATGCGTGGCGCGCTCGGCGGCCCGCGCGTGCTATTGAGGCGACTCCGCGAGGTCATGGCGGAGCCGGTCAGCGCGCAGGACCGCCTCGACAAGATCGTGGTTCTGATCGCGGCGAACATGGTCGCCGAGGTCTGCTCGGTCTATGTGCTGCGTGTGGACGGCACCCTTGAGCTCTATGCCACCGAGGGTCTGAACCGCACCGCGGTCCATCTCACGGTCATGCGCATCGACGAGGGCCTCGTCGGCACGGTGGCGCGCGAGGCGGAGCCGATCAGCCTGTCGAACGCGCAGGCCCACCCCGCCTATTCGTACCGCCCGGAAACAGGCGAAGAGATCTACCATTCCTTCCTCGGCGTGCCGATCCTGCGGGCGGGCAACACGCTCGGCGTGCTGGTGGTGCAGAACCGCGCCCACCGCACCTACACCGAAGAAGAGATCGAGGCGCTGCAGACCACCGCCATGGTGCTGGCCGAGATCATCGCCTCGGGCGAGCTGACCGCGATGGCCCTGCCCGGCGCCGAGCCGGCCGCCCGCCGCCCGCTCCACCTGTCGGGGCTGGCGCTGTCCGACGGCATCGGTCTCGGCCACGTGGTGCTGCACGAACCGCGCATCGAGGTCACCAAGGTCATTGCCGACGACCTCCCGGCCGAACTGAAACGGCTCGACGCCGCGATCGACACCTTGCGGGCGTCGATCGACACCATGCTTGAGGACGAGGGCGTGGCCCGCGTCGGCGAGCACCGCGAGATTCTCGAAGCCTACCGCATGTTCGCCCATGACCGCGGCTGGATCGCCCGCATGCGCGAGGCGGTCCTTACCGGCCTCACCGCGGAGGGCTCGGTCGAGCGCGTCCAGTCGGACACGCGTGCGCGCATGCTGCGCATGACCGATCCCTATCTGCGCGAGCGCATGCACGATCTCGACGATCTGGCGAACCGCCTGCTACGCCAGCTTACCGGGCGCGCCGGGGGCCCGGAGCACGAGCCGCTGCCCGAGAACGCCATCATCGTCGCCCGCAACATGAGCCCGGCCGCGCTGCTGGACTATGACCGCACCCGGATTCGCGGCCTGGTGCTGGAAGAAGGCGCGGCGACGAGCCACCTCACCATCGTGGCCCGCGCGCTCGGCATCGCCGCCGTCGGCCACATCGAGAACATTGTCGGCCAGGTCGATGCGGGCGATTCCATTATCGTTGACGGCGTCAGCGGCGAGGTGCATGTGCGCCCGCCCGGCGACGTCGAACTGGCCTATGTCGACAAGGTCCGCTTCCGCGCCAAGCGGCTGGAGCAGTATGCCGCCCTGCGCGACGTGCCGAATGTCACCCGCGATGGTGTGGAAATCGAGCTGCACCTGAACGCCGGCCTGCTGGTCGACCTGCCGCATATCGACGAGACCGGCGCGGCCGGCATCGGCCTGTTCCGCACCGAACTCCAGTTCATGATCGCCTCGGCGTTCCCACGTACCAATGAGCAGCTCAAGCTCTATCGCTCGGTGCTGGACGCAGCGGCGGACCGGCCCGTGGTATTCCGCACGCTCGACATCGGCGGCGACAAGGTGCTGCCCTATATGCGGGCGATCGAGGAGGAGAACCCGGCGCTCGGCTGGCGCGCCATCCGCCTCGGCCTCGACCGTCCCGGCCTGCTGCGCAGTCAGATCCGTGCGCTGTTGCGCGCCGCGACCGGGCGCGAGCTGCGCCTCATCTTCCCCATGGTCTCGGCCGTCGAGGAATTCGACCGCGCCCGCCACATCGTGGAGCGCGAGCTGACCCATCTACGCCGCCATGGCCATGGCCTGCCCGATCGGGTGCTGATCGGCGTGATGCTGGAAGTGCCCGCCCTGCTGTTCCAGCTCGACCAGCTGTTCTCGCGCGTGGACTTCGCCTCGGTCGGCTCGAACGACCTTGTACAGTTCCTCTACGCGGCCGACCGGGGCAATCCGCGCGTTGCCGACCGCTTCGATCCGCTGGCGCCGCCCTCGCTGCGCGCGCTCAAGCTCATTGCCGACAAGGCGTCCGCGTTCGGCAAGCAGGTGACGCTGTGCGGCGAGCTGGCCTCGCGCCCGCTCGAAGCGCTGGCGCTGATGGCCATCGGCTATCGCAAGCTGTCGCTCTCGCCGGCCTCGTACGGCCCGGTGAAGGCAATGCTGCTTCAGCTTGATCTCGGCGCCCTGTCGGCGCTGGTCGCGCCGCTTCTGGAGAGCGCCGACGAGCCGCTGACATTGCGCCCGCTGCTCAAGGCCTTTGCCGAAAAGAACGGCCTGCCGCTGTGACAACCGGTGATCGCCGTGACTGAACTGCCCGACGCCAGGCTCGACCAGCTTCTCGCCCGTCATGCGGAGCTTGAGCACGCCCTTTCCGGCACGCCGGACGCCGAGACCTTCGTCCGGCTGTCGCGCGAATTCTCCGACCTTTCGCCGATCGTCTCCAGCGTCAAGGCACTGCGCGCGGCGCAGCGCGAGCTGACGGATGCCCGGGCACTTGCCGAGGATTCGACAGGCGACCGGGACATGGCGGCGCTCGCCGCGGAGGAAGCCGAGCAGCTGGAAGAGCGCGTCGACACGCTCTCCCACCACGTGCGTCTCGCCCTTCTGCCCAAGGACGCCATGGACGAGCGCGGCGTCATCCTTGAAGTACGCGCGGGCACCGGCGGGGACGAGGCGGCTCTGTTCGCCGGTGACCTGTTCCGCATGTATGAGCGCTTCGCCGCCCTGAATTCCTGGACCGTCGAGGTTCTCTCGCTTACCGAGGGCGCCGCGGGCGGCTTCAAGGAAGTCGTCGCCGCGCTGCATGGGCGCGGCGCCTATGCGCGGCTGAAGTTCGAATCCGGCGTTCACCGCGTTCAGCGCGTGCCGGAGACGGAAGGCTCGGGCCGCATCCACACCTCCGCCGCCACCGTTGCGGTGCTGCCGGAGGTGGAGGAGGTCGACATCGACATCAATGAAGGCGATCTGCGCATCGACGTGTTCCGCGCGTCGGGGGCCGGCGGCCAGCACGTCAACAAGACCGAGAGCGCGGTGCGCATCACCCATCTGCCCACCGGCGTGGTGGTGGCGGTGCAGGACGAGCGCTCCCAGCACAAGAACAAGGCCCGCGCCATGGCGATGCTGCGCGCCCGGCTCTACGAGGCCGAGCGCGAGAAGCGCGACAGTGCGCGCGCCAGCGAGCGCAAGGTGCAGGTCGGGTCCGGCGACCGTTCCGAGCGCATTCGCACCTATAATTTCCCCCAGGGCCGCGTGACCGATCACCGCATCGGCCTCACGCTGCACAAGCTGCCCGAGATTCTCGCCGGCGACGGGCTCGGCGATCTCGTCGATGCGCTGACCACCGAGTATCAGGCGGCCCTGCTCGCGGAGGCTGAATCCGCCGGCTGGGGCGAACGGTGACCAGCCGCGCCGAGCTGGTGCGCGCAACGACCCGTCGTCTCGCGGCCGCCGGCCTTGAAAATGCCGAGCGTGAGGCGCGCCTCCTCGTCCGCGCCGCCCTCCATCTTTCCGATCTCGATCTCATCGCCCGCGCCGAGCACGCCGTCGACGCTGGCGAGGCCGAACGCGTCAGCGCCTGGACCGACCGCCGCCTCGCCGGCGAGCCGATGGCGCGGCTGAGCGGCCGGCGCGAGTTCTGGAGCCTCGACTTCGCCCTGTCCCCCGAGACGCTGGTACCGCGCCCCGAAACCGAGACGCTGGTCGAGGCGGCGCTGGAGATCTATCCGGACCGCGCGACGCCGCTTCGTGTCCTCGACCTTGGCACGGGTTCCGGCGCGATCCTCGCCGCGCTGCTGATGGAGTGGCCGAACGCTTCCGGCATTGGTGTCGACCTCAGCGAAGGTGCGGCGCGGCAGGCGCGCGACAATCTCGCACGGGCCCCATTGGGAAACCGGTGGGCGGTGATGGTGGGACGCTGGGCCGAGGCGCTGGACGCCCGCTTCGATCTCGTCGTGTCCAATCCGCCCTATATCGTCTCCGACGAGATCGACAGGCTCGACATCGAGGTTCGGGTCCACGACCCGCTCCTCGCGCTGGATGGCGGCCCGGATGGCCTGATCGCCTACCGCGCCATCGCCGACGCCCTGCCCGACCTTCTCGCGCCGGGAGGGCACGCGATTCTTGAGCTGGGAATCGGGCAGCAGGACGCCGTTGCCGCCCTGCTGACGGCGCGTGGCCTGCCCCCTATCGGCCCCGCCCACCGCGATCTCGCCGGCATCGCACGCGCGCTTGTGACCCGTAAGCCTTGAGTTTATGGGCAGTGCGGCAAAAAAGGGCTTGGAAGGCGATATCGAACCGATTAGTGTCGTCTATAGGAATCGACCCGAGATATCACCTGTCAAACATGCTGACCGCTGATCGCTCTTGTGAGTGATCGCTATTGGCTTTGACAGAAGCGCTGGGTGAGCGCGGCTGGTGTCTTGACGGGTAAATGCTTCACAGGTTTGTCGGTGCGGCCTTGGTTGCACGATGAAGCATGGGGTCGGCGGGCGCGAATGATGCGCTGGCCGGGTTCTTGGTCGGGTAATCATCGACCGGAATCGATCGCCGCCGTGTATCGGCGGCGGAGCATCCTTGAGGGTGCGCTCCCATGGAACGAGGTCCAAAGGTCGGTGGCGGCCTGTGGGACATTCCTGCGCCGACGGCCAGGAATGCCCGATGTCGCGCCCGAACATGGACGACGATTCCGCCGTCTCGGTATCTTTGAGGATGTACCCGTCTCAGGGTGTGACCAGAAAAGATGCGAGCGGCAACCTCTAAGGCGATTGACCCGCCCGTACACGGCGCCGATCCGGGATACTCCCATCGGCGACGTACCGGCACCAGAGACTAGCTAGATGCGAAATAACAATCAGCAGAAGCGTATGCGTGGCCGCAACAACAACAGGCGCAGCCAGAACCCGCTTACGCGTGTCTATGAGTCGAACGGCCCCGATGTGAAGGTGCGTGGCACCGCACAGACCATCGTCGAGAAATACCAGCAGCTCACGCGCGATGCGCAGGCTTCCGGCGACCATGTCGCTGCGGAAAACTACCTGCAGCACGCCGAGCATTATTACCGCATCATCGCGGCCGCGCAGGCCCAGTTCGGCGTCCAGGGGCAGCCTTTCAACCGCTCCGACGACGAGGACGACTTCGACGAGAACGAAGACGGCGGCGGCGAGGCTCAGCCGATGTTCCAGGCGCGCGAGTCCCAGCAGCCGCGCGAGGGGAACAACCGCGACGGCCAGCGCGACTTCTATCGTGACCGCGACCGCCGCGATAATCGCGACAACCGTGAGCGCAACGACAATCGCGACCGCGGCAACGACCGGGGTCGCGACGACAGGTCACGCGACGACCGCCCTCGCGACGAGCGTCCTCGTGAGGATCGCGGGCGCGATGATCGCAACCGCGACGAACGTCCCCGCGATGACCGCCCTCGTGACGACCGGCCGCGTGAAGAGCGCGCGCCCCGCGAGGCTGGCGAGCACCGCGAAGGCCGTTGGAACCGGGACAATCGCGAAAACCGGGACAACCGCCCCTATCGCGAACAGCGCGAAAGCGGCAGCCCGCGCGAGAGCAGCGGCGAGAACTATCGCGATCCGGCCCAGCAGCCGCAGCCCCGGCTCGGCCCCGAGGTCGAATCCGAGATCGGCCTGCCCGCCTTCATCACCCAGAGCACGGGCATCAGCCCGGTTAGCGGCACCCCCGCCCCGCTCGCGGCGTCCGATGACGTCGAGCCGGTGACCAAGACTGTCGCCGAGCCGGCGCCGCCCAAGGCAGCGCCGCGCAAATCGGCGGCCCGTGGCGCCAAGGCGGCGGCTGCCGCCGCCGAAGCGGCTCCTGTGGAAGCCACGCCCGCTGCGGTGACGTCCGAGGACGCTGACGACGCCGCCCGTACGCCGCGCCCGCGCCGTCGTCGGTATCGCCGCGCGGAAGGTGACGCCGCCGAGCCGACGGCAACCAATGAGCCGGCGGAAGCGGGCGAGTGACGCGGCGCGCGGGAGTGTTTCCGCGCAGGGTCGTGGTGAGATAAATAAAAGGCCCGGCTCAGCCGGGCCTTTTTCTTTGTCCGTGGAAGGCCTCGCGGGCTACCGGCAACCGGTCACAGCCTAAGGCGAACCTCGTCGCCCTGCGCGATCAGGCCACCCTGCTCGATCTCGGCGAAGATCCCACAATCGGTATGGCCGAATGTGCGCATCAGCGTGCCGGGCACGTCCATGTCGCGTCGGGCGGTGGATGGATCCACATTGGTGGCGGCGCAGCGGAAGATGCGCTTCGTCACTTTCAGGCGAACGTGGTTGCCGACCTCGATCGTGTGGCCGACGAGGTCGAACTCCTCCCACGGCTCCATGCCATCGAGATACAGATTGGCCCGGAAGCGCAGCGGATCGACCGGCGCACCGATGATCTCGCCAAGCGCCGCGCAGCTCGCCAGGTTGATCAGCGAGACATAGCCATCCGTGGTGTCGACGAAGCGGAACTGGGGCGGCGCCTCCAGCACCTTTGGCGCGCCGCGCAGCTCATAGCGTGAATAGCGCTGGAAGAAGGCCTCGATCGCCACGCGCCCGGCTTCGGTATCGAGCCGGCCGCGCACGGCCTCCGTGCCCTCATGCATGATGACAAGTTCGTGCGTGGCGTCATCGAACCGCGCATTGAGCGCGGCAAGGCGCTCGTTGCGCATCAGCATCAGGAACTTGATCTTGGGCTGGAACGCCGGCGCCTCCGGCATGAAGCCGGACGGGCCGTTCTCGATCGCGTAGAGCCTGTCGCCGGGGAAGTATTTGCCCGCCTCCAGATCGACGACCTCGAGCCGCTCGGGCGTCAGGCCCTTGACCGGATACCGGTATAGCGAGGAAATGGCCGCGAACGCGACTGGGCCCGCCGGCGTTTCGGCGGGGGTGACGATTTCAGTTTCCGGTGTCGATTCGCTCATCAAGGTCCACCATATAGATTCGGCAATCGCCCGTCAGCCGGCGCGCCAGCGTTACACGCCTCGTACGGTGTCGCTGCATCGCCGAACTTTCCGCTTTGCCTGAGCGGGCGAATCCGTATCAATTCACACATATTTCCGATCCGGAAATGGCAAGGAGGGGGTTATGCCGCGGCTCTTCACCGCCCTCGAAATTCCAGCCGACATCGCAGAGGGTCTGTCGATGCTCCGTGGCGGCCTGCCCGGCGCGCGCTGGATCAGTCCAGACTTCTATCACGTCACGCTGCGCTTTATCGGCGATGTCGACCACACGGTAGCCCGCGACGCGGCCGCCGCGCTCGACGAGATCGATCATTTCAGCTTCGATCTCACCCTCGCCGGTGTCGACCAGTTCGGCAATCACAAGCCGCGTGCCATCTTCGCCGCCGTGAAGGCGAATGAGGCGCTCACCGATCTTCACGCCGAGCATGAGCGGGCGATGAAGCGTATCGGCCTGCCGCCGGAAGGGCGCAATTTTCGCCCCCATGTGACGCTGGCGCGGCTGCGCGACGTGGCGCCGCGGCAGGTGGCGGAATATCTGGCCCTGCGCGGCTACTTCCGTAGCCCGTCCTTTCCCGTCTCGCGCTTCGTGCTGTTCTCGTCGCGGGACTCGGTTGGTGGCGGTCCCTATCGTGTCGAGGCGGCCTATCCGCTGATGTGAGGTTCAGCCATTGCGTCGGGGCGTTCCGCAAACCATCTGATGGCCAAGGAGACGACGATGGCCACGCCTTTTGACGAGACCCTTGCCTTCGACGGCGAAACCGACGGCGCGCAGGAAAATGAACGTCGCGTGCGCGACGGCTTCTGGCGCAAACTCGGCACCGGCGCCTCGCGCCTTCCCTTCGCCGAGGAGGCGACCGCCGCCTATTACTGCGCGCTGGACCACGACACCCCGTCGCGGGTGCGCGTCGCGCTGTTCGGCGCGCTTGCCTATTTCCTGCTGCCGATGGATGCCGTGCCGGACCTGTTTCCGGCCCTCGGCTTCACGGATGACGCGGCGGTGATTGCGGCGACGCTGAACCTGCTCGCCGGGCACATCACCCCTGCCCATCGGGAAGCGGCGCGCAGCGCACTCGACCGGATCCGGTGCCGCTGAGGAGCTTGGGCAATTCCCTAGCGTTAACAGTACGTTCACCATAAGGCCCGTTTACTGTCCGCGCGCCGCCATTTGATCGGCAAAGCGGTCAGTTTACCGCTCTAAGGGTTCACAGCCGCAGCTCGGACAGATATCCCTGTAGCGGCTTGAATGGGGAATCGATCGGACCCGCACGGGGCGAAAACTCAACTTGGGAGAGAGACCATGGCACGACGCATCGTGCGCGCGGCACTCGCCGGCATTGCACTGGCACTGATGGGCGCGACAGGCGCGAGCGCTCAAGGTGCGCCGAAACTCGTCGGCCAGTTTGGGGACTGGGGCGTTTATGTGGACACGAGCGGCAGCGGGAAGATCTGCTACGCGCTGTCCCAGCCGAAGAGCCGCCTGCCGGCCGGGCTGAATCGCGACCCGGCCTACTTCTTTATCAGTACCCGCACGGCAGAAAACGTGAAGGGCGAGGTCAGCGTGGTGGTTGGCTTCCCGATGAAGGAAGGCACTGACGCCAACATCAATATCGGCGGCACCTCCTTCGACCTCTACACCCGCGACAGCGGCGCCTGGGTGCGCAATGTGGCGGAAGAGGCGAAGCTCGTCGACGCCATGCGCCGTGGGCGCGATCTGGTGTTCAAGAGCACATCGACCCGCGGCAACGTGACCACCGACAACTACTCGCTGAGCGGCGTTTCGGCCGCGATCGACCGCGCCGCGCAGGAATGCCGCTGACGGGCGTGCCGCGCGCACGCCTGTCTGGAAGGCCCATATCTGGGATAAGCTCGGCCTCTCGCGCGAATGTGCTGAGAGGCCGGCACGGCTCGCACTAGGATGGTGGGCAGGCGCGGGGGCGCCATACGGCACGGCCGCGCCTCCCATTCACCGTTCCGACGCTGCCGTGAAAACCGACATCGAGGAGTGACATGCCGGTCGAACTCCGCCTTATCCCCTGTCTCGCCGACAATTACGCCGTGTTGCTGCGCGACACCGTCACCGAGGCGACCGCCGTCGTCGATGCACCGGAGGTCGCGCCGATTCTCGCGGCCCTGGAGCGCGAGAACTGGGACCTGACCCATATTCTCGTCACCCATCACCACGCCGATCACACCGCCGGGGTCGAGGCACTCAAGGCGCGGTTTGGCGCCACGGTGATCGGCCCGAAGGCGGAACGCGACGCCATAGCCGGTCTCGATTTCACCGTGGTCGACGGCGATCCGGTCGCGGTCGGCGGCCTGGTCGGGCGGGTGCTGGAAACGCCGGGCCATACCAAGGGCCATATCGTCTTCCTGTTCGAGGACGAGCGTCTGCTGTTCAGCGGTGACACCCTGTTCGTTATGGGCTGCGGCCGCCCGTTCGAATGCCCCCCGCCGGTATTGTGGGAGTCGCTGCTGCGCCTGCGCGCATTGCCGGACGACATTTCGGTGTATTGCGGGCACGAATACACGCTTTCCAATGCGCGCTTCGCCATGAGCGTCGATCCGGACAATGCCGCGCTCGCCGCCCGTCTCGAAGAAGTCGAGGGGCTTCGCGCGGCAGGAACGCCCACGCTGCCGACCAGCATCGGCGCCGAGAAGGCCACCAACCCGTTTCTGAAGGCGGACGATCCCGAGCTTGCCGCGCGCATCGGGTTGGCCGGCGCCGACCCCGGTGCCGTGTTCACGGAACTGCGCAACCTCAAGAACAACTTCCGGGGCTGAGCGATGGCAGCGAAGAGCGCCAGCGCGCAGGAGATCATCGACCGGCTGGGACTTAAGCCCCATCCCGAGGGCGGACATTACCGCGAGACCTTTCGCGACGCGCACCGCGCCGCCGATGGACGCTCGGCGTCCACCGCGATCTACTTCCTGCTCGCGGCCGGCGAACGCAGCCACTGGCACCGCGTCGATTCAGCTGAGGTCTGGCACTGGTACGCGGGCGCGCCGCTGGACCTGATGATCGCCGAAGAGGCGGCCGGACCGATCCAGACGCTGAAGCTCGGCCCCGACTTCGCCGCGGGCCAGGAACCCCAGCGCGTGGTTCCCCGGCACGCCTGGCAGGCCGCGCAGAGCCTTGGCGAATGGACTCTGTTCGGCTGCACGGTCGCGCCGGGCTTCGAGTTTTCCACCTTCGAACTTGCCGCGCCCGGCTGGTCGCCGGGCTGAGATCAGCGCCGCGCCAGCAGCGTCGCCACCACCGCGCCGCCGACGATGAGGGCGCAGGCCGCTGCCAGTGACCAGCTCGCCTGTGCGAAGCCGGCAGCGATCAGCAACAGCGTGGACAGCACCGGCGCGGCATAGGAGGCCACGCCGAGCAGGCGAATATCGCCATGCTTCATGCCGATGTCCCAGGTGTAGAAGGCGATGCCCACCGGGCCGAGCCCGAGCGCGGCGACCGCAAGCCATTCATGCGCGCCGTTCGGCCAGATGGCCGGCTCGAACAGCAGATGGCACGGCACCGAGAGCGCGGCGGTGGCCAGACAGAAGCCGGCGACGACTTCGGTCGGCACGTTCTGGAAGCGGCGCGAAGCCACCGAATAGACGGCCCACACCACGGCGCAGACCCCGGCGGCGGCGTAGCCCGGCATATAGTCCGCCGAGAAGCCCAATCCGCCGGCCCGTGCGCCGAGCAAGACCACGGTTCCGGCCAGCCCCATCAACGCCCCGACGACGTGCGCGGCCCGCAGCTTCTCCCCCGGCAGGAAGGCCGAGAGCAGCACGATGAGCAGTGGCCAGAGATAGGCGATAAGCCCGGCCTCGGCGGGCGGAGCGAGCTTGAGCGCCGAAAAATAGAAGAAGTGATAGCCGAAGAGCCCCCCCACGCCATGCAGCCACACCGGCCATGGTTGGCGGAACACGCCCAGCCCCACGCCACGCGCCAGCCCCGCCGCCACGCCAACACCGCCGCCAATGGCGAAGGTGAGCGCGGTGAGCAGGAAAGGCGGCACCGCGCCGGTCGCCGTGGTGGCCAGCGCCAACGTCGCCCAGAGCAGGATGGCGGTGGAGCCTGTGAGGGTGGCAGCGTTGCGGGACAGGGCCATGAGGGACTTCGGCATGCAGGCGCGTGAACAAACGGGCCGGGAGCGGGCCCATTCAGGTGGGAAGCGCCCCATAGCCCAATTCGACGCCGAGAGCATCCCTGATCATCGTTCGGCAGAGGCAGGAACAGGCGTCCGCCCCGCCACGGAGCACGCGCGTGCCCGAGAGGCGCGCCGGCAGGCGGCAAACTCTCGACGCCCGGCGCCGCGCGCCGGCGTGCCTCGTGACGACGAAAGGCGGCGGCCCGGGCCTACCGCCTCACGCCATGTACTGGCCGCCATTGGCGGTGAGTGTCGAGCCCGTGATGAAGCCCGACTCATCGGCCACCAGGAACACGACGCAGCGCGCGATCTCTTCCGGCTCGCCGAGCCGGCCGACGGGAATCAGCGGCAGAACACGCTTTTCCAGCACGTCCTGCGGCATCGCCCGCACCATCTCCGTGCCGATATAGCCCGGGCAGATCGCATTCACCGTGACGCCCTTGATCGCGTTTTCCTGGGCCAGCGCCTTGGTGAACCCGATCTCGCCGGCCTTGGCGGCGCAATAGTTGGTCTGGCCCATCTGGCCCTTCTGGCCATTGATCGAGGAGATGGTGACAATGCGCCCGAAACTGCGCTCGCGCATGCCCTCGATCACGTTGCGGCACATGTTGAACACCGAGTTGAGGTTGGTGTTGATCACCCCATACCACTGCTCGGGCGACATCTTGTGGAGCATGCCGTCACGGGTGATGCCGGCATTGTTCACCAGCACCTCGATCGGGCCGAGCTTCTCGGTGACCTCGGCAATGCCGGCCTTGCAGGCCTCGAAATCGGACACGTCCCATTTGAAGGTGGGGATTCCCGTCTCCTGCGTGAAGGCGGCCGCGGCCTCCGCGTTTCCTGCGTAATTGGCCGCCACCTGATAGCCGGCGGCCTTCAACGCCTTGCAGACAGCAGCACCGATCCCGCGCGTGCCGCCGGTGACCAAAGCAACCCGAGCCATATCACTTCCCCTTTGGCGTCCCGTCCCGGACAGTTACGACGGTTTGTACGTCGTGTTTCCTAACGGCAAGCCGGGTGATGCCGGCTTGCCGCGATGTATCCACAAGCCACTGGGGCCGTGTTCGGCACGTTTCGGTCGCGCAGGCGCGTCAGTTACGCTCGATACACATGGCGATGCCCATGCCGCCGCCGATGCACAGCGTCGCCAGCCCCTTCTTGGCGTCGCGCTTCTCCATTTCATAAAGCAGCGTGGTGAGGATGCGCGCGCCCGAGGCGCCGATCGGGTGCCCGATGGCGATGGCACCGCCATTCACGTTCACCTTCGAGGTATCCCAGCCGAGATCCTTGTTCACCGCACAGGCCTGCGCGGCGAAGGCCTCGTTGGCCTCGACGAGATCGAGATCGGCCGGCGTCCAGCCCGCCTTTTCAAGCGCGCGGCGCGAGGCCGGGATCGGGCCTGAACCCATGATCGCGGGATCGACGCCCGCCTGCGCCCAGGAAACGATCCGCGCCAGCGGGGTCCGGCCGCCGCTCGCCGCCTTGGCGGCGGTCATCAGCACGATGGCGGCAGCGCCGTCATTGATGCCCGAGGCATTGCCGGCGGTGACCGTGCCATCCTTGGAAAAGGCCGGGCGCAGCTTGGTCATGCCCTCGATGGTGGCGCCGTGGCGGGGATATTCGTCCTCGGAGACGATGATGTCGCCCTTGCGGCTGGAAATGGTGACGGGGACGATCTCGTTCGCGAAACGGCCCGCCTTCTGCGCCGCCTCGGCCTTGTTCTGGGAGCGCACGGCGAATTCGTCCTGCTGCTCGCGGGTGATCTGCCACTGGCGCGCGACGTTCTCGGCGGTCGTGCCCATGTGGTAGCCGTTGAACGCGTCCCAGAGGCCGTCCTTGATCATGGTGTCGACCATCTCAAGGCTGCCCATCTTGGTGCCGTTGCGCAGATGCGCGCAGTGCGGCGCCTGGCTCATCGATTCCTGGCCGCCCGCGACCACGATCTCGCTGTCTCCGTTCATCAGCGCCTGATAGCCGAGCGCGACCGAGCGCAGGCCCGAGCCGCAGAGCTGGTTGACGCCCCAGGCCGGGCTCTCGACCGGAATGCCGGCCAGAACCGAGGCCTGACGGGCGGGGTTCTGGCCCGCACCGGCGGTGAGGATCTGCCCCATGATGGTCTCGCTGACCTCGTCGGGCGCGACGCCCGCGCGCTTCAGCGCCTCCATGATGGCGATCTTGCCCAGCTCATGGGCCGGCAGTGACGAGAGCGTGCCGTTGAAGGCGCCGACCGGCGTGCGCGCCGCGCCGACGATGACGATGTCGTCTTTCATGAATGACGTCCTCCGCTAGTCGAGCCTTGCGCCCGCCGCTTTTCGTCAGGCGCGCTGTTCGCTCTTGAAATGTGCCGCCATCGTGGTTGGCGCAACTGATCCATGTCAATGGCGGTGCATATTCCGCCCCCCACAATCGCCAGCAGGCGTGCCGCGCATGCGTTGCATCCTGCTGCACCCGCACAATCCAGTAGCCGGGCGGAATGAAACGTCTTAGAGTTTTCAAGAGGAAACGAGCAAGGCGACCGGATCACAATGGCCAAATCCAACGAACCCGTCACCATCAAGAAATATGCGAACCGCCGCCTCTACAACACGGGCACCAGCACCTATGTCACGCTGGAAGACCTCGCGCAGATGGTGAAGAGCGGCGAGGATTTTGTCGTCTACGACGCTAAATCATCGGAAGACATCACGCATTCGGTGCTGACGCAGATCATCTTCGAGCAGGAGGGCAAGGGGCAAAACCTGCTGCCTATCAATTTCCTGCGTCAGATCATCCGGCTTTACGGCGACAGCATGCAGATGCTTGTGCCGCGCTACCTCGACATGTCGATCGAGAACTTCACCAAGGAACAGGCGAACATGCGCGAGCATTTCACCAAGACCTTCGGCGTCGGCGGCTTCGGCGTGATGGAAGATCAGGTGCGGCGCAACATGGAAATTTTCGACCGCACCTTCAAAATGTTCCTGCCCAATGGCCGCGCGGAAGACGGCACGGCGGCGACCCCCGCCTCCCCCGCGCCTGCCAAGACCGACGATTTCGACGAGCTCAAGCGTCAGGTCGCGGACATGCAGCGGCGTCTCGACAAGCTGGGCGACACTCCCAAGGAATAAGGGCTCACAGGCAGCAAGACTTCGACCGGCGCCCTTCGCTGGGGAACCGGCCGAAGCTCTGTCATGCCCGATGTCGCCCGCCCGGTAATGGCCCGGATTTCCGCTCGCCGCTCAGCCGGCGGGGAGCGGGCGTTCGAGCGGGCTGTCCGCGGCCAGCCCGATCAGCTGCCCCTGCAGGAACGAGCACCCCCATTCCACGAGTTGCCGGGCGGTTTCCTCGTCGATCACCCACTCGGCGACCGTCTCGATATTCAGATTGCCCGCCAGTTCCAGCAGCGAACGCACGAAGTGGCGGTCGTCGGCCGACTGCATCATGGTGCAGATGAAGCTGCCATCGATCTTCAGATAGTCGACGTCGAGCCGGCGCAGGTTGCGGAACGAGGTGTAGCCGACCCCGAAATCGTCCATCGCCACCCGGCAGCCCATGGTGTGGAGCCAATGCACCCGCCGGCGCATGACCTCGATGTCGGCGATCGTGGCGCTTTCCGTCAGTTCGATGATCAGCCGCTCGCTCAGTCCCGCCCGCGACGCCTGTTCGACCAGCGACAGCCACACCCCGTCATGGATCGTGCCGGGTGAGACATTCACCGAGAGCGCCAGCTCAGGATGGTCCACGAGCGTGGCCAGTGCCAGCTCAAGCGTGCGGCGGTCCAGCAGCCGCGTCAGCCCGAACCGGTCGGCGGCAGGAATGATCGCCGCGCCGTCGAACACGCGGCCCTCGCGGCTGGCGATCCTCACCAGGCATTCGTGAAACGTGATTTCCCGGCTCGCCCCCTCGGCGATCGGCTGGAATGCCAGCAGGACCCGCCGGTCGTTCAGCGCCGAGATGATGTCGTTGGCGAAGTGCAGGTTGGCACGCCGCTCGGCCGCCCGGTCGAAACCCGGTGCATAGAGCTCGAAACTGCCGCTCGCCCCGGTCCGGGCGCTGTGCAGCGCATCCTGGGATCGGGCGAAGATCTCCTCGACGCTGCGGGCCTGGCGCGGCGCGATCAGCCCGCCGGCGGTGACGGAGGCCGCAACGGCGCCGGCACTGGTTTTCGGCGGCGTGGCGTTCACCCATTCGATAAACCGGCCGAGCGCGCTGCCGAAACCCTCGCGCGGCCAGTCCCGCAGGATCAGCCCGAACTTGCTGCCCGAGAAGCGCGCCAGTTCATCGTTCGGCCCCAGCCGGCCGCGCAGCCGCATGAACATGATGTCGATGACTTCATCGGCGGTATGAAAGCCGTAGGCATCGTTGAGCTGGCTCAGATGGTCGATCCCGACCAGAGCGAAGCCAAACTCTCCGCCCGCACTGAACACACGGGCCAGGTTCTGTTCCAGCAACCCGGCAAGTCGCTGGCGGTCGGGCTGAATGTCGGACGTGCTGCCTGTCGCCCCCGGAGCGTCGGCATCGCGTACGGGGCGACCGGAGGACAGGCGCCGCAGCAGGCCCTGTACCTGGAAAAGACACCCTTCCGCGTCGAAGGACGCGATTCCGCGATCCTCGACCCACAGGCGACCAAGTTCGGTACCCGGCGGCAGGTCAAGGCAATAGCTGGTCTCGAATCGGGCGGACCGCGACACGTTTCCGAGCCCGGCGGCGGCCGCCGCCTTCAGTCGGCCGGCACCTGAACCGGATGCGATCAGGCGTTCGTAGTCCTGTCCAAGCCCCGCCCAGGACAGGCGTTCGGGGCCCAGCAAGATTATCGCACCGGGGCTCCAGGCAATACGGTCGTCATCGCGGGTCCAGCGATAAGCCACGCCCTCGACCTGGCGGACGATATCGACGATCGCACTCTCGGAAAGCACCGCCTCAGGGGAGGATGCGTCGCGCGAAACACGTTCCGACTCGTTACGGTCAGACATGGCACGCCCAGATTATGTGGCGAAGCGCGAGCGTCATGAACCGAACCTATATCGAAGAAAGCAACGAACGGCAGTCACGATTCATACCAATCACGCAGTCGGTAAGGTTCGGATCTGGCCAAACCGTCTCACCTTGTTCCCTCACAGCCCCGCGCGCCGTTCCACCGCGCCGGCTGATCGCCGGGCGGGCCTACTGGACTGGCGCGTCCGCGGCGACCATGCCCATCTCCTGCGAGGCGGCAATGCCGGCGGGTTCAGTAACCGTGCTGGGGGCACGCGCGACAGGCTGCGGCGCGGTCGCCGCGGCGGCGGGCGTCAGGAATTTGGGGAACGAGAACTTGAACTTGTCGATGCCGTGGAACTGGATCCCCGCGACATTGACCTCGTCCTCATTGCGCGCCGCCTTGCCCGCGACCATGCCGCGCAGCTCGGGCGCCATTTCGGCGAGCTGGGCGAACTTGCCGTGGTTGAAGCCGTCCGTTGCCTTCACGTCGGTCATGTCGACGACCACCGCGCCCAGCGACACCAGATCGGCGTCGTTGGTGTAGGCGCCAAGGCGTGGCTTGCCTCCAGCGATGAAGTCGGAGAATCCAAGCGCCTTGTCATCCCGCGAAACGATGACGATGAAGGGCTTGTCCGGCTTGCCGAAACGTTTGAGCTGGGTCTTGAAGACATCGACATCGATATCCGGCGAGGCGAGGATGATGTTCCCCATCCGTGAGGGGGGCAGCTTGTTGCCGGAAATCTGGATCTGCCGCAGCGCCTCCACCGTCACCCAGTTCCCCATGGAATGGGCGAGAATGCTGACTTCCTCGGCCCCGCTGGCGAGGGCGAGCCGGATGGTCTCCTCCAGCCGGTCGCGGGCGGCCGTGGCGCTGTTGGTGTCATAGACATAGTCGGCGGTCGACCCGCGCGAGGCCCAGGTGAAGAGCACCGGCACCGCCGGCGACTTGGAGTCCTCCGCCATCTGCACGAAACGGAACAGCGCCTCGGAAAACAGGTTGTTGTAGCCATGGACGAAGATGAACACGTCCTTGTCGCCCACGGGGCGGCGGGCCAGCTCCGTCTTCAGGTCGGCGACGAACTGCGCATCGGTTTCACGATAGACGGCATCACGCACCACCATGTCGGTGGCCGGATCGGGTATCTGGCCCTGCTTGGTGAACTCCACCATTCCGGGCTTGTGGGCCGGTGGCACGCTGACATCAATCCGCGCGAAGCTCAGCTCTTCCGAGCGTTCGCCGTTGTAGAAGATGCCGGGCTTGGGATCGCGCTCGCGCGCGGACGCCACAAGGATCACGTGCTCCTTGGTGCCGGGCACGCTGTTTTCAACGGCGGTGAGAGCATCGGGACCGGGGCGGCTGGCACAGCCGGCGAGAACACCGGCGGTCAGCACAATCACGCTGGCGCGCACCACGATCAAGCGAGCGATCCGCGACCTCTGCCCGCAAGCAGCAGGCCCCACATGTCGCAACGATACCCCCCCGATACGCAACAAAAGCCGTCCCCCGAGTTATCTTCGAAAACTGTACCATCCCTGAACCGAGCTGATAAGCGCGGCCGGGCAGAAGTCATGAACCTTGGCTAACGAGATGCTCCTCGCCGCGTGATTCCGATCGATCGCGCTCGCCCTGCGAAACCGCGGGGACGGAAGGCATGCGGCCCGCCCGAGCCGGATCTTGCGCGCCCCGCATCGCGCAGCAACCCGGCTTCGGCGCAAAGATCGCGCCGCCCGCACTTCGACGGACGCCAACGCAAAAAGGCCGGCCTCCTCGAAGAGACCAGCCTCCATATCATGCATGGCCAACCAACGCGCGGAATAAAACCCGCGCGCGGGGATCAGGCCTCGGCCTTGACCTTGAGGACCTGGCGGCCCTTGTACATGCCGGTCTTCAGGTCGAGGTGGTGCGGACGGCGCAGCTCGCCCGAATCCTTGTCCTCGATGTAGGTCGGCTTGGCGAGCGCGTCGGCGGAGCGGCGCATGCCACGACGGGACGGGCTGGTTTTCTTCTTCGGAACGGCCATAGTCTACTCCTCTGCCGGCAAGACTCGCGCTCCCATGGGGCGGGCCGGCGCCGGATCCTGCGTAATTCGAGTGGCGGCTTATACAGACTCACGCGCGTGAATCAAAGGGGCACGCCGCATATGCCGGCCGCTCTTTGTCACTTCGTGCGGGTAGGCCCGCCGCACGCCCCCTCAATGGGCCGGCCCGCCGCTACCGGGCGAGGTCGAGACAGGCGGTCAATTCCGCCCCCTCGCGCGGCAGGCGGGCCTGAAGATTGCCCGCGAGGCGGCTCAGTCCGGGCCCCGGCTTGGCCGGATTGCGGCGAAACGGGTTGGGCAGGGTCACGGCAAGCAGCGCTGCCTGCCGCCCACTCAGCTCCCCTGCCCCGCGCCGGAAGGCGTGCTGCGCCGCCGCTTCCGCGCCGAACTCGCCGGTCGGGCCCCATTCCGCGATGTTCAGGTAGATCTCCAGTTGGCGGCGCTTGGACATCACAAGGTTCACATAAAGGGCCAGCGGTATCTCCAGCCCCTTGCGGATGACGCTGCGCCCATTCCAGAGAAACAGGTTCTTGGCCAGCTGCATGGTGATGGTGGACGCCCCGCGCGGCGCATCGAGGCCATCGCTTTCGTCCAGCACCTGCTGGAGTTCGACGAGGTCGACGCCGGCATGCGAGCAGAAGCGTGCATCCTCCGAGGCCAGCACGCTTCGCACCAGCGCGGGGGCGATATCCTCGATCGGACGCCAGTCGCGCACCACCGGCTGCGCGCTCGCCCAGCGCGCCAGCATCAGCGTCGAGACCGGCGAAACGACATTGTAGAGCAGCCCGAGCACAAGCGGCGCTGCGACGATGATCAGCGCCCCTTTCCATAGCCACGCCCAGATAACGCGCATGCCGCCCCCTTCAGCCCGTCTGCTTACCTAGTGGCAAGCGCGCATTCGACCAAGGGGATACGCTCAACTATGGTTCAGCGCCCCGCTGGCGGCTTGACGCTCTCGCCCGGCCGAGGCACCAGACTATCGCCCCTTGAGAGCACATAGAATGACCTGCCGTTCCGACGACCTGCTCCGCGCCCTTGGCGAGACCGCTGACGCTGTCGCCGCCTATCTCGACCGCGCCATTACCGAGAACGCGCCGCTGAGCGCCCGCCTCGCCGCGGCCATGCGTCATGCGGCGCTGGCGGGCGGCAAGCGGCTGCGCCCCTTCCTGCTCATCGAATCGGCGGCGCTGTTCGGCGTGTCACGGGACCAGGCCCTGCCCGCCGCCGCGGCGCTGGAATGCGTCCACTGTTATTCGCTGGTCCATGATGACCTGCCCGCCATGGACGATGACGATCTGCGACGCGGCCAGCCCACCGTGCACCGGGCCTTCGACGAGGCCACCGCCATTCTGGCGGGCGACGCGCTTCTCACCCTCGCCTTCGACATTCTGGCGCGCGAGGAGACCAGCCCCTCTCCCGCCATCCGCATCGCGCTTGTCGCCGGCCTGGCGCGCGCGTCAGGCGGCACCGGCATGGTCGGTGGGCAGATGCTGGATCTGGCTGCCGAGGGCCGTTTCGAAAGCGGCGCCCGCCCCGCTCTCGCCGCCGCCGAGATCGAACGCCTTCAGGCGATGAAGACCGGGGCGCTACTGGACTTCGCCTGCGCCGGCGGCGCCCTGCTGGGCGCGGCGAGCCCCGAGCAGCGCCGCTGCCTCGGCATCTATTCCCATGCGGTCGGCCGGGCCTTCCAGATCGCCGATGATCTGCTCGATGTCGAGGGCGATGCCGGAACGGTCGGCAAGCGCGTGGGCAAGGATGCAGCGGCCGGCAAGGCCACGCTGATCGATTCGCTCGGCATCGAAGGAGCGCGGACCGAGCTCGCACGGCTGGTGGCCGAAGCCGAAAAGGTGCTCGAAGGATTCGGCAGCGCGGCCACACTTCTGGCAGAAGCAGCACGCTTCGTCGCAGAAAGGCGCAATTAGGGCTTTCCTCATCTCGACGGAACGGTAAGTTGCGCCCATTCTTATCGTGACGTAAGCGCGCGTCGTGTGCAGCTGGCGTCTCAGGAGGTGAATATGCGTGCCGCTCCTCTCATCCTTGCCGGTCTGATCGCCGGCGCTGCCTTCATCGCCACCGCACCGGCGGAGGCGCAGGAGACCCGCATCATCATCCGCAAGCAGCCGCCGCGCTCGTTCCTCGATCCCGGCACGGTGGTGAAGCCCGGCACCTCCCGCTACCTGAACTATGTCCGCGCCATCCAGCCGCGCTACCCCGAGTATGGCGGCAGCGGCGGGATCACCGGCAGCCGCTATCCGCTGCCGACCGAGTTCTACCTGCCGAACTACTGAGCGAGGCTGCGCCCGGCGAGGCGCGGGTCGCTAGTCTGGTTGCGGACGCCCCCAACAAAAAAGCCCGGCTCGCGCCGGGCTTTTTCGTATCGAAGAATCTGGGCGGACCGCCCGGACGCGGCTCAGGCCGCCTTGCCAAGCTCCGCAAGAATGGCATCGCCCATCTCGGACGTACCGATCTTCTTCATGCCGTCTGAATAGATGTCCGCCGTGCGGTAGCCATCGGCCAGCACGCCGGAGATGGCCGCCTCAAGCTTGTCGGCGGCTTCGCCGAGGCCGAAGGAATAGCGCAGCGCCATCGCCAGCGAGCCGATCATGGCGATGGGGTTGGCAATGCCCTTGCCGGCGATGTCCGGCGCCGCGCCATGCACGGGCTCGTAAAGCGCCCGGCGGCGGCCGGAGATTTCCTCCACGCCGCCCAGCGACGCCGAGGGCAACATGCCAAGAGAGCCGGTGAGCATCGCCGCGACGTCGGAGAGGATGTCGCCGAACAGGTTATCGGTGACGATGACGTCGAACTGCTTGGGATTGCGCACGAGCTGCATGCCGCAGGAATCGGCGAGCTGGTGCTCAAGCGCCACGTCGCCATATTCCGAGCCGTGCACTTCGCTTACCACCTGCTTCCACAGCACGCCGGTCTTCATGACGTTGTGCTTCTCGGTGGAAACGACCCGGTTGCTGCGGGTGCGGGCGAGCTCGAAAGCCACGCGGGCGATGCGCTCGATCTCGTAGGATTCGTAGACCTGGGTGTCCACCGCGCGCTTCTGGCCATCGGCGATATCGGTGATGGTCTTGGGCTCGCCGAAATAGACACCGCCGGTCAGCTCGCGCACGATCAGCACGTCGAGCCCCTCGACCAGGTCACGCTTGAGGCTGGAGGCATCCGCGAGGGCGGGGTAACACATGGCCGGGCGCAGATTGGCGAAAAGCTGCAGATCCTTGCGCAGCCGCAGCAGACCGGCCTCGGGACGCACCTCGAAGGCCACATTGGCCCATTTGGTGCCGCCAACCGCACCCAGCAGAATGGCGTCGGCATTGAATGCCCGGGCCATGGCTTCGTCGGTGATCGGCACGCCATATTCGTCATAGGCAGCGCCGCCGACGAGATCCTCCTCGATCGAGAACGAGGCGAAACCGTGCGAATCGAGCCAGCCAACGACCTTCTTCACCTCGGCCATGACCTCGGGGCCGATGCCATCACCGGGCAGAAGAAGCAGCTTGTGGGTCGCCATGGATTTCCTCGTTTGCACCTGTTGGGGAACTCGTCAGAGCAGTGGGCGAGCGAGTGCTAAAGGCTGGCGCCGATGCTGGCAAGCGGGACGCTCGCCAGCGCTCACAAAACAACGCCGCCGGCGCTCGGACGCCGGCGGCGACGCACGCGTGGGCGTGGGGGCTCAGATCGTCTTCTTCGACATCTCGCTGGCGATGAAGTCGGCCTGCCGGAGCGCCAGCGCCACGATGGTCAGCGTCGGGTTTTCCGCGCCGCCGGTGGTGAACTGGCTGCCGTCGGCGATGAACAGGTTGGGAATGTCGTGGGTCTGCCCGTGCTTGTTGACGACGCCGTCCCGCGGCTTCTCGCTCATCCGGTTGGTGCCCAGATTATGCGTCGAGGGATAGGGCGGCGTCGGCATGGTGCGCACCGCGCCGACCGATTGATACATCGCCGAACCCTGCTGATAGGCGTGGTTGCGCATGGCGATATCATTGGGATGGTCGTCGAAATGCACGTCAGCGACCGGCAGCCCGTTCTTGTCCTTGATGTCGGTATTGAGGGTGACGCGGTTGGTCTCCTGCGGCATGTCCTCGCCCACGATCCAGAGGCCGGCCATGTTCACATAGCCATCCATGGCGGAGGTGAAGGATCGTCCCCAGGCGCCGGGATCGAGGAAGGCGGCCATGAAGGGCAGGCCGAGCGAGAGCGTCTCCATCTCGTAGCCGCCGACAAAGCCGCGCTTGGTGTCGAACCCGGCCTCGTCGCGCACGATGCCGGCCATGGTGGTGCCGCGATACATGTGCACCGGCTGCTCGAAGATGCCGTAGACCGAGCCGGTCATGTGACGCATGTAGTTACGCCCCACCTGCCCCGAGGAGTTGGCCAACCCGTCCGGGAACATGCTGCTCGCCGAATTGAGAAGCAGGCGCGGGCTCTCGATCGAGTTGCCGGCCACCGCGACGATGCGGGCCTTCTGGCGCTGCTGCTTGCCGTCCTTGTCGACATAGACGACGGCGGTGGCCTTGCCGGTCTTGTCGTGCTCGATCTTGAGCACCATGGATTGCGGGCGCACCTCGAGATTTCCGGTCTCCTCGCCGCGCGGAATCTCGGCGATCAGCGTCGACCATTTCGCCCCCGACTTGCAGCCCTGGAAGCAGAACCCGATCTGCTGGCAGGCACCGCGGTCATGGCGCGGTTCGCTGTTGATCGCCATGCGGCCGGTCGAGACTTCCTTGTAGCCGATCTTCTTGGCGCCGGCCTCGAACACCTTGAAGTTGTTGTTGCCCGGCAGGCCGGGAATGCCGTTGGTGCGCGTCACGCCCATCCGGTCCTCGGCCTTGGCGTACCAGGGCTCCAGCTCCTTGAGCGTGATCGGCCAGTCCAGCAGATTGGCGCCTTCGAGGCCGCCATAGGTCGTGTGGGTCTTGAACTCGTGCTCCTGCAGGCGCAGCGAGGCGCCGGCCCAGTGCACGGACGAGCCGCCCACCGCCTTGACGATCCAGGCCGGCAGATTCGGGAAGTTCTTGTGCACCCGCCATGAGCCGGAGGTGGTGCGCATATCGGTCCAGGCGAGCTGGGCGAAGCTGTCCCACTCGTTGTTGATGAAGTCTTCCATCTCGTGGCGCTGGCCGGCCTCGAGAATCACGACCTTGACGCCCTTGAGGGCGAGCTCGGTACCCAGCGTGCCGCCACCGGCGCCGGAGCCGACGATGACGACCACGGAATCGTCGTTGAGATCGAAGGGTGCTGACATGGGTGCGTCCTCCGCTCAGAGCCAGGTGATGTCGTTGAAGCCGCGGTCGATGTAACCGCCCTTGTCGGCCGAGGAGCCCTCATAGCCAAAGATCGGCCAGATCTCCTCCTGGTTGTAGAGCCCCACAACCAGCCCACCGCGCACCTTCTGGAAGAAGGCACTGTCCTCGATCTCGCGCAGCAGCGCGGTGCGCTGCTCCTCCCAGCCGATATCGGCATAGGGCACGCCGTGCCGGGCCTTCGCCAGGGTGTCGAGGGTGATCACGCCCTCCTCCACCAGCGTCTTCATCGCCGGATCAGTGCCCGCGCCGGTCTCATAGGGCTTCATCGCGATGGCGTAGAAACGGTCTGAGACCTTGTCGTGGGGATAGACGTCGCGGGCCATGACGATGAGCGTGCGCATCGTCTCCGGCTTCAGATTGGTAACTTCCAGTCCCCAGGCCTCACGCGGATTGATGACCGCAAGCCCCGAAATCATGAGTGCGCCGGTGGCACCCACCATCCCCAGCAGGGTCCGGCGCGAGGGTCCGCGCCGGTCTATCAGTGTCGTCATAGCTTCCTCCTGCTTGTTCTTCGTCTTGTTGATCTGTTGGCGCAGATCTTCATGTTGGCGTTATTTGTACCGCCCGTGCTTCTGCAAGACTTCGATTTTGTATCCGTCCGGATCTGTGACGAAGAAGAACTTCGCGAGCAGCGTTCCCTCGCGGAAGAACTCCTTCACCGGTGTCGGATTGAGCCCGAGTTGCTCGAAGCGGGCATGCTCGGCGCCGAGATCATCCACCACGAAAGCCATGTGCCCATAGCCGTCTCCGAGCTGGTAGGGCTCGGTACGGTCGTGGTTGATGGTGAGCTCGAGCTCGAAATCAGCGTCAGGACTGCGCAGATAGACGAGCGTGAAACCGTCGAACGGAAAGCGGTCCGCGATCGCGAGCCCGAACGCCTTCACGTAGAAGTCGGTCGAGCGCGCCTCGTCGAGAACGCGGATCATCGAATGTATGGCCTTCGCCACCTGTTCCTCCGGACCAGGACCCCAGACAGGGCGGGAATCCGCCACTGGTCAGGGATGCTAGGCCGCGTGGAAGGCGGGTGGTGGTAGGCTGCTAGCACATCACCACGATGTGCTTTGCGCCGGGGCCGGCGCGGCGCGGCGGCGTTATTCGGCCGCCTCCAGCCGAAGCCGCGCGCCCTCGCACAGATAGCGCTCATGCACCGTCGCCGCGCTCATCGGCATCGGGCCCGCCGCGGCGGGGCGCACTTCGGTAAGAAAGATCAGACAGGAGCAACGCAGCAGCGAGGCGAAATTGCGCACCTCGCCGTGCAGTTCCAGCACCTCGTCATGCAGCTTGGTGACGAACTTGCCCAGGCTCATGCCCTGATGGGCGGCGACCTCTTCCAGCACGGTCCAGAACGCGGCTTCGAGGCGAATCGAGGTGGAATGACCGCCGATGCGCACGGAGCGCGTCTGGCCCTCATAGGTATCAGGCGCCTGACCGGCGAAGATGTGGCACATTGGGCGTCTCCCGGAACGTCCTTTATATTTTGAACGATTCCACTCCCGGAATGGCGCGCTGTAAAGGCCGAAATTGATCGCGCCCGCCGCGCGCCGACCGTGCCCCTAGGTGCGGCGCCTCGCCGTCACCTCGATCTCGATCTTCATTTCCGGCACGAGAAGGCCGGCGACGATAAGCGTCGCGGCCGGCCGGGCCTTGGCGAAGTACTGTCCGAAGATGGGAAACAGGACATCGGCATAGTCCGCCCGGGTCACGATGTAGTGGACCCGCACCACGTCATCGAGGCTGGCCCCCGCTTCCGCCAGCGCCGCGGCGATGTTGCGGAAACAGGCATGGGCCTGCGCGCCGACATCCTCGGGCAGGGTCATCGTCGCGTAGTCATAGCCCGTGGTGCCGGAGACGAAGATATCGGCCCCGTCGACCACCGCGCGCGAATAGCCGCCCTCCGCCTCGAACCGCGAGCCGGAGGAGATGAGGCGACGGGTCATGTCCGCTCCCTTTCTCTCACAAGAGGCGCGGCCGATTGACGACGCCACACCCCACGCCCGCACGGCTCACGCCCAGGGGCGTTCCTCGGCGAGCTGGCTCTCGAAGGACTTGATCTTGTCAGCCTTCGCCTGGGTGAGGCCGATATCGTCGAGCCCGTTCAGCAGGCAGTGCTTGCGGAAGGCGTCGACCTCAAAGCTGATCTGGCCACCGTCCGGCCCGGTGATGGTCTGGTTCTCAAGATCCACCGTGACAACGGCATTGGCGCCGCGCGAGGCGTCGTCGAACAGAGCTTCCAGCTGCTCGGGCGTTACCTTGATCGGCAGGATGCCGTTCTTGAAGCAGTTATTGTAGAAGATGTCGGCGAAGGACGTCGAGATCACGCAGCGAATGCCGTAGTCCAGCAGGGCCCAAGGCGCATGCTCGCGCGACGAGCCGCAGCCGAAATTGTCGCCGGCGATCAGGATCGAGGCGCCCTTGTAGGCGGGCTTGTTCAGCACGAACTCGGGATTGTCCGAGCCGTCTTCCTTGTAGCGCAGTTCGGAGAACAGGCCTCGTCCGAGGCCGGTGCGCTTGATCGTCTTCAGGTACTGCTTGGGAATGATCATGTCGGTGTCGACATTGACCATGTGCAGCGGCGCCGCGACGCCGCTCAGGGTGGTGAACTTATCCACGGTACGCTCCTCCGGTCCGGTGGCCGTGCGGCATGCGCCGGCATGCGGGAAATCCCGCCCTCAATAGCATGTGCCGCGCGAATGCCCAGACAACCGGAGTGTCTCACCGGCCGGGAAGCATGCGGCGCAGGACGTCGTCCTTGAGAACGACATGATGTGCCACGGCCGCGGCCGCATGAAGCAGCGCCAGGATCACCAGCGCATTCGCCAGCAGTTCGTGCAGTTCCTTCACCTGCCCCGCCAGGTCCCGATCCACCGCTATGGGCGAGGGAATCGTGAACAGGCTGAAGAACGACACCTCGTTGCCGCGCAGGAAGGCGAGATAGATGCCCACGGCGGGGGTGGCGACCAGAAGCACGTAAAGCAGCACGTGAACCAGCGTCGCGGCCAGATGAACCGGTCGCGACAGGGCCGCCGAAGGCGGCGGCACCGGCCCGCCGACGCGAAGGACAAGCCGCGCCGCCACGAAGCCGAGAAGGGCGAGCCCGACCGAGATATGGGTCCACCAGATCAAAGTTCGTCCCGCCGTACCGCGCTCGAAGAAACCTTCGAGGTAGGACACCCCATAGACCACGATGATCGCAATCACCGTCGACCAGTGAAGAACCCGCAACGGCAGGCTGTAGGTATGGGTAGGCGCGGCTCCGGGAACGGCTTGGGACATGCTTTGACACTCCTAATTTGGAGCGTTTCTAAACTTGTTCCGAGCGATCTCCAATCGGATACCTACGTATCCCCCGCCGCCTCGACCCGTTCCATATCCTCGTCCGAGAGACCGAAATGGTGGCCGATCTCGTGCACCAGTACATGGGTCACGACATCGCCCAGCGTTTCCTCATGCTCGGCCCAGTAGTCGAGAATGGGTCGGCGGTAGAGAAAGATCATGTTCGGCAAGGCGCCCGCCGCCATCTCGTAGCCCTGCGCCAGCCCGATGCCCTGAAACAGGCCGAGAAGGTCGAACGGGCTCTCCGTCTCCATCTCTTCCTGCACCTCGTCGGTCGGGAAATCCTCGACATGGATGACGAGATTTCCGCACATGGCACGGAACGCCTCCGGCAGGCGCGCATAGGCGTCTGCCGCCATGATCTCCATCTCGGCAAGGGTCGGGGCGCCGCGCGCCAGCCAGGCCAGTGCGTCGCTCATCGCCTCGTCACTTCAGATAGGTGGTGAAGAGGTAATAGGCGAGCGCCAGCCCGGCCGCGATCGCCAGCCCACGGCCGATCCGACGACCCCATACTTCCATGGGGTCGTCGTCGGGCGGTTCGGCATAGGGCGGGCGGTCCATGCGCGCGGTCCGGGCCTGTCGTCAGATCGCCGCCGGCCAGCGACGCACGTCGACGAAGTGACCCGCGATCGCCGCCGCCGCCGCCATGGCCGGGGACACCAGATGGGTGCGCCCCCTGTGGCCCTGCCGGCCCTCGAAATTGCGGTTCGAGGTGGAGGCGCAACGCTCCTCCGGGCCCAGCTTGTCCGCGTTCATGGCCAGACACATGGAGCAGCCCGGCTCGCGCCAGTCGAAGCCGGCCGCCTTGAAGATCGCGTCCAGCCCCTCGGCCTCGGCCTGCAGCTTCACCAGTCCCGAGCCCGGCACGATCATGCCGGAAACGCCCTCGCGCACCTTGTGGCCGGCAACGATCTTCGCCGCGGCGCGCAGGTCCTCGATACGGGCATTGGTGCACGAGCCGATGAACACCTTGTCGATGGCGATGTCGGTGATCTTCGTGCCGGCCGTCAGGCCCATATAGGCCAGCGCGCGGCGCTTGGCCTCGCGCTTGCCCTCGTCCTCGATCCTGTCCGGATCCGGCACCAGGCCCTCCACCGAGATCACATCCTCCGGGCTGGTGCCCCAGGACACGATCGGCGGCAGCGAGGCGCCGTCGAGCCGCACTTCCTTGTCGAAGAAAGCGCCCTCGTCGGTCCGCAGCGTGTCCCAATAGCGCAGCGCGGCGTCCCAGTCGGCGCCCTTCGGCGCGCGCGGGCGGTCCTTCACATAGGCAAAGGTGGTCTCGTCCGGCGCCACCATGCCGGCACGGGCGCCGCCCTCGATCGACATGTTGCAGACCGTCATGCGGCCTTCCATCGTGAGGTTGCGGAACACCTCGCCGGCATATTCGATGACATAGCCGGTGCCGCCGGCGGTGCCGGTGGCGCCGATGATGGCGAGCGTCACATCCTTGGCGGTCACCCCGTCCGGCAGCTTGCCGTCGACGGAGACGCGCATGTTCTTGGCCTTGCGCTGGATCAGCGTCTGGGTGGCGAGCACGTGCTCCACCTCCGAGGTGCCGATGCCATGGGCGAGCGCGCCGAAGGCGCCATGGGTCGAGGTGTGGCTGTCGCCGCACACGATGGTCGTGCCCGGCAGGGTGAAGCCCTGCTCCGGACCGATGACGTGGACGATGCCCTGGCGCTTGTCGAGCTCGTTGAAATACTCGACGCCGAACTCGCGGGCGTTCTCCGCCAGCGTCTCGACCTGCATACGGCTCTCGGGATCGACGATGCCGAAGCTGCGATCGGTGGTCTGCACGTTGTGGTCGACCACGGCCAGCGTCTTCGAGGGCGCATGCACCTTGCGGCCCGCGAGACGCAGGCCCTCGAACGCCTGCGGGCTCGTCACCTCGTGAACGAGGTGACGGTCGATGTAGAGCAGGCAGGTTCCATCGTCCTGGCGGTCGATGACATGGTCGTCAAAAATCTTGTCGTACAGGGTACGGGGAGCGGACGTACTCATCTCGGCGTCTCACGTGTCGGTAACGGGGAAATGGGGCTCAAGCAGCGCGGCCGGGAGCACATCGGCTCCGGGCGGCGCTCAGCTAAGCCCCGCCACCGCGCAGGCGGTGAAACGACCGAAGAAACGGCTGGGCATGCGCACATGGTCGGGCACCGCGGCGAAGCCGATCGTGGTCGGCAGGCGGCGGCGGACCTCAGGACGCGCGCAGTCGAGAGCGAGGGGAATACCCGCGCCCCGGCACATGTCCATTTTGCAACCAGCGTTCATCATCGTGGAACCCTTCTAGCAAGTCTCGGCGCCGCGAACAATCCGCCGCGCCCTGCCCGCCAGCGCGGGAGGCGTGCAGGAAAAGTCACGGGAGCGAGAACAATGAACGGGTCATCACTCATTGCTGGAATAATGTATTACGAATGAAATATTGTTCTCTTACAGTATTCCTGAACATCCACCTCTCAAAATCAGCCATTTTCCGCAACGTCATTCTCTATAGAACTTCCCCAATCTCTGCGGTACGCTGATCGGGCGAAGACTGGAGTTCACGATGCGCATCACGGACATCGCCCTGATCATCGCCACCGTCGGCGCCTTTGTTGCCGCGGTGGAAGCGAAGAACCGTGTCGATATCGGCCCGGAGGTTCACGAAAACGTGCGCCGGCACAGCGAGCTGATCACCTGCCCGCTGCGAAAGCCGGACTTCGCCACCGTGATGCAGGCCGCCATGATCGGCGACGGAACCATCATCCTGGAGCAGCAGACGAACACCAAGGTGCGCCACATCAAGGACTGCTGAACCCGGCAGGACGGCATCAGGGCACGGCCGCCGGACCACGCATCAAAACAAAAAAGCCGGGGCGAGCCCCGGCTTTTGTTATTTCGCGTCGAAGAACGCGGTCAGAACGACGCCCTCACTCGGCGGCGACGACCGGCGCGGTCTTCTTCTTGCCGGCGTTCTTGTCCTGGCGCTCGGCGATACGGGCCGACTTGCCGCGGCGGTCGCGCAGGTAATACAGCTTGGCGCGACGCACCTTGCCGCGACGCACCACCTTCAGGCTGTCGATGTTCGGCGAGTAGATCGGGAACACGCGCTCCACGCCCTCGCCGTACGAAATCTTGCGGACGGTGAAGTTCTCGTTGATGCCGCCGCCGGAACGGGCGATCACAACACCTTCATAGGCCTGCACGCGCGAGCGCTCGCCTTCCTTCACCTTCACGTTGACGATAACGGTATCGCCGGGCTGGAAGTCGGGAATAGCGCGCTTCTCGGCCAGCTTGGCGGCCTGCTCGTCATCGAGCTCTTTAATAATATCGACCATAACATCACCTCTGGCGATCCGGCATGCACCGTTCGCATCTTGCTGTTGTCAGTTCATAGTGACGGGCGGCGCTATACGCGAAATCGCCCCGCTTGTCATTCCCTATTCGTCGCAGAACCGTCACGCGCCCGCACATAAGCGTCCCACAGGTCCGGCCGGCGTGCGCGCGTGGCGGCTTCCGCCTGCTCGTGACGCCAGCGCGCCACCTTGGCGTGGTCGCCGCTGGTCAGCACGGCCGGGATGTCGCGCCCCTCGAAACTCTGCGGGCGGGTGAATTGCGGGTACTCCAGCAGCCCGGCGGAGAAACTCTCCTCGGTGCCGGATTGAGGGTGCCCCATCACCCCGTCGAGCAGACGCACGCAGGCGTCGAGCAGCACCAGGGCGCCGATCTCACCGCCGGACAGCACGACATCGCCGACCGAGACCTCCTCCAGCCCGCGCACGGCGACGAGGCGGTCGTCCACACCTTCGAAACGCCCGCACACGATCACCACGCCCTCCCCCGCCGCGAGGTCGCGCACCCGCGCCTGCGTCAGCGGCGCGCCGCGCGGGGTCATCAGCAGGCGCGGCCGGGTGTCGCCTTCGGGCGCGGCCGCATCCACCGCGCGCGCCAGCACGTCGACGCGCATCACCATGCCCGGCCCACCCCCGGCCGGGGTGTCATCGACCGAGCGATGCCGATCGGTGGCATGGGTGCGCGGATCGACCGTCTCCAGCGCCCAGGCGCCCGCCGCGTCCGGTGCCCCCGCGCGGGCCAGCGCCCGCCCGGCCAGCGACTGGCCAAGCGGGCCCGGAAACATGTCGGGAAAGATGGTGATGATCGAGGCACGCCACATGGCAGGGTTTCCGATCCCGAAGGGCTCATTGCGGACGGAGCAGGCGAGCCCGCCACGTTGAAACAGGTGAGAACGATGCCGCCCGCAGCCCCCCGGACGGATCGGCGCCGCTCACCGATGCTAGCCGGACGACGAAGGGCGGCTGCCTTGATGAAACACCAGTTCCCACATCCCGCCCCGCTTTCGCCAGAGCGAACTCCTGAGCGTTCCGGTTTCGGCGATCGTGTAGATCGCAAGAACCACGCCCTCCTGCACGTCTCTTGCCTCGAAGTCGAGGATGGTGCGGGTGCCCTCGAACCCCGGAGCGAGGGCAAGCTCGCGGACGACGGTCGGCTTGTCGTATCTACGTCCCGACTGCCCGATCTCCTGAAAATCGTCCGCGAGAATCCGCTCCAGGAATGCCGCGTCCGCCCGCCTCGCCGGATCAAGCAACTGCTGTTCCAGCGCCCTCAGTTCGTCGGCGAGTGCCTTCGCGGTTCTGGTCATCGTCGGTCACGCCAACAACGCTGCGGCTACCCCCGGTCCGCCTCGGGGGGCGGGGCCTCTTCGCGCGCCCACTCGCCGGGATCGACAACGAGACGCCCGGCGGCGATGTCCACGCCCGGCACCACGGCGCGGGTGAAGGGCAGCATCACGGTCTTGCCGCCGGCCTCGGGGGCGATTTCGAGAATGTCGCCGGCGCCGAAATCATGCACCGCGAGCACCCGCCCGAAGGGCTCGCCCTCGGTCGTGACGGCGGCCAGCCCGATCAGGTCGGCCTGATAGAAATCGTCCTCGTCATCGATCTCGGGCAGAAGATCGCGGGAAACGTGCAGACCTTCATTCGTCAGGGCTTCGGCCGCCTCGCGGCTGTCGATCCCCTTGAAGCGGGCGACGAAGTGGTCCTTCGCCGGCCGCAGCGCCGCCAGCTCGAAGTGCCTCTTTCCCGCCTCGTCGGTCAGCGGGCCGTAGGCGAGCAGGGACTCGGGCGACTCGGCAAACACGAACAGCCGCACCTCGCCCCTCACGCCGTGAGGAGCGCCGATGCGGGCGATCAGAATGCGGTCAGTCATCTTGCGCGGCTCCCGATACGGGTCACGACGGCGAGGCGCCCCGCGCCGTCCGTACAGACGAGGCAGGGCCGGAAAGGCGCCGCGCGAAGCTGCGTCGTCCGACCCCGCGGATCACTCTTCTGCCGTCGCCAACAGGCGGGAGAGGCGGACGCGCGGCGCCCGCCTTCCATCTCACTCGGCCGGAGCGGCTTCCTCGGCGGGGGCAGCCGCCGCAGCAGCGGCAGCAGCAGCCGCTGCCTCGGCAGCCGCGGTACGCTCCTGCGCCTTCTTGCCGGGGACGGCCTTCTTCGGGTTGCTGCGCGCGTCGCGCTTCTTCACATCGAGGCTGTCGAGGAAACGGGCGACGCGGTCGGTGGGCTGGGCGCCCTTGGCGAGCCAGGCCTTGGCCTTCTCGACGTCGAGGATGAAGCGGTCCTCGGCATCCTTGGGCTTCAGCGGATCGAAGGTGCCGATCTTCTCGATGAAGCGGCCATCGCGCGGGGAGCGCGAGTCGGCGACGACGATGCGGTAGTAGGGACGCTTCTTGGCGCCACCACGGGCGAGACGGATCTTGAGGGACATGGGTCTTTCCTTTCAGGTACGTATGTTCGAATTCGTTGTGTCCGCCATCTCCGCGCCGGCGTGTCCCGTGGGAACGTTGGCGCGGGCGACCGGGACGGCCCCGGTCATGACGGCGTGTTCATGGTCGGATGGTCATTTCTTCTTCCCGAACCCCGGCAGGCCCGGAAGCCCGCCCGGCTTGCCGAGACCGGGAAATCCGCCCGGCATGTTGCCGGGAAAGTTCGGTGGCAGGCTTGGCAGCCCACCGGGCGCGCCCTTGCCGCCACCCGGCATCTTCTCGGCCATCTGCTTGATCTGCTCCGGCGAGGGCATGCCACCGCCGAGGCCGAACATGTTGGCAAGGCCCGCCATGGGCCCGCGCTTGGCACCGGGGCCGCCCATCGCCTTCATCATATCCGCCATCTGGCGGTGCATCTTCATCAGGCGGTTGACGTCCTCGACCTTGGTACCGGAACCGCTCGCGATACGCTTGCGGCGCGAGCCGTCGAGCAGCTTGGGATTGCGCCGCTCCTTCTTCGTCATCGAATCGATGATCGCCTTCTGGCGCTTGATGGCGCGATCATCCATTCCGGAATTGGCGAGCTGGTTCTTCATCTTGCCAACGCCGGGCAGCATGCCCATCAGCCCGCCGAGACCGCCGAGCTTTTCCATCTGGTCGAGCTGCATGCGCAGGTCTTCAAGGTCGAACTGCCCCTTGCGCATGCGCTCGGCGGCGGCCATCGCCTTTTCGGCGTCGATGTTCTCGACCGCCTTCTCGACCAGCGAGACGACGTCGCCCATGCCGAGGATGCGGCCGGCGACGCGGCGGGGATCGAAATCCTCCAGCGCGTCCATCTTTTCGCCGGTACCGAGCAGCTTGATCGGCTTGCCGGTGACGGCGCGCATGGACAGCGCGGCGCCGCCACGCCCGTCGCCATCGGCGCGGGTCAGCACGATGCCGGTGAGACCGACGCGCTCGTCGAAGGCGCGGGCGGTGTTCACCGCGTCCTGGCCGGTCAGGCTGTCGGCGACCAGCAGCACTTCATGAGGGCCGGTCGCGGCCTTCACCTCGGCCACTTCCGCCATCAGCGCCTCGTCGAGCGTGACGCGGCCGGCAGTGTCGAGCATCACCACGTCGTAGCCGCCGAGGCGGGCGGCCTCCATGGCGCGACGGGCGATCTGCACCGCGCTCTGGCCGACGACGATCGGCAGCGTGGCGACGTTGACCTGGGTGCCGAGCGTTGCCAATTGCTCCATCGCCGCCGGGCGGCGGGTGTCGAGCGAGGCCATCAGAACCTTGCGGTTGCCCCGCTCGGTCAGGCGCTTGGCGATCTTGGCCGTGGAGGTCGTCTTGCCCGAGCCCTGCAGACCGACCATGAGCACGGGCACCGGCGGTGCCGCGTCGAGGTCGATCGGCTTGGCGTCCGAGCCGAGCATGGCGATGAGTTCGTCATGGACGATCTTCACCACCATCTGGCCGGGCGTGACCGACTTGATGACTTCCGCGCCGACTGCACGGGTGCGTACCCGGTCGGTGAAGGAACGCACGATGTCGAGCGCGACATCGGCCTCGATCAGGGCCCGGCGCACCTCGCGCATGGCTTCGTTGACGTCGGCCTCGGAGAGGGCGCCGCGCTTCTTAAGCCGGTCGAGTATGCCGCCAAGGCGGTCGCTCAGTGAATCGAACATACGTCCGCAGCTCCATTCCCGCCGGGATACCGCGCAAAGCCAAATGGCCCCCGAGGGCGCTACGCGCTGTCGGAGGTTGACCTCCGGGCGCAGGGCCCGGTCGGTGGTTCGGCTCGCGAGATGTGCGAGGATCGGCAGGTCAGTACTTTGGGAAGGTGGCGAAGTCAAGGAAACCGGCGCTTTGGTCCGGCACTGACGGCGCTTTGCGGCCGCGGCCGGGCCGTCACAAACGCCCCGGCGTGTTATCATCGCCTGATGAATCGTGGAAGGCGCCCATGAATCTGGAAGATCGCACCCTGAATCTGGAAGATCACATCCTGTCCATCGTCAGCCGCAGCCGTGGCGGCCTCACCGCCGAGAGCGTGGCGATGGCCTATGCGAAAGACATGGAGAACGAGATCAGGTCGATCCTGGACCGGCTTTCACGCGACGGTGCCATCAACAAGAACCGTGGCACCGGCGCGGACAACGCCACCTATCACAAGCTCGTCGCCACGCGCAGACCCTGATGCGCGCCCGCGCATCGAGGGGCAAGGCGGCCGTGCGCCGCTCACGGCGCGACGAGATAGTGCTTCGACCATTCGGAAGTGGGGATCGCCGCGCCCAGCTTGAAACTGAACGACTTCACATCCAGCCCGTCATGCTCGGTCACGCAGTCATAGGACAGGTGATACCAGGTCCGCCCGCTGCGGATCGCCGCGCCGGGCGCCTTGATGCGTGCGCCCTTGATCACCGTGTCGCCATAGGCATAGGCCACGAGTTCGTCGGGCTTCATGCCCCTGTTGTCGCGCCCGACATCGCCCATCGCGCGCGCATTGCAGCGCTGCTCGATGCGCTCGGACGGCTCGATCATCATCATTTCCTGTTCCCGCGACTTGGCCTCCACCGCAGAGAGGGTGGCCAGCAGCAGAAACCCGCCAAGGGCAAGGCGAACTGCGGTCGCAGTGGTCGAAAAGGTCATGAGCACCCGAATCCCCTGTTGTTGGCAGGGAACTTCAACCGGCCGCTTGTGTCCATCCTATGGCTTCACATCCGCGTTGTGCCGCAGGTCCAGCGTGTTGCCGCCGTTCGCGTGGCAGATTAGAACCGCGCCATGGCGCTGATGGATCTCGCGAACCCGACCCGTTTCCTTGCCCTGTCCGGGCGCGTGCTGCCGTGGCTTTCCATTGCGGCGGTGCTGGTGCTCGCCGTCGGGCTTTTCCTCGCCTTCCGTGCCCCCGCCGACTACCAGCAGGGCGAGACGGTGCGGATCATGTACATCCACGTCCCCTTCGCCTGGCTGGCCATGCTCGGCTATTCGCTGCTGGCGCTGTCTTCGCTCGGCATCCTGGTCTGGCGTCATCCGCTGGCCGATGTCGCGCACAAGGCGCTGGCGCCGATCGGGGCGTGTTTCGCGTTCCTGTGCCTTGTCACCGGCTCGCTCTGGGGGCGGCCGATGTGGGGCACCTACTGGGTCTGGGACGCGCGCCTCACCTCGATGCTGGTGCTGCTGCTGCTCTATCTCGGCCTGCTGGCGCTGCGCTCGGCGATCGAGGACCCCAACCAGGCCGGCCGCGCCGCCGCGGTGCTGTCTCTGGTCGGCTTCGTCAACGTGCCGATCGTCAAGTTTTCCGTGGATTGGTGGAACACGCTGCACCAGCCGGCCTCTGTGTTCCGCATGGGTGGCTCGACCATCGATCCCTCCATGCTGTGGCCGCTGCTGACCTGCGCCACCGGGTTCACCCTGCTGATGCTGGCGCTGCACATGGCGGCGATGCGCAACGAGATCTTCCGCCGGCGCCTGCGGGCGCTGGAAGCACGCGCCGCCGCCGAGGCCGCCTATGTGTGAGAACCGCTGATGTTTGGCCCGCATGGTGAATTCATCATCGCCTGCTACGGCGTCAGCGCCCTGGTGCTGGCGATGCTCACGGCGTGGATCGTCATAGACGGGCGCGCGGTGCGCCGGCAGCTCGACACGCTGGAATCGCGCGGCGTACGCCGCCGCTCGGCCGGACGGGAGCCCTCGTGAACACACCCCTTTCGCCCGACACCGGCTCCACCCCCACCACGAAACCCGGCCGCCGGCGTCTGCTGGTGCTGCTCCCGCTCATCGCCTTCCTGGCGCTGGCGGCGCTGTTCTATGGCCGCCTGTTCTCGGGCGACCCCTCGCGCCTGCCCTCGGCGCTGATCGGACACGAGGTCCCCACCTTCAGCCTCGCACCGCTGGAAGGGCTGACGCGCGAGGGCGCGCCCGTGCCGGGCTTCTCCTCGCAGGAACTGAAAGGCGGCGTGACGGTGCTCAACGTCTTCGCTTCGTGGTGCGCGCCGTGCCGCGACGAGCACCCGTTTCTGGTCGAGCTGTCCAAGCTGCCCGGCTTCCGCCTCGTCGGCCTGAACTACAAGGACGACAGCGAGAACGCCCGCCGCTTCCTCGGCCGGTTCGGCAATCCCTATGCCGCCGTCGGCGTCGACCCGAAGGGGCGCGCCGCCATCGACTGGGGGGTCTATGGCGTGCCCGAGACCTTCGTCATCGGCAAGGATGGCCGTATCGCCTACAAATATGTCGGCCCGATCGACGAACAGGGCCTGCGCGAACGGCTTCTGCCGGCCATCGAAAAGGCCGAAGCCGGCTCCTGAAGCCTCAGTTCCGCTCGTCCGGCAGCACGGGCAGCGGCAGCACCTCGATCTCGTCCTCGATCAGCGCCCGCACCTCGTCCGGGCTGGCCTCGCCGTGGATCAGGCGCTTCTCCTCGTCGCCCTCATGCATGCGCCGGGCAAGCTGGGCGAACTCGCCGCCGACATAGTCGGAGTGGGTGAGCACATGCTCGCGCACCGCCTTCAGCATGGCGCGCAGCTCCTGCTCTTTCTGCGACATCAGCGCGACCGGCTGGGCGCGGTTTTCCTCGGGCGCGGGCTCGCGCGCGGGTTCGGCCACCGGCTCGGCCTCGATCGGACCCGCGCTTCGCCCCAGCGCGGGCGCCATGATCGCCTTCTCGACCTCGGTCGAGCCACAGGCCGGGCAGGAGACCAGTCCTCGCGAGCGCTGCTCGTCATAGCCGCTCGAATCGCGGAACCAGCTCTCGAAATGGTGGTCGTGCGCGCAGCGCAGCCGATAGAGGATCATGCCACGTCACCGGAAGCGGCCAGGTGCAGGCGCCCCGCTTCCGCCGGGCCGACCAGCTCGAAGCGGCGGCCGTGCTGCAGCGAGGGAATGCGCGTGCGCACCGAGGCGACCTTGCCCGGGTCGATCTCGGCGCTGATCACGCCCGGCTCGGTACCGCCCTCGGCGAGGACCGTGCCCCACGGGTCGATGATCAGGCTGTGACCGAAGGTCTTGCGCCCGTTCTCATGGGTGCCGCCCTGCGCCGCCGCCAGCACATAGGCGCCGTTCTCGATCGCCCGCGCCCGGAGCAGGATATGCCAGTGCGCCTCGCCGGTGGACTGGGTGAAGGCCGCCGGCGCCGCGATCATTCCCGCACCGCCATCGGCGAGCGCGCGGAACAGCGCGGGAAAGCGCAGATCGTAGCAGATGGTCATCCCCAGACGAATCTGCGGCAGGTCCGTCACCACCGCGAGTTCGCCCGGCCGATAGGCGGCGGATTCGCGGTAGACGTCGCCATTGGGCAGGTCGACGTCGAACATGTGGATCTTGTCGTAGCGCGCCAGGATCGCCCCGTCCGGCCCGAGAAGGTAGGAGCGGTTGGCGGCGCGGTGCTCGCTCGCCTTCACGGCCAGAGAGCCGATATGCAGGTGCACCTTCAGATCGGCCGCCAGCGCGCGGAACGCGGCCAGCGCGGGGTCGCTCTCCTCGTCATGCAGCACCGCGAACAGCGCCTGCCGGTTCTCCTCCATCGTGCCGGTCATCTCCGGCGTCTGGATATAGCTGGCACCCCCGGCCGCCGCCTCGCGAATCAGCGCGGACGCGGTCTCGACATTCGCCGCCACGCTCTTGGCGGCGCGCATCTGTATCAACGCGGCACGGAACGGGGCGCCGAGATGGGAAGCGCGGGCAGCGTCGGCGTCGTCGGTCATCGGATCACTCTCGGCAAAAGGCGGAATCAGGTCGCGAGCAGGGGATCCAGCTCGCCGGCCTCTTCGAGCGCATAGATATCGTCGCACCCGCCGATGTGACGGCCGTCGATGAAGATCTGCGGCACGCTGGTGCGCCCATTGGCGCGCTGCGACATGGTCGAGCGCGCCACCGGATCACCCGCCACGTTGATCTCGGAATATTCGACACCCTTGCGCTTCAGCAGCTCCTTGGCCGCGAGGCAGTAAGGGCAGGTGTAGGTGGTGTAGATCTCGACCTGGGACATGGGGGCACCTCGTCGGGTCCGGTCTCTGCCGGTGAGCCCCTATGATATGGGCGATGGCTGCCCGTCAACAACCCGGGCAAACACCAGCACGTCGACCCGGCCCGCGCCCGCCCGGCTCAGTGCCTTGGCGCAGGCATCCAGCGTGGCGCCGGTGGTGAGCACGTCGTCGACCAGCACCACCCGCCGCCCGGCAAGCTCCCCACGCGCCATGTCCGGCACCTCGAAGGCGCCGGCGACATTGGCCGCGCGCGCCGCCCGGTCGAGCCCGACCTGCGGCGGGGTGGCCCGGGCGCGCAGCAGCCATGAGGTCTCGACGCGCACGCCGCTCGCACGCCGCACCGCCAGCGCCAGCGCGGCGGACTGGTTGAAGCGCCGCCGCCAGAGCCTGAGGTTATGCAGCGGCACCGGCACCAGGGCCTGCGCATCGCCCAGCAGATCCGCCCCGGCGCGCACCATCATCCGCGCCATGGGCGTGGCGACATCGAGCCGGTCGGCATATTTCAGCGCATGCACCAGATCGCGCGCGACCTCGCCGAACTGCGCGGCGGCGCGGGCGCGGTGATAGGCCGGCGGGGCATCCAGCGCGGCGCTGGAAAGGCGCGGGCCGCCGCTGCCGGGCTCGCAATCATAGGGCAAGGGAATGCCGAGCCGGTCGCAATAGGGCCGCTCGATCAGGTTCAGCCGCCCCCAGCACTGCGCGCACAGGCAACCCGGCTCGCTCACGGCCGCACGGCAGGCCATGCAGTTCGGGGGCAGCGCAAGGTCGATGATGCCGCGCGCGGCCCGACGCGCCGCCTGGCCGGCGGCCCTGCCCAATCGCAGGGCAAACGGCGCCGCGCGCATCGCCCCCCGCATGGCCCCCTCGGCGGGTGCCGGTTCCGCCCCATTGTCCATGGCGCCGAGCATACCATCTGCACAACGCGCGTCACCGGCATTCGCGGCCGGACCTTTGACCCGGCGGCGCCCGCGCCCTATGGCTTTGCCCGACGAAACCCGTGGGAGTCCCCATGTCCGGACCCATCGCGATCTTCGATTCCCACGCGCTCGCCGCGCGGCGCCGCCGTGCGCAGGCGCTGGGGGCCGAGACCTTTCTGCTCGAACGCGTGAGCGAAGACCTTGTCGACCGGCTCGGTGCGGTGAAGCGGCACTTCGGGACCGCGGTCGATCTCGGCACGCCGGCCCCGAACCTGTCTGCCGCGCTGGCGACCACCGGCATGATCGGCCGCACGCGCGCCTTCGGCCCGGCCGAACGGGGCGACGTCGACGTCGTGATCGATCCCGAGGCCCTGCCCTTCGCTCCGGAGTCGCTCGACCTCATCGTCTCCGCGCTGGCGCTTCAGACCGTCAACGACCTGCCCGGCGTTCTGGCGCAGATCCGCCGCGCGCTGCGCCCGGACGGCCTGCTGCTGGCCGCGCTGTTCGGCTCGGGCACGCTGAACGAACTGCGCGAGGCTTTCACCGTCGCCGAGAGCGAGACAGCGGGCGGCATTTCCCCGCGCGTGGCGCCCTTCGCGGATCTGCGCGATCTCGGCGCCCTGCTCCAGCGCGCCGGGCTCGCCCTGCCCGTCACCGATGTCGACCGCGTCGTGGTGCGCTACGCTCATCCGCTGGCGCTGATGCAGGACCTTCGGCGCATGGGGGCCGCCAATCCGCTGGCCGACCGCCGCCGCGCGCCGCTGCGCCGCGACACGCTGACGCGCCTGTTCGAGATCTATGCCGAGCGTTTCTCCGACCCGGACGGACGCGTGCGCGCGACGTTCGAAATCGTGTGGATTTCCGGCTGGGCGCCCCATGAGAGCCAGCAGAAGCCGCTCCGCCCCGGCTCGGCCAAGGTGCGGCTGGCCGATGCGCTCAAGGTGCCGGAGGAGCGGCTGCGGGGCGACAGCTGAGGCCCGAGAACATTCTGGTCACGTGAACCGGCCCCCTCCTCGCTCCGGGGCGCCCTACCGCCCCGGCCCGAGCAGATCGAGCAGCACCGGGATCAACGGCTCATCGGCGGGGGGCATGGGATAGTCGCGCAGCGCGCCAGGCTTCACCCAGGCCAGGCGCTGGCCTTCGCGGCCCTGCGGCTGGCCTTCCCAACGCCGGCAGATCCACAGCGGCATCAGCAGCTGGAAGCTCTCATAGGTGTGGCTCGCGAAACTGAGCGGCGCGAGGCACGGCTCCTTCACCGTGATGCCGAGTTCCTCGGCCAATTCGCGGATAAGGCATTCCTCCGGCCGCTCGCCGGGCTCCACCTTGCCGCCGGGAAACTCCCACAGCCCCGCGAGCTGCTTGCCCGCCGGGCGCTCGGTCAGCAGCACGCGCCCGTCGGCATCGACAAGCGCGCAGGCGGCGACGAGAACCAGCTTCATCGCGCTTCCCCTACCCGGCTCAGGACCGGTAGTCGCCATTGATGGCGATGTATTCCTTGGTCAGGTCGCAGGTCATCACCCGGTCGGACCCACGCCCCAGCCCGATGTCGACGGTGATGTCGATCACGTCGTTCTTCATGTAGGCGGAGGTCTCGGCCTCGTCATAGGCGGGATCGCGCGCGCCCTGATAGGCCACGCGGATGTCGCCGAAGGAGATCGTCAGCAGGTCGCGCTCGGCCGGTTCGCCCGCCTTGCCGACCGCCATGACGATACGGCCCCAATTGGCGTCCTCGCCGGCAACGGCGGTCTTCACCAGCGGCGAATTGGCGATCGACATCGCGATGCGGCGCGCCGAGCGCTTGGAAACCGCCCCGGTGACGAGAATGCGCACCAGCTTGCGCGCGCCCTCCCCGTCCCGCGCCACCTGCTCGGCAAGGTCCGCCAGAACGCCCTTCAGCGCGCGGCGAAAGCTCGCCAGCCGGGTGTCCTTGGCGTCGGTGATCGCCGGCGCACCGGCAGCGCCGGTCGCGAACATCATGAGCGTGTCCGAGGTCGAGGTGTCGCCGTCGATGGTCACGGCATTGAAGCTGTCGACCACTCCCTTGGAGAGCAGCGCCTGGAGCGCCGGCGCCGCGATGGCCGCGTCGGTGAAGACGAAGGAGAGCATGGTCGCCATATCGGGCGCGATCATCCCGGCGCCCTTGGCGATGCCGGCGATGCGCACCTTCACCCCGTCGATGGTCGCGGTGGCGGTGGCGAGCTTGGGGAAGGTGTCGGTGGTCATGATCGCCCGTGCCGGATCGATCCAGGGCAACGGGGCGAGGCGCGTGGCGGTTTCCGCCAGCACGCCGTTATATTTGGTGGCGTCGAGCGGCTCGCCGATCACCCCGGTCGACGCCAGGAAAATCTCCGATTCCGCGCAGCCCAGCGCCTCGGCGGCGATCTTGGCGGTGAGCGCGGTCGACTCGCGCCCCTTCTGGCCGGTGAAGGCGTTGGCATTGCCCGAATTCACCACGAGCGCGCGCGCCGTGCCGCCCGGCAGGTTGGCCCGGCACCATTCCACCGGGGCCGAAGGGCACTTCGACTTGGTGAACACGCCCGCGACGCTCGTGCCCTTGTCCATCTCGACCAGCAGGACGTCGGTGCGCCCCTTGTAGCGGATGCCCGCCTCGGCGGTGGCAAAGCGAACGCCCGCCACCGGGCCGACATCGGGCGTGGTCTTGGGAGCGAGCGGGGAGACCGGAGAAGCGTGGGCCATGGGAGTCTCGGCGAGAGAGAGAAAAGGGCCGCACGGGTGTGCCCGAGAAGCAGGACATCTGCAAGACAGGGGTTCTGCAAGACAGGGGTCAAGACCGCGCGCGAGAGGGCGTGCCAGTGCGCGGGGCCGGGAGCGGGCGCGCCGGCTCCGACGCGTGCCCCCGTTTCGCGGCGTCGCCCGTTCTGCACACGCCGTCGGGCCAGCAGACAAAAGGCCCCGCACCTTGCGGTCCGGGGCCTTCGCCGTTTTCAGAACACCCGCGCCAGATGGCGCGGGTGAGATCACTGCGCCGATAAGGTCACTGCGCGGGCTTGGGCGCGTCGGTCGCGGGAGCCGCCGGCGTGGCGGGCGCCGCCGCCTTGGGGGCGGCGTCGGTCTTCACCACCTTGGCGGACTCGCGCATCTTCTGCACCGTATCGGCCTGCGCCTTCTGGGCCAGGAACTGCTCGATCTGCGGCTTCACTTCCTCGAAGGTCGGCACCGGCTTCTCGCGGGTGCCCTCGACCTTGATGATGTGCCAGCCGAACGGCGTCTTCACCGGCTCGGAAACCTCGCCCGGCTTCAGCTTGAAGGCGACCTCGGCGAATTCCGGCACCATCTGCTCCTTGGTGAAGAAGCCGAGATCGCCGCCATCTTCCTTGCCCGAGGGGTCCTCGGTCAGTTCCTTGGCGATGGTCGCGAAATCCTCGCCCTTCTTCAGCCGGGCCTCGACCGCTTCGGCCTTCTTCTTGGCGGCTTCCGAGGACTTGGGGTCGTTGGCATCGGCGCGGAACAGGATGTGGCGCGCATGCACCTCTTCTTCCGGCTTCTGCTGGCCCACGGCCTCCTGATAGGTCTTCTGCATCGCCTCTTCGGTCATCGCCGCCTTGGCGGCCTTGTCGAGCGCGGCCTGCATCAGCATGCGCTGGCGGATGAACGCCATCTGGCGCTTGAACTCGTCGGTCTGGTCCAGCTTCTCGGCCTCGGCGGCCTGGGCCACTGCGGTCAGGTCGATGAGGAAGCCGAGCACATATTCATCGCGCGCCGGCCCCTGAATCTGCGGCGGCAGGTTCGGCGCCAGCTCCTGGGCGGCGGCATCGACGTCGCTGCGGCGGATTTCGGTGCCGTTGACGGTGGCGAGCACCGGGTCGGCATCGGTCGCGGCGGCGGCGGGGGCAGCAGGCGTGGTTGCGGGCGTCTGCGCCAACGCCGGCAGCGACGGCAGGGCGGCAACGCCGAGCAGCGCGGCCAGGGCGGCGGCGCGCAGCAGCCCGGTGGAACGGGGGCGCGACATGTGCTCGGCATGCGGGCGATGGCGGGTCATGAAATCTTTTCCTTGGGTTGCGGTTATCCGCGGTGAGGCGGCGAAAGCTGGCCCAGTCGCGCTCATGTTGCAAGCGGGACGACACGGCCGGTTAACAAACAGGTCGGCACGGTGCGGCGACAGCGTCATGACGAATGGGAAGCCGCAGCGCCCTCGGCGGCGGCACGGGAAAACTCCGCGCGCCAACGTCGGGCCCACGATTGACAACCCCCAAACCCGTTCATAAGTGTGGCACGCGACGCGGGGCCTGCCCCGTGCTCGCGCTTATGTGACGCAAGAACCCGCAAGCCCGTCGCGGCGGCCCGGCCCGACAGACCCATTTCGGCCGTAAATGGCGTCTCGATGAGCAAAGCCCCGCGCGCTCGCGCCGGCCGATTGCGTAACAGGGCCCGGCGGCCCGTCCCGCCGAGCTCCGAATCTGCCATGGCGGGAACGGATTGGAAGCCTCATGCTCGGCGCTATCGCGCGAAAGCTCTTCGGATCGGCCAATGACCGCCGCGTGCGCGGCTACCAGCCGAAAGTCGCGGCCATCAACGCGCTCGAACCGGACCTGTTGAAGCTCTCCGACGAGGAGTTGCGGGCCCGCACCGTGGAATTCCGCGAGCAGCTTGCCAATGGCGTGGCCCTTGACGACCTGCTCGTGCCCGCCTTTGCCACCGTGCGCGAGGCCGCCCGGCGCGCCCTCGGGCAGCGCCACTTCGATGTCCAGCTGATCGGCGGCATGGTGCTGCACGAGCGCGGCATCGCCGAAATGCGTACCGGTGAAGGCAAGACGCTGGTCGCCACCGCCCCGGTCTATCTCAACGCGCTCACCGGCAAGGGCGTGCACGTCGTCACCGTGAACGATTACCTCGCCAAGCGTGATGCCGAATGGATGAGCCGCGTTTACAATTTCCTCGGCCTCACCACCGGCATCATCGTCCACGGCATGGACGACAATGAACGCCGCGCGGCCTATGCCTGCGACGTCACCTACGCCACCAATAACGAGCTCGGCTTCGACTATCTGCGCGACAACATGAAGTACGAGCTGAGCCAGATGGTTCAGCGGCCGCATCATTACGCCGTGGTCGACGAGGTCGATTCGATCCTGGTCGACGAGGCGCGCACGCCGCTCATCATCTCCGGCCCGCTCGACGACCGCTCGGACTTCTACAACATCATCGACACCTTCATTCCGCGGATGTCGAAGGAAGATTACGAGCTCGACGAGAAGCAGCGCTCCGTCTCCATGACCGAAGCCGGCATGGAAAAGATGGAGCAGATGCTGCGCGAGGGCGGCCAGCTCAAGGGCGAGACGCTCTACGACATTGAGAACGTCACCGTTGTCCATCACGTGAACCAGGCGCTGCGCGCCCACACGCTGTTCCAGCGCGACAAGGACTACATCGTGCGCAATGGCGAGGTCGTCATCATCGACGAGTTCACCGGCCGCATGATGCAGGGCCGGCGCTATTCCGAAGGCCTCCACCAGGCGCTCGAGGCCAAGGAGCGGGTGCAGGTCCAGCCGGAAAACCAGACCTTCGCCTCGATCACCTTCCAGAACTATTTCCGCATGTACGAGAAGCTCGCCGGCATGACCGGCACGGCGAACACGGAAGCGGCCGAGTTCCAGGATATCTACGAGCTTGAGGTGATCGAAATCCCGACCAACCTCCCGGTCCAGCGCATCGACGACGATGACGAGGTCTACCGGAGCTCGGCCGAGAAATACAACGCGATCATCGACCTCATCGAGGAGTGCAAGAAGGGCGGCCAGCCGGTCCTCGTCGGCACCACCTCGATCGAGAAGTCCGAACTGCTCGCCGAGCTGCTCAAGAAGCGCGGCTTCCGCCAGAAGGACTTTTCCGATCCCGACGCCTTCCGCCCGCTCTATGACGGCGACCAGGGCAAGGCGGACGACAAGGTGTTCGCGGTGCTCAACGCCCGCCACCACGAGCAGGAATCCTACATCGTCGCGCAGGCCGGCGTTCCCGGCGCCATCACCATCGCCACCAACATGGCCGGTCGCGGCACCGACATCCAGCTCGGCGGCAACGCCGACATGCGGATCTCGCACGAGCTGACCCACCTGCCGGAAGGCGAGGAGCGCGCCGCCGCCGAGGCCCGCATCCGCGCGGAAATCAGCGTGCTCAAGCAGAAGGCGCTCGACGCCGGCGGCCTCTACGTGATCGGCACCGAGCGCCACGAGAGCCGGCGCATCGACAACCAGCTGCGCGGCCGCTCCGGCCGCCAGGGCGACCCCGGCCACTCGCGCTTCTTCCTCTCGCTCGACGACGACCTGATGCGCATCTTCGGGTCGGACCGGCTTGACGGCATGCTGCAGAAGCTCGGCCTGAAGGAAGGCGAGGCCATTATCCACCCTTGGATCAACAAGGCGTTGGAGAAGGCCCAGCAGAAGGTCGAGGCGCGCAACTACGACATCCGCAAGAACCTTCTCAAATACGACGACGTGATGAACGACCAGCGCAAGGTGGTGTTCGAGCAGCGCGTCGAGCTGATGCGCGACGACGACGTCGCCGAGACGGTGGCCGAGATGCGCCACGGCGTGATCGAGGATCTCGTCGTCAAGTTCGTGCCGCCCAACGCCTATCCCGAGCAGTGGGACACCGATGGCCTCGCCGAGGCGCTGCGCCACGTTCTCGGGCTTGATCTCCCGGTCAAGGAATGGGCGGCCGAGGAAGGCATCGCCGATGAGGAGATGCGCGAGCGCGTGCAGGCCCGCGCCGATGAGGCGATGGCCGCCAAGGCCGCCCAGTACGGCCCCGAGATCATGCGCTATGTCGAGAAGTCGATCCTGCTGCAAACGCTCGACCATCTCTGGCGCGAGCATCTGGTCACGCTGGACCATCTGCGTCAGGTCATCGGCCTGCGCGGCTATGCCCAGCGCGATCCGCTGAACGAGTACAAGTCGGAAGCCTTCCAGCTTTTCGAGGCCATGCTCTCGAACCTGCGCGAGGCGGTCACCGCCCAGCTCATGCGCGTCGAGATCATGACCACGCCGCAGGCGGAGCCCGAGCTGCCGATGAGCGCGCATCACATCGATGCGGATACCGGCGAAGACGAGTTCGCCCTGGCCGACGCCGAATTCGCCAGCGCCGCCACACTGGCACCGGACGCCGAGGCCGCGCGCCGCGATCCGAACGATCCGACCACCTGGGGCCGTGTCGGGCGCAACGAGGCCTGTCCCTGCGGTTCAGGCCTCAAATACAAGCACTGCCACGGCAAGTTCGTCTGAACGGCACGTTGGTCAGCTCGACACGTCCGCGTCTTCAACAAACCACCCGTCCCGCGTGAGCCCTGCGCCCGCGCGGGACGGGTGCGTTGAAGCGTCCTCAGATCCGCGTGACGTGAGACCGGCCTCCGGCGCGGCGCGTGTCTCGCCGCACGGCCCACGCCCCTTGGCCCGAGCGCCCTGGCGGCAGGCGCCCCCTCACAGTGCTCCCGCTCGCCTTCCCTGAACTCCAGCTTCCCTGAACTCCAGCTGCGCAGCCTCTTTCGACACGCGAGCACGCGTTGCCGGCGTTCGACGACAACGCTGCCGACGCCGTGACGGCGCGGGAGAGGTCTTGTCGGGTTTGGGCGTCGCCCTACTGCACGGCCGAGGAGAATGTTCCGGGCGTGAGGATCGCCGCGCCGGGCAGGCCGGACCCGCTGGAACTGCCGTAGAGCGGCTCCTGGCCATTGGCCGCGACCGAGGGCCGAAGCGCCGGGGTCGTCGAGGCCGATACCGATGTGGCAACCGCAGCGGCCGGCGCGCCCTGTGCGCCCGGCTGGGCCGGCAGAGACTGGTAATAGGCGGCCGCAGCGGCCTGTCCGGGGCTCGGCACACGCTGCATGCTCGGCGTCGCCGCAGGGCGCGGCTGGCTGGCCGCGGAAGTAGCGGAGGCGGTGGCGGAAGCGGTCGTCGCGGGTGCAACCGCCGTGGTGGACGTCGCGGCCGGGCGCGCGGCGTTCTGATGCGGCGCGCTCTGGCGCGAAGCCACGTCACGAATGGCGGCCTCGCGGGCGGCGCTCTGTGCCGGCGCGGCGGGCTTCTCGGGCGGAACCGGGGCCTGCACGGGCAGCGCGGCCGCATTCGGCTCCGCATCCGGCGAGGGCTCGGAGGCCCCGCCCCCGAACAGCCGCCCGAAGGAGAAGCCGGACGACGTCTCGGCGGCAGCGGGTTCGCTCGGCGCCGGCTCGCTGCTGCGGCTGAACAGGCTGCGAACCCCGTCGAAGAACCCACCGCCCGATTCGAGCGCGGCAACCTGCGTCGGCTCGGACGGCGGAGCCGCGGGTGTCCCGTTGGCCGCCGGAGCGTCCGGCGTCTCGGCCGGCGTGAGCGAGGGGATCAGGCGACCCAGGAACGAGGGGGCGGACTGCGCCGCGACCTGCGAGCCGCCGCCCGGGGCGTCGGTCGGACGGGGCAGTGGCAGCGGCACGTTGGCGCTGGTCGGCACCATGTCGGCGGTGGCGAGCGCGATACTCTCCGCCGGCGCGGGCTCATTGGTGGCGACGCCATACTCGCTGCCGGGCGGCTTCACCACCGGCGGGAGCGAACCGGGCGCGGAAAGCTCGGGGTTTTCCAGCTTGGCGAGGAACACCTTGTGCATGCCGCCGTCCTTGCCGGTCTTCACCGGCGCCAGCGGCGCGAGCGAACCGGCGCTGGCGATGCGGGTATTCACGTCCTGCTGCCGGGAGGCGAGCGCCTGCTGGAGCCCCTCGGGCTGGGTGTATTCCGGGCAGGGCTGGGAGGCCTGGAACTTCTGGCTCGGGTCGACCGGCGTGGCGTCGAACACGTAGCGCTTGCCGCAATAGTCGACCTTGGGCTGCGCCTTGGTGATCTCGAAGGTGTCGCTGCCCTCCTTCAGCATCTTCCAGAAGGCCAGGTTCGGATTGTTGCGGTGGCGGACCAAATTCTCCGCGGTCATGCGGAAGGGGTAGGCCTGCACCTGAAAGGCGCGCTGCCCGCCACGGAAGCTCTCGCGGCCGAGCGCGAAGATCTCCTGCACCTGTTCATCGGTCATGGCGTAGCAGCCGCGCGAGGAACAGTCGCCATGGACCATCAGATTGGAGCCGGAGCGGCCCCAGGCGCGGTCATAGGCGTTGGGAAAGCCGAGATCGAAGGAGAGGTAGTAGCTGGAGTTGGGATTCATCTGCCCGGGGGTGATGGTGTAGAAGCCTTCCGGCGCCTGCCGGTCGCCTTCCCTCACCTTGGGCCCCAGCTCACCGGACCAGCGGCAGATCGGGTAGGTCTTGAGCAGCGCGTAGTCGCCGTCGCTGTTCTGTTTCCAGACCTCCAGCTCCGACTCTTCCTTGTAGATGCGCACCACCAGCGGGCTGGTCTTGGACATGCCCTTCTGGTTGAGCAGCGCCAGCGTCTGCGGCGAGAGCGACTTCATCGCCTTGGCATTGATGGACGGCGAATCATCGCCCGTGCAGCCGGCGAGGGCCAGCGCGGCGCACCCGCCAAGAAGGGCCATGCGCCAGCGCGCGCCTGTTCCTGCACGGAAGAGCCGAGACAACACCGGAAGGCTCACCCTCAATACTCCCCGTCCGCCCGCGAAAAAGACGAACCCGAATACTAGAGCGTTACCCTTGACCGGCGATTATCGCAATCCGGCCGGGCTTCCCTCTAGAGATTGCGCCCAATGGCGAGGAATTTCTCCCGCCGCGCCTTGCGCAGGCTCTTCGGGTCCAGCCCATCGAGCTCGCGCAACGCTGATTCGATGGCGTCACCCGCCGCCGTCATCGCCGCCTGCGGATCGCGATGCGCGCCACCCGGCGGCTCGGCGATCACGGTGTCGACGATGTGGAAGCGCGCCAGGTCCTGGGCGGTGATCTTCATGTTCATCGCCGCTTCCTGGGCCTTGGCAGTGTCACGCCACAAGATCGAGGCCGCGCCCTCCGGCGAGATCACGCTGTAGATCGCATGTTCAAGCATCAGGACACGGTTCGCCGTGGCGATGGCAATCGCCCCACCGGACCCACCTTCACCGATGATCACGGCGACATTGGGGACGCCGAGTGACAGACAGGCGTCGGTGGAGCGCGCAATCGCCTCGGCCTGGCCGCGCTCTTCCGCGTCGAGACCGGGGAAGGCGCCGGCGGTGTCCACGAGCGAAATCACCGGCAGCGAGAAGCGCTCGGCCAGCTCCATCAGCCGCACCGCCTTGCGGTAGCCCTCAGGCCGCGCCATGCCGAAATTGTGCTTGATGCGGGTTTCGGTGGTGGAGCCCTTCTCCTGCCCGATCAGGCACACCGCCTGCCCGCGAAAACGCGCCAGCCCGCCCATGATCGCCGCGTCGTCGCCGAACTTGCGGTCGCCGGCCAGCGGGGTGAATTCCTCGAACAGCGCGGCGGCATAATCGGAGAAGTGCGGGCGCATCGGATGGCGCGCCACCTGCGTCTTCTGCCAGGGCGTCAGGTTCGCGTAGAGCTGGATCAGCGCTTCGTTGGCCTTGCCTTCGAGGCGGAGGATGTCGTCGCCGATAGCGACGGCGTCGCCCTGCGTCGCCATGGCGCGCAGTTCTTCCAGCTTGGCCTCGAGCTCGGCCACGGGCTTCTCAAAATCGAGGTAGCTGCGCATTAGATCGTCGATGACCCGGGAAAGATGGGGAGGGGCGCCTTATCCGGCGGCCGGCGAAAGTGCGCGGAAGCTGCCCCGAGAGGTGGGCGACGTCAAGGCAAGGAATGGTTTTCACCCCCGGCGACCGCGCTTTGGGCGGTTTCCCGCCCCGCGGGCGGCATCGGGGTGGCTCTCCTTGCCCCCTCCCCGCCACCTCGCGGGAAGCCGAGGAGCGGTGAAGGAGGGCCGCAACACGCAGGCCCCGCCGGGCCGTTCTCTTGCCGGCGAAACGCGCGTCCCGCCTATTCGCCGCCGCCCTCGGCCAGCGGATGAAGGTCGCGCACCAACCCCTTCAGCCGCTCGTCGAGAACGTGGGTGTAGATCTGGGTGGTCGAAATGTCGCTGTGCCCGAGCAGCGTCTGCACGATGCGCAGCTCCGCGCCATGGGCCAGTAAATGGCTGGCGAAGGCGTGGCGCAGCACATGCGGCGAGATCCGCGCCGGGTCGATGCCCGCCGCCAGGGCGAGGTCCTTCAGGTCCAGCGCCACCTGCTGGCGGGTAATGTGCCCGCTCGCGGCGCCGGAGGGAAACAGCCAGCGCGCGCCCTCGCCCGGCCGGGCCGCGCCCTTGCGGCCCTCGGCGGCGTGGGCCGCCGCCCGGTCCATGGCGTCGCGATAGGCGCGCATGGAGTTCTTGGCGGCGTCGCCCAGCGGCACCAGCCGCTCCTTGTCGCCCTTGCCGCGCACGATGATCGCCTCGCCCTTCAGCGTGGCGGCGGAGGCCGGCAGCGCGGCGAGTTCGGACACGCGCAGCCCGGTGGCGTAGAGCAGCTCGACAAAGCACGCCACGCGCGCGCGCCGCGCCGCCTCCGCCAGCGACGGAGCGTCCTGCTGGGCGCGGGCATGCGCGGTCTCGATCAGGCCCGTCACTTCCGCCTCGCCCAGCACCTTGGGCAGCGGACGCACCCGGCGCGGGCCTTCCAGCACCGCCGCCGGATCGCCGTCGCGATGGCCGTCGACATAAAGGAAGCGATGGAACTGGCGGATCGCCGAGAGCTTGCGCGCCACGCTGGCGCTGGCGAGCCCGCGCCGGTCGAGATCGGCGAGGAAGGCGCGGATGTCTTCCGTCGTCGCCTCCCGCGCCTGCGTGCCCCGGTCCTGCAGAAACGCCTCGTAATCGTCGAGGTCGCGGCCATAGCCGGCGAGCGTGTTGGCGCTGGCCCCGCGTTCGGCCGCGAGCATGTCGAGAAACAGCCCGGCGGTCCCGCGCGCCTTCGCCATCATCGGGCCCGTGCCTGAGCGTTCATTTCGCGAACCTGTCCTGGGGGACGTTCACACTCATCTCCCGCTGCTGCGGCTTGACCAGATTGGCGAAGGCCCAGAGCGTGCCGTAGCCAAGACCTCCAAGCAGGGCGAGAATGACGAGAAGACGGATCAGGCTCGGCATGGGCGATGAACGACCTGTTCGAATCGACGGGTGAGGAATGTCCCATGCTAGAGCGTTTCGCCCGTCACAGGTAAGCAACGTGCCTGCATTGCGTCCTCCGGTCACGGATGATAGGTCGCCTGAGAGCAACGGACATGGGCGATGACGGCCGAAATCGACGATGTTAGGGCGGCCGCGCTACGCGAACGGCTGGGCACGCGATCCATCGTGCTGATCGGCATGATGGGCGCGGGCAAGTCGTCGGTGGGCAAGCGCCTCGCCCGCCGGCTCGCCATGCGCTTCGCCGACGCCGATACCGAGATCGAGGAGGCCGCCGGGATGTCGATCCCGGAGATCTTCGCCCATCACGGCGAGCCGGCCTTTCGCGATGGCGAGAAGCGGGTGATCGCCCGCCTGCTTGAGAACGGCCCCATGGTGCTGGCCACGGGCGGGGGCGCCTTCACCAGCGCGCAGACGCGCGAGGCCATCGCCGCCTCCGGCATTTCGGTCTGGCTGAAGGCCGATCTTGACCTGCTGCTGCGCCGGGTGCGCCGGCGTGACGACCGCCCGCTGCTGCGCACCGACGACCCCGCCGCGACGCTGGCGCGCCTGATCGACGAGCGCTACCCGATCTATGCCGACGCCGCGATCACCGTCACCTCGCGCGACGTGCCGCAGGAGGTGATGGTGGACGAAGTGATCGACGCGCTGGACCGCCATCTCGGCGGCGGCGAAACAGGAGCAGACGCGTGAGCGAAGCCGCCAGCCTTTCGAACGATGTCACCACCCTTCCGGTGCACCTGGGCGAACGAAGCTATGACATCGCTATCGGCCCGCATCTGCTCCACGAGGCCGGTGCGCGCATCGCCGCGCTGCGGCCGGGCGCGCGCGTGGGCATCGTCACCGACCGCAACGTCGCCGAGCGCCATCTGGCGACCGTCGAGGCGTCGCTGAAGGCCGCCGGTCTCGCCCCGACCGCGATCATCATCGAGCCGGGCGAAAAGTCGAAGAGCTATGCCGGCTTCGCGGAGGTGGTCGACAGCCTCCTTGCCGCCCGTATCGAGCGGCGCGACCTCGTGCTGGCGCTCGGCGGCGGCGTGGTGGGCGATCTCGCCGGCTTCGCGGCGGCGGCGCTGCGGCGCGGCATCGACTTCGTGCAGGCCCCCACCAGCCTGCTGGCACAGGTCGATTCGTCCGTGGGCGGCAAGACCGGCATCAATTCGCGCCACGGCAAGAACCTTGTCGGCGCCTTCCACCAGCCCCTTCTCGTGCTGGCCGATACCGACGCTCTGAGCACCCTGCCGCTGCGCGAGTTTCGCTCGGGCTATGCCGAGGTGGCCAAATACGGCCTCATAGACAACGCTCCGTTCTTCGCCTGGCTGGAACGCAAATGGCAGGATGTGTTCGACGACGGGCCAGCGCGTATCGAGGCCATCGCCACCAGCTGCGCCGCCAAGGCCGCCGTCGTCGCCCGCGACGAGAAGGAAACCGGCGACCGCGCCCTGCTCAATCTCGGCCACACCTTCGGCCACGCGCTGGAGGCGGGGGCCGGCTTCTCCCAGCGCCTGCTCCATGGCGAGGCGGTGGCGATCGGCATGGCGCAGGCATTCCGCTTTTCCGCCGCGCAGGGCCTGTGCTCGCCGGAAGATGCCGCGCGCGTCGCCAAGCACCTCACCACGGTCGGGCTGCCGACCCGGATCAAGGACATTCCCGGCGACCTGCCCGACACGGACGGGCTGATGGATCTCATCGCGCAGGACAAGAAGGTCTCGCGCAACGCGCTCACCTTCATCCTGGCGCGCGGCATCGGCCAGAGCTTCATCGCCCGCGACGTCGACCCGGCCGCCCTGCGTACCTTCCTTGAGGGCGAGCGCGCCCGGAGCTAGGGCCTTTTCGCGTAACGAGGGAGCCGGAGGGCCTCTTCGGAGGACGGATGTTTGGGTGACAGGTGTGGGCGTGAGAGGCCCGTGTCCTCGCGCAGATTTGTCATTGTCCCCCTCCAGGGTCATTTAAGACCGTGCCCCGCATTGCACCCCGGCTCCGGGACGTGCATGCGATGGCGGGGGGTGAACGCCCCGCGTCCCGATCAAGCCACGCAATGTCCAAGGAGGGCCCATTGACCACCTATGACTGGCTCGCTCTCGGCTCCGTGGTCGTGTGCCTCATGCTGTCCTTCTTCTTCTCGGGCAGCGAGACCGCGCTCACCGCCTCCTCCAAGGCGCGCATGCATGCGCTGGAGAAGAACGGTGACAAGCGCGCCTCGCTGGTGAACCGCATGATGGAGCGGCAGGAGCGTCTGATCGGCGGCATCCTGCTCGGCAACAATCTCGTCAACATCGCCGCCTCCTCGCTCACCACCGGGCTGCTGCTGGCCTGGTTCGGCAATGCCGGCATCGCCTATGCGACGCTGGGCATGACGATTGTCGTCGTCATCTTTTCCGAGGTGCTGCCCAAGACCATTGCGCTGAACAATCCGGACACGGTCTCGCTTCTGGTCGCGCGGCCGATCCGCGCCATTGTCAGCCTGTTCGGCCCGCTCACCATGGCCATCGAGGCGCTGGTGCGCGCGATGCTGCGCATTCTTGGCGTTCCGCTCGGCAAGACCAAGAGCGTGCTCACCGCCGCCGAGGAGCTGCGCGGCGCGGTCGACCTGCTCCATCGCGAGGGCAGCGTGGTCAAGGACGAGCGCGACATGCTCGGCGGGCTGCTTGATCTGGGCGAGCTTGAGGTCTCCGACATCATGGTCCACCGCACCAAGATGGCGAGCCTGAACGCCGACGAGCCGCCGGAAAAGATCGTCAACGAGGTGCTGGCCTCGCCCTTTACCCGGCTGCCGCTGTGGCGCGAGCGGCCGGACAACATCATCGGCATGCTCCACGCCAAGGACCTGCTGCGCGAGCTGCGCGCGATCGGCAACGATACCTCGAAGCTCGACATCGAGAAGATCGCCCTGCCGGCCTGGTTCGTCCCGGACGTGACCTCGCTGGTCGACCAGCTCAAGGAATTCCGCCGCCGCAAACAGCACTTCGCGCTCGTCGTCGACGAGTATGGCGAGGTGATGGGGCTGGTGACTCTGGAGGACATTCTGGAGGAGATCGTCGGCGAGATATCCGACGAGCACGACAAGGCCTTCACCGGCGCGCGCCGCAACCCGGACGGTTCGGTGAGCGTGGAGGGCTCGACCGCGATCCGCGATCTCAACCGCGCCATGGGCTGGGAACTGCCGGACGAGGAAGCCACCACGGTCGCCGGCCTCGTCATTCACGAGGCGCGCATCATCCCCGAGCCGGGCCAGACCTTCATTTTCCACGGTTTCCGCTTCCAGGTGATGCGCAAGCAGCGCAACCGCATCACCCTGCTGCGGCTGACACCGCTCACCCGCCCCGCCTGATCCCGCGATCGGTCGTGCGCGACAATCTGGAATTGGCTTGGCGACGCCCCATATAGGGCGAGCCACTCTCCCGGCATCCGGCCGATCGTGATGCGAAACCGGGCTACTCGCCCGGCGCCTTCGCCTCGATCGCCAGCGCGTGCAGGCCACGGGCGATCTCGTCCGCCAGCAGGCCGTTCACCAGGCGGTGCCGGGCGAGACGGTTCTGCCCGCGGAACGCCTCCGCCACGATACGCACGCGAAGATGCGTGAGATACCCGGCCCGGTGCCCGCCATGGCCCTCATGACGATGACTTTCGTCCTCAAGCTCCAGCGTGAGCGGGGACAATTCCGCCAGCGCGGTCCGCACGCGGACCAGCGCTTCAGCAACGGCATCGATGCCGGAACCAGGTTCTTCGGGAGTGGCATTCATGGTGGATGCGGTATCTGTCCCACGCTCAGGCGTCAATATCGCCGGAAGAGGCGATGACGGCGTAGCGGTTTCTTGTATACCTGACCCGGCAGCAGCATAATCGATCGATCATGAAGTTCGACTCTCCCATATTCGACCGCATCCGCGTCAAACCGAACCGCGATCGCACCGTCAAGGCGGAAGGCCCGGTTTGCGAATGGCACGGGTGCACCCACCCCGCGACGCATCGGGCCCCCAAGGGGCGCGACCGCGAGGGGCAGTTCTGGCGTTACTGCTTCGATCACGTGCGGGCCTACAACCAGTCCTACAACTATTTCTCCGGCATGCCGGACGAAGATGTCATGGCCTATCAGAAGGACGCCATGACCGGCCATCGGCCGACCTGGAAGATGGGCTCGCGCGGCGCGGGAGCCGCGCGCGAGGCCCATGCCCGCCAGCATCAGCCGGAAGGCTTCGCCGATCCGTTCGGCATGTTCGGCGAGATGGGCGGCACGGCACGCCCCGAGCCCGAGCCGCCGCGCGAGAACCGGATGATCCGCAACGCCGAGCGGCGGGCGTTCGAGTCCCTCGGCGTCGAAATCTCGGCCACGCCTCAGGAAATCAAGGCGCGGTTCAAGATTCTGGTCAAAAAGTACCACCCCGACGCCAATGGCGGCGACATATCGACCGAGGACCGTCTGCGCGACGTCATCCAGGCCTATAATCACCTCAAGAACGCGGGCTATTGCTAGCCGCCCGCGTCTCGCCAGACCAAGGCCGCGGCATGAGCGCGGCAACGGAGGAAGAATGACTGCCTCGCACACGCAACCCGCGCTGCCGGACATGAAGGTTTCGGTCAGCCAGGTGTTCGGCATCGACGTGGATCTCGACGTGCCGGCCTATGCCGAGCCCGACGAGTATGTGCCGGAGGTCGACCCCGACTATCTGTTCGACCGCCCGACCACCCTCGCGATCCTGGCCGGCTTTGCCCATAACCGCCGCGTCATGGTCAGCGGCTATCACGGCACCGGCAAGTCGAGCCATATCGAGCAGGTTGCGGCGCGTCTCAACTGGCCCTGCGTGCGCGTCAACCTCGACAGCCACATCAGCCGTATCGACCTGATCGGCAAGGACGCCATCGTGGTGAAGGACGGCCTGCAGGTCACCGAGTTCCGCGACGGTATCCTGCCCTGGGCCTACCAGAACAACGTCGCGCTGGTGTTCGACGAATACGACGCCGGCCGCCCGGACGTGATGTTCGTGATCCAGCGCGTGCTGGAATCGTCGGGCCGCCTGACGCTGCTGGACCAGAACCGCGTCATCCGCCCGCACGGCGCCTTCCGCCTGTTCGCCACCGCCAACACCATCGGCCTCGGCGACACCACGGGCCTCTATCATGGCACCCAGCAGATCAACCAGGCGCAGATGGACCGCTGGTCCATCGTCACCTCGCTGAACTATCTGGCCCATGACAAGGAAGTCGACATCGTCGCCGCCAAGGCCAAGAATTTCCAGAACACCGAGGGCCGCGACACCATCGCGCGCATGGTGCGGCTGGCCGATCTCACCCGTCAGGCCTTCATCAATGGCGACCTGTCGACGGTCATGAGCCCGCGCACGGTGATCACCTGGGCCGAGAATGCCGAGATCTTCCTCGATCTCGCCTTCTCGTTCCGGCTCACCTTCCTCAACAAGTGCGACGAGCTGGAGCGTCCGCTGGTGGCCGAGTTCTACCAGCGCTGCTTCGGCAAGGAACTCTCCGAGTCCGCCGTCAACGTCGTGCTGTCCTGAGCCGCCTGCCGGCGTAAGTCGGCATAATCCCTCGTCCCGCCGCGCCCGGTTCGTGCCGTGGCCGGCGGGTCGCCCGAACCCGGCCATGGCCGGGTTCGGGCGCAGAGGTTCGGGAGGGGGCGGCACCGGCTTTCCCCTCTGTCCCGGCGGCACGCCGCCATCCTCTCCCCGCCGGGGAGGGGCAGTGCCAATGACAAGGCCATCGCCATGACCACCTCGAACCGCCCGATACGCACGCCGCCCAAGGAAGCCCCGGCCGAGCCGCTGAAGCGCGCCGTCACCGGCTGCCTGCGCGCCATTGCCGGCGACCGGGAGATCGAGGTCTCCTTCGGCTCCGAGCGTCCGGGCTTCGCGGACGGGCGCGCGCGTCTTCCCGAACCGGGCCGGCGCATGTCGAAGCAGGACGCCGCGGTCATGCGCGGCCATGCCGATTCCATGGCGCTGCGCCTGGCCTGCCACGATCCCAAGGTCCACAAGCGGCTGGTCCCGCAGGGCCAGACCGCCCGCGCCGCCTTCGAGGCGGCCGAGCAGACCCGCTGCGAGTCGCTGGGCGCGCTGCGCATGGACGGGGTCGCGCTCAACCTTTCGGCGATGCTGGAAGACCGCTACCAGAAAGCCAATTTCTCCAATCTCGCCGACCGTTCCGATGCCCCCATCGAGCACGCGCTCTCGCTCATCCTGCGCGAGCGCATGACCGGCATGGCCCCGCCGGCCGCTGCGCGCGAACTGGTGACGCTGTGGCGCGCCTTCATCGAGGAGCGCGGCAGCGAGGCGCTGGACGAACTCGCCGGTTCCGCCGGCGACCAGTCGCGCTTTGCCGAGGCGATGCGCGACCTGCTGTCCTCGCTCGGCATGGGCGAGGACATCGCCCCCTTCGACGAGAACAACGATCCCTCCACCGATGCCGACGACCGCCAGGACGAGGATTCCGGGCAGGGCAGCGACGCCGACCAGGAAGACAATTCCGAAGGCTCCACCGAGGTCGACACCGACCTGTCCTCCGACCAGACCCCGGAGGAGACCGAGGAGCAGCAGGAACAGCCCAATTCCGAGCTGGCGGACGATGCCGAGCTGGGCGATTCCGACGACTCCTCCGAGCCCTGGCGGCCACAGAATGCCGTGCCCTCCGAGCCGCGTCCGCCTGAATACCATCCCTTCACCCCGCGCTTCGACGAGACGGTGAACGCGGACGAGCTGTGCGACGGCGAGGAGCTGGCGCGCCTGAGGGCCTATCTCGACAAGCAGCTGGTGCATCTGCAGGGCATCGTCGCGCGCCTCGCCAACCGGCTGCAGCGCAAGCTGATGGCGCAGCAGAGCCGGGGCTGGGAGTTTGATCTCGAGGAAGGCATGCTCGATCCCGCGCGCCTGCACCGCGTGATCCTCGATCCGATGCAGCCGCTGTCGTTCAAGCGCGAGCGCGACACCGACTTCCGCGACACCGTGGTCACGCTTCTGCTCGACAATTCCGGCTCGATGCGCGGACGCCCGATCACGGTCGCCGCCGCCTGCGCGGACATTCTCGCGCGCACGCTGGAGCGCTGCGGCGTGAAGGTCGAGATTCTCGGCTTCACCACCAAGGCGTGGAAGGGCGGGCAGGCGCGCGAGGCGTGGCTCACCTCCGGCAAGCCCGGCGCACCGGGCCGGCTGAACGACCTGCGCCACATCATCTACAAGTCGGCCGACGCCCCCTGGCGCCGCGCCCGTCGCAATCTCGGCCTGATGATGCGCGAGGGGCTGCTCAAGGAGAACATCGACGGCGAGGCGCTGGACTGGGCGCATAACCGCCTGCTGGCGCGCAATGAATCGCGCCGGATCCTGATGATGATCTCCGACGGCGCGCCGGTCGACGATTCCACCCTGTCGGTGAACCCGGGCAATTATCTGGAGCGTCACCTGCGCTGGGTGATTCAGCAGATCGAGGACAAGTCGCCGGTGGAGTTGATCGCCATCGGCATCGGGCATGACGTGACGCGCTACTACAAGCGCGCCGTGACCATTGTCGACGCCGAGGAACTGGGCGGTGCCATGACCGACAAGCTGGCCGAACTGTTCGACGAGGGCCCCGGGCGCGATGCCGGCAGGGCGGAAGCCGGCCGCAAATATGCGGGTGGCCAGCAAGGCGCCAAAGCGGGCGGCCGGCACAGCGGCCCGACGCCCATTCCCACGCGCCGCGTGCACTGACGGGGGCGTTGCCGGGCACATGGCCCGGCGCGCCACGACGGGCACGAACTTTCCGCGAAGCGGCGCTCCCCATTGCGGGCCCCCTCACCCGCAGCGTGAGGCGGCACCGGCCAGCGGGCGGCGCGCGCAGGCGGGATTGCCATCGGCCCCTTGAAACCGGAACGAGCCGCCCCATATAGGTTCTATCCCGCCAGAATGGGACTTCCGGCATGTTGGCACGTCGTCAGTGTCTCGCCGGATGGATCGCGGCTAGGACGGATGTACTCCGGCCACGATCTTTTCCTCCGGTCGACTGACGAACGGCCGGGTTCTGGCGGTACCTCTTTCTTTTTAAGAACGAGCAGGGCGCGCTGAAAGGCGCGCCCTTTTTCGTGTGCGCGCCTTCCGACAGCAAAACCGGGCGCCATCACCCGACCCAAATTACCCGGCCCATCCCCACCGCCGGCTGAAGTCCCCTTCGCGGCGATGGGGTCGGGCGTCGCGCCGAAGCGCTCTAGACGCCGTAGGGCGGACGGGCCTCGCGCGGGTCTTCGTCCGGGAACGGGTCCGGACCGGGATCGTCCGGCACGGGAGGCATCGCCACCACCGTGCGCACCGCCGCCGCCGGCTCGGCCGGCCGAGCGCCGGCTACGGGCCGCGCCGCATCCGCGGGCTTGACGGGCGGTTCCACCGGGGCCGGCTCTGGCACCGCCACCGGTGCGGTCGCCGCCGGGGGATCGAGTTCCGGCTCCGGCGCCGTCACCGGCGCCAGCGGGGCCTCGTCATGATTGGCGCGGCTCTCCAGCGCGGCGGCGATCGCCGCCTTCACCCGGTCGGCCTCGTTCTCCAGCATCGGCGTCGAGGCAACGCCGGGCGGCAGCTTCCATTCGAAGGCATCGAGCTTGCCGGTCACCGGCGAGACCGGCCCCCAGTGCTCGGCGACCACGCCGTCCGCGACCCAGGCTGGATCGCGCCGTGCGCGCACCGCCCGCGCGGTCCATTCGCGGGCCTTGCCGACATCACTGTTCTCGGAGGCTTCCAGCTCGGCCATCAGCAGGCACACGCGCTGCGTCGGCTCGACCAGAAGCGGGCTGAGCGAGGTACGGGCGACGTCGAATTCCTGCGCGTCGAGGGCGGCGCGGGCCAGCGCCATCGCGCTTTCGGAGTGGGCGGGCATGCGCGAGGTGAGCGTGCGCATCCGCTTCAGCCGCTCGCGCGAGGAATCGCCGGGCCGAAGATGCAGATAGGCGTCGGCGAGATCGGGATGGGGCGTGCTCGCATAGGCGGTTTCCAGCACCTTGGCCGCCTTGCGGGTATCCCCAGAGGCGCCGAGCAGGCGCCCCGCCACCTCGGCGGCGGGAACCAGCGAGGGCGCGAGGCGGGTCGCCTCCACGGCCTTCTCGCGCGCCACGGCGGGGTCGCCGAGTTCCAGCGCCTGCGCCTGCGCGGCCAGCAGCACCGCCCGGCGGCGGCGATGCGCGGCCCGGTCGAGCCCGCCATGGGCCGCCTCGCGCTCCAGCACCGCGAGCGCCCCGGCGAAGTCGCCGGCATGGCAACGCGCCTCGATCACCGCGTCCGCCGCCCAGGCGAGACCCGGCTCGTAGCGCGCGGCCTCTTCCGCCGCCATCAGCGCGGCATTGGAATCACCGCGCCGGCGCGCCTCGACGTGGAGGCCGCGCAGGCCGAGCATCCGCGTGGCGGGCGTCTCAGTCATGGCGCGGAACGTCGCCTCCGCGCCGGAGGCATCGCCCGAGAGCTGCGCGGCCTGCGCGCTGAGCAGCTGCGTCAGCGGCTCCTGGCCCAGCAGGCGCTGGGCGTCGTTCGCGGCCCGGCGGGCACCGAGCGTATCGCCCGAGCCGACCGCGACCAGCCCGCGCGAAATCGCGGCCCAGCCCTTGTTGCGGCGGCGGTGGCGGTAGGAGCCGGCGATGAGATCGGGCGAGCGCACGATCAGCCGCAGCAGCGACCACAGCAGGATCGCGCCCGCGACCAGCACCAAGAGGCCGCTGGCGGCAACCAGCACGCTGGTCTCGACATGCCAGCCCTGCCATTCCATGGCGATGGTGCCCGGACGGTCAGCGAGCCAGGACACGCCGAAAGCGATCGAGGCGAGGATCAGCAGATAGACAACGAGCCGGATCACTTTGCGCCTCCCCCGAGCGTGCCGAGAATTCGGGACTTCAGCCCCGCGAGAAGGCCGAGCGCGGTCTGGCGGGTCTCGACGGTGGCGATCACCGTCTGAACGCGCGTACGGGTCGCTTCGGGCAGGGCCTGAAGCGCGACCAGCGCCGCCTCGAAGTCCCCGCGTTTCAGCGCGGCTTCCGCTTCGTCCAGCGAGGCCGGGGCCTCGCCATTGTGACTCACGGAAACCAGGCCCTGCGCACTTTTCATCAGCCGGTCGAACACCCCGTCATCGGGCGAAGCGGCGGGGGCGGTCGGCTCGCTCGGCGGCGGGCTCGCCTCCGCCTTCAGCTGGGCGGCAAGCTCGGTGCCGGAGGCGAATCCGTTCGCCGCCATCGGGGCGAGATCCTCAAGCGCGGTGCTGTCGGGGCCGAGCAGCGCCTGCGCCACCTTCAGCTCGGTGGCGAACGGGCGACCGTCGAGCACGGCCTCGCGCAGCGCGTCGAGCGCGATGATCTGCGAAGGCCCCTGCCCGCGCGCCTGCTGCGTGGCGGCGACGGTGGACAGCTTCTGCTCCAGCGCGTCGACCCGCGCCGTGGTGGCGGCGAGAGCTTCCGGCGACACCGTCTCGGCGGGCGGGGGAATCGCGTTCACACGCTGCTGCAGCGCATCGACTCGGTTGCCAAGGGCGGTCACGGCGCCCGGCGTGGCGGCGGGGGAACCGGCCTGCGCGTCGACCTTCTTGCCCAACGCGTCGAGGCCGGATTCCAGCGCCGCGAGCCGTGCGGCAAGGTCGGCGGGCGCGGCGGCGGAACTGGCGGACGCCCGCTTCTCGCGCGCCTCGATCGCCTCAACCCGCTGGCGCAGGTCCAGGGCGCGGACCTCGAGGTCGGTCAGGGAATCAAGGCTCTGCTCGGCGCCATAAAAAGTGGAGGCGACGGTGAAGGCCACGGCACCGCCAACAACGCCGGAGATCAGCGCGGCGACGGCCACGCCGAACATGCCGAGCTGGCGGCGCGGCGCGGGAGAGACGGGCGCCTCCGCTTCGGGCGCATCGCTTCTGGCCGCGTCACTGTCGGGCGCGCCCGCCTCATCGGAGCCGGCGGATGCACCTTCCGGGCGGCCGGCTTCGGAAGCGGCGGCCTCAGGGGGCGGCGTCTCGCTCGTCGAATCCGCGTCCTGCGGGGGCACACCGGCATTTTCGCCGGGCATCGCATCCATGTCGCTGGTCACAGGCGCCGAGGTGGTGGCGGACGGCCCGGCCGGCACGGTGGATTCGTCCCCGGCGGCCTTCACCTCGGTGGCAGCGAGATCGAGAGTCGGCGGCGGCCGGCGGCGCGATTTGCCCGCGCCTTTCTTTCCGGCCTCATCCTTCGGCTCGAATGTCGGATCGTCAGTCGCCACGTGCATACCTCTGGAACATAAAGCGCGGGCCCGGTCAGTTGTTCCCGGGGATAGACCGGAGGGTCCACCGCCGCAACCTCGGGGCACCCATGCTTTACCGCTTGAGCAGCGCGAACAACCCCTCTTCGGTCGGAGTTTCGGCAATAAGCGTACGCCACCCCGCATCGTGAAGCGGTGCCGCGACCCCGGCGGAAAAGCACAGATGCTGAACTTTAGTCATAAGCGGACCGGCTCCCGCCTCGCGAATGCGCGCGGCCAGCGTCGCGGCGGTACGTGGGGAAAAGTGGAACGCCGCGTCGATCTGCCCCTGTTCCAGCGCCGCGAGCGTGGCCGGCGCCAGCACCTGGGCGGCGACGGCACGGTAGATCACGAAAAGATCAACGCCGATCCCCGCCTCCGCCAGCGCAGCGCCCAGATCCACCGCCCGGTCCTCGCCCGTCACATGCAGCACCCGCGCCCCGCGCGGCAGGAGGGCTCTCAGCTGCGCCACCAGCGCGGCCCCGTCGCCCCCGGCGATGTGCGTGTGCGCAAAGCCTTCCGGCGCCGCCGCCGCGGTCCGGCGGCCCACCGTATGAAGAGGAAGGTGAAGGAGCCCCGGCAGTTCGCCCCGCGTGGCCAGCACCCGGGCGCCGTTGACGCTGGTCAGCACCACGGCGTCGAAGCGGCCCGGCGGCAATTCGGCGTCGGGCAGCGGCTCGACGCTCAGCATCGGGTCGACCAGCGCGGAAAAGCCCGCCGCCCGCAGCCGGCCGGCCGTGGCGCTGGCGTCCGGCTCCGGGCGGGTGACCAGCACGCGCATGGCGTCAGCCACCGATAAGGCCGGGCGGCACCATCGCGCGCATCTCGCGCCCGGTCGCGATCCCGAGTTCCAGCGCCCGGTTCACCGGGCCATGGCGGACGATCTCGTAATATTGTTCGCCATCCGGCGACAGAACCGCGCCGCGAAAGTGGATTTCCCCGCCATCGACCTGCGCCAGCCCGCCGATCGGGGTGCGGCAGGAGCCGTCCAACTCGTTCAGGAACGCGCGCTCGACCCGCAGTGCCAGCCCTGTCGCCGGGCACACCGCCTTCACCAGAAGCGAATCCACCGCGAGATCGCCGAAGCGCGATTCGATCGCGACCGCGCCCTGTCCGACGGCGGGCAGGAAGTCGTCCGTGCTCAGAATCGCGCTCGCCTTGTCGGCGAGGCCGAGCCGGGTAAGCCCGGCAAGCGCCAGCAGCGTGGCGTCGAATTCCCCGCTCGCGACCTTGGAAAGCCGCGTCTGCACATTGCCGCGCAGCAGCGAGACCTTCAGATCCGGTCGCAGGCGGCGCAGCTGGGCCTCGCGGCGCAGCGAGGCGGTGCCCACCTTTGCGCCCTCGGCCAGGTCTTCCAGCTTCCAGCCCTCGCGCATGATCAGGCAGTCGCGCACATCCGCCCGTGGCAGGTAGCCGACAATGTGCAGGCCGCCCGGCAGGCGGGTCGCCATGTCCTTGGCCGAATGCACGGCGAGATCGATGCGCCGGTCGAGCAGCGCTTCCTCGAGTTCTTTCGTGAACAGGCCCTTGCCGCCGGCGTCCGCCAGCGCGCGGTCGGTGATGGCGTCGCCCGTGGTACGGATGATCACGATCTCCACCGCGCCCGGCTCCCAGCCATGGGCCTTGAGCAGCGCCTCGCGCACCGCCTCGGCCTGCCAGAGAGCCAGCGGGCTGCCGCGCGTGCCAAGACGGAGTTTGGGAAGCGATTGCGTCATTGGGTCCTGCAATGATAGCGGTCTACCGGGGTCAAAACACCGTCCGGCAGCCCAAAGTCAATGCGCGATCTTCTTCTTCTCGGTATCGAGACCACTTGCGACGAAACCGCCGCCGCTATCGTGCGCCGCCGCGCCGACGGCAGCGGCACCATATTGTCCAACGTGGTTCTGTCGCAAACCGAGGACCACGCGGCCTATGGCGGCGTGGTGCCGGAAATCGCCGCGCGCGCCCATGTGGAAATTCTCGATCACGTCATCGAGAGCGCCCTGCGCTCCTCCGGGGTGAAGCTGGTCGAGCTCGACGCCATCGCCGCGTCCGGCGGGCCGGGGCTCATCGGCGGCGTCATCGTCGGCCTCACCACGGCGAAGGCGATCGCGCTCGCGGTACGCAAGCCGCTGGTCGCGGTGAACCATCTGGAAGCTCACGCCCTCACGGCCCGCCTTACCGACGCGGTGCCCTTCCCCTTCCTGCTGCTGCTGGTCTCGGGCGGGCACACCCAGCTCGTCGCGGTAACCGGGGTCGGCGAGTATCACAAGCTCGGCGGCACCATGGACGACGCCATCGGCGAGGCCTTCGACAAGACCGCCAAGATGCTCGGCCTGCCCTATCCCGGCGGCCCCCAGGTGGAGCGCGCCGCGCTCAAGGGCGATGCCTCCCGCTTTGCCCTGCCTCGTCCGCTGGTTGGCAAGCCCACCCCCGACTTCTCCCTCTCCGGCCTCAAGACCGCCGTTCGGCTGGAAGCCCTCAGGATCGCCCCGCTGAGCGATCAGGACGTCAATGATCTGTGCGCCTCGTTCCAGGCCGCCGTGATAGACGTGCTGGCCGACCGGGTGCGCTGCGCGCTGCGCAAGATGCGCGAGCACGGGCTCAAGCCGAACGCGCTGGTGCTGGCCGGCGGCGTCGGGGCGAATCAGAGCGTGCGGCGCGTGCTGCACAAGGTGGCGGCCGACGGCGGCACCCGTCTCGCCGTGCCCCCGCCGGAGCTGTGCACCGACAACGGCGCCATGATCGCCTGGGCCGGGGCCGAGCGGCTGGCCCTTGGCCTTACCGACGAGCTTTCCTTCGCCCCCCGCCCGCGCTGGCCGCTCGACGAGGTCGAAGGGGCGGAAAGCCGCGGCTGATGCCCTCCCGCTTTCAGCGCATCGGGATTGCCGGCGCCGGCGCCTGGGGCACCGCGCTCGCCAACGCCGCCGCGCGTGCCGGCCGCGACGTGGTGATCTGGGGCCGCGATGCCGGCGCGATGGAGACGATGCGCCGCGCCCGCGAGAACCGCGTCCATCTGCGCGGCGTCACACTGGCCCCATCGGTCTCACCGTCCTCCTCACTGCACTCACTGTCCGGTTGCGACGCGGTGCTGCTCGTGGTGCCCGCGCAGGCCACCCGCACCGTCGCGGCCGAGCTACGCTCGCACCTCCCGCCCGGGACGCCGCTGGTCGCCTGCGCCAAGGGCATTGAACGCGGCACCACGCTGTTCATGACGCAGGTTCTGGCCGACGCCTGCCCCTCCGCCGTTCCCGCCATCCTGTCCGGTCCGAGCTTCGCGGCCGATGTCGCCGCCGGCCTGCCGACGGCGGTAACCCTTGCATCTCAAGAACTTGACCTTGCCGAGGCGCTCGCGACCGCGCTTGGATCCGCCTCGTTTCGGCTCTATCACAGCGATGATGTGCGCGGCGTCGAGATCGGCGGCGCGACGAAGAACGTGCTCGCCATCGCCGCCGGCATCGTTGCCGGGCGGGGGTTGGGCGCCAGCGCAGGGGCGGCCCTCATCGCGCGCGGCTTCGCCGAACTCACCCGCTTCGGCCGGGCCTTCGGCGCCCGTCCCGAAACGCTTACCGGCCTGTCGGGCCTGGGCGACCTTATTCTCACCTGTTCGAGCCCGCAGTCGCGCAACTACGCGCTCGGCCTAAGCATCGGTAAAGACGGCGGTTTTCATCCATCCGGCAAGCTGGCCGAAGGCGCCCTCACCGCCAATGTGCTGGTCGCCATGGCCGAGGCAAAGGCCGTTGAAATGCCCCTCGCTCAGGCCGTGGAAGCGGTGCTTTCCGGGCGGTGCACTGTCGAAGAGGCGATCGGGTCCCTCCTGGCCCGACCGCAGAAAGCGGAACTGTGAAAATGGCGCACTGGCTCTACAAGTCCGAACCTTTCAAATGGTCGTGGAATCAACAGGTTGCCGCTGGCGCGACGGGCACGCACTGGGACGGCGTGCGCAATCACCTCGCCAAGCAGCAGCTCATCGCGATGCGGATCGGCGATCGCGGTTTCTTCTACCACTCCAATGAGGGCAAGGAGATCGTCGGCATCGTCGAGGTCATCAAGGAGGCCTATCCGGACCCCTCCGACCCGTCGGGAAAATTCGTCATGGTCGACATCAAAGCGATAGAACCATTGAAGAATCCAGTCTCTCTCGCGGCAGTCAAGAACGAGCCGCGCCTGTCCGAGATGGCACTGATGAAGTTCTCCCGCCTTTCGGTACAGCCCGTCACCGACGAGGAATGGGCCATCGTTCTGGAGATGGCGGGCGGGACACGGTGACGCGGCGCGGCGGCGCGGATCCACAGGCCTTCATTCGCGCCGAGACGCGCGCCCTCCCAGTGCCGCTGGCGCCGGAAATCACGCTCCATCTGGCCGTCGAATCGGTTCCCATCTGGCAGCGAACCGAGGAAGAACTCGGCGAAATGGGCCTTCCGCCACCGTTCTGGGCCTTTGCCTGGGCAGGTGGGCAGGCGCTCGCCCGGCACGTGCTCGACCATCCCGAAATCGTGCGCGGGCGCCGCGTTCTGGACTTCGCAGCGGGCTCCGGTCTCGTCGCCATCGCGGCATGGATCGCCGGGGCGGCGGTAGTAGAGGCGGCGGACATCGACCCTTTCGCGCAGGCCGCAATCACCCTCAATGCGTCGCTGAACGGGATCGAGGGTCTCCACGTGGTGACCGACGACATCGTCGGCACGGATGCCGGCTGGGATGTCGTGCTCGCCGGAGACATCGCCTATGAGCGCGACACCGCGACCCGTGTCTTCGCGTGGCTGGAAAGCCTTGGCGCACGCGGTGCGCAGGTCTGGATCGGCGACCCCGGCCGCTCCTATCTGCCGCGCGAACGGCTGCAATGGATCGCGGAATACGGCGTGCCGGTCACCCGTGAACTGGAAGATTCCGAGATCAAGCGCACCGCCATCTGGCGGCCCCGGGACACCGGGAACTGACCGGGTGAGGTCGGCGTCGGCACCGCTGGACAACGGGAGTGGCCCGGCTTTTGGCGGCGCCTAAGGACGAATACATACCAACCAAAGTTGCGCGCCCTCTATCCTTGTCGGGGGTAGAGTGCGTGCCCATAATCGCACGGAACCAAAAAGGGCGCCTCGCGCCTGCCGTAAGGGAAGAAACGCCATGTCGGAAAAAATCTATGACGTTCCCCCCGAGTGGGCGACGCGCGCCTACCTGGACGACCACGGCTACAAGACCAAATACGAGGCGTCCGTGCGCGACCCCGAGACCTTCTGGGGTGAGGAAGGAAAGCGGATCGACTGGTTCGAGCCCTACACCAAGGTGAAGAACACGTCGTTCGCGCCGGGCGCGGTGTCGATCAAATGGTTCGAGGACGGCGTCACCAACGTCGCCTGGAACTGCATCGACCGCCACCTCGACACCCGTGGCGACCAGGTGGCGATTATCTGGGAGGGTGACGACCCGTCGGAATCCCGGCACATCACCTACAAGGAGCTTCACGACGAGGTCTGCCGCTTCGCCAATGTGCTGCGCAACCGCAATGTGGAGAAGGGCGACCGCGTCACCATCTACATGCCGATGATTCCCGAGGCTGCCTACGCCATGCTTGCCTGCGCGCGGCTTGGCGCCATCCATTCGGTGGTGTTCGGCGGTTTCTCACCCGACAGCATTGCCGGCCGTATCGTGGATTGCGGCTCGCGGGTCATCATCACCGCCGACGAGGGGCTGCGCGGCGGGCGTAAGGTGCCCCTGAAAGCCAATGTCGACGCCGCCATCGCCAAGGTGCCCGCGGACACCGTCGACCACGTGATCGTGGTGCGGCGCACCGGCGGGGCGGTCGACATGACGCCGGGCCGCGACGTCTGGTACGACGAGGCGGCCGCTCTTGTCACCCATGAGTGCCCGGCCACGCCGATGAACGCGGAAGACCCGCTGTTCATCCTCTACACGTCCGGATCGACCGGCAGCCCCAAGGGCGTGCTGCACACCACGGGCGGCTATCTCGTCTTCGCCTCGATGACCCATCAGTATGTCTTCGACTACCACGAGGGCGACGTCTACTGGTGCACCGCCGACATCGGCTGGGTCACGGGTCACAGCTACATTGTCTACGGTCCGCTCGCCAATGGCGCGACGACGGTGATGTTCGAGGGCGTGCCCAGCTATCCCTCGAACGGTCGTTTCTGGGAAGTGATAGACAAGCACAAGGTCAATATCTTCTACACCGCGCCCACGGCCATCCGCGCCCTCATGCAGAGCGGCGACGAGCCGGTGAAGAAGACCAGCCGCGCCTCGCTGCGCCTGCTCGGATCGGTCGGCGAACCGATCAATCCCGAGGCGTGGGAATGGTACCATCGCGTGGTCGGGGAGGAGCGCTGCCCGGTGGTCGACACCTGGTGGCAGACCGAGACCGGCGGCATCCTGATCACCCCGCTCCCCGGCGCCACACGGCTCAAGCCGGGCTCGGCGACGCGACCCTTCTTCGGCGTGATCCCGCAGGTGGTGGATGCCGAGGGCAACATCCAGGAAGGCGCCTGCGAGGGTAATCTCGTGATCGCGGATTCCTGGCCGGGGCAGATGCGCACGGTCTATGGCGACCATGAACGCTTCATGCAGACCTATTTCTCGACCTATCCGAACAAGTACTTCACCGGCGACGGCTGCCGGCGCGATGCTGATGGCTATTACTGGATCACCGGCCGCGTCGACGACGTGATCAACGTGTCCGGCCATCGCATGGGAACGGCCGAGGTGGAGAGCGCCCTGGTGGCTCACCCGAAGGTTTCGGAAGCCGCTGTCGTCGGCTATCCGCACGACATCAAGGGCCAGGGCATCTACGCCTATGTGACGCTGATGTCGGGCGTGGAACCCACCGAGGAACTGCGCAAGGAACTGGTGACCTGGGTGCGTCGCGAGATCGGCCCGATCGCCTCGCCCGACCTTCTCCAGTTCGCGCCCAGCCTGCCGAAAACGCGCTCGGGCAAGATCATGCGCCGCATCCTGCGCAAGATCGCCGAGGACGAGTTCGGCAATCTCGGCGACACCTCGACACTGGCGGACCCCACCGTGGTGGACGATCTGATCTCGCATCGCCAGAACAAGAAGCACGCGGCCGCCTGAACGCGCCGCAGCCTCGTGAAGATCAGGAGGGCGGGCCCGTGGGCCCGCCCTCTTCTCGTTTCAGCCCCGCACCAGATCGCCCAGCAGGCTGGCGGCGACGGAGAGCTTCGACACCGAAAGGCCGGATCCGGCGATCTCGTGCACACCGTTGCGGGCGCGCTCCACCGCTTCGCCGCGCACCTTGGCCCATGCCGCGACGCCTTCGGCACCCGCGCCATGTTCGGCCACCACTTCCGCCGTCAGCCGGCGGACCGCCACTTCGAACGCGGCCAGCGCCCGCTCCAGCGCCAGCCGGTCGTAATAGTCGCTCACCGGCACCCCATGCGCAGCATCGAGGATGCGGTCGAGCCGGAAATGCAGCGCCAGCGCAAAGAAGGTCGCCGCCACATCCGTAATCGGTGCATGGGTGCGATCGGCGATCATCACGATGTCGGTGGCACTCGCCACCGCCGTCAGCCGCGCGACGCTGCGCGCTAGCTTTTCGGGAACCCCGGCATGAGTCCAGCGGGCGATACGGTCGTCGCGCTGGGCACGCGCCTCCTCGGTCAGAAGCTCGCGCACCACTCCGCCTAGCACCTCCTCCACCGGCGCGATGCCGGCGGCATAGTGTGCCACCAGATCATCAAGACCCTGCCGCAAGTCGACATTGCGCAGGAACCAGACGGTGCGATCAAGCAGCACGTCCTGTACCGCCGCGTACAGGTCGGTCTGCACACCTCCCGGCACCGTGCCGTCGAGGGCATCGATCGCCGCATTGAGCCCATCGAGATCGAAACTCTCGCGCGTGGCCGCGAAAGCCTTGGCAATGGATCCCGCATCCGCTCCGGTCTCGTCCGTAAGCCGGGCCAGGAAGGCGGGGCCGCCATGGTTGATCATGGCATTGGACAGCCGCGTCGCGATGATGTCGCGCCGCAGCCGGTGCCCCTCGACGCCCTCGGGAAAGCGCGCGACGAGTTCGTCCGGGAAATAGGCCGTCAGTTCGCGGGCGAGATAGGGGTCGTCCGGCACGTCGGTATCAAGCAGATCGGCATGGGCGGTCAGCTTGGCATAGGCCAGCAGCACCGCCAGCTCAGGGCGCGTGAGCCCCTCCCCGCGGCCGCGCCGCTCGTTCAGTTCGGCGTCGCTCGGCAGGCACTCGACCACGCGGTCCAGCAGGCCGCGCGCCTCCAGCCGCTGCATCAACCGCTGGTGGAAGCCGAGTTCGTCGAGCGCGCGGCGTTCCGCCAGTGAGAGCGCCAGCGTCTGCAGGTAATTGTTCCGCAGCACCAGCACCGCCACTTCCTCCGTCATGGAAGCGAGGAAGCTCTTGCGGCTGTCGGCGTCGAGTCGGTTCTCCCGCACGGCCGGCACCAGCGCGATCTTGATGTTCACCTCGACGTCAGAGGTGTTCACACCGGCCGAATTGTCGATGGCGTCGGTATTCAGCCGCACCCCGCCACGCGCCGCCTCGATGCGCCCGCGCTGGGTGACGCCCAGATTGGCGCCCTCGCCGATCACCCGCGCCCGCACCTCCGCGCCGGTGATGCGGATCGCGTCATTGGCGCGGTCGCCGGCCTGCGCGTCGGTTTCCGCCGTGGCGCGGATATAGGTGCCGATGCCGCCGAACCAGACAAGGTCCACCGGCGCACGCAGGATCGCGCTCATTACCTCGGCGGGCGAGGCCGTACTCTTCTCGAAGCCGAGCGCCTCGCGCACCGCAGGGCTAAGCGGGATACTCTTGGCGGTCCGCGAGAACACCCCGCCGCCGGAGGAGATCAACGACTTGTCGTAGTCCTGCCAGGACGAGCGCGGCAGGGCGAACAGCCGCTGGCGTTCCCTCAGCGAGGCTACCGGATCGGGGCTGGGATCGAGGAAGATGTCGCGGTGGTCGAAGGCGGCGACCAGCTTGATGGTATTCTCCAGCAGCATGCCATTGCCGAAGACATCGCCCGACATGTCGCCGACCCCGGCCACGGTGAAGGGCGTGGTCCGGATGTCGATGTCCATCTCACGGAAATGACGCCGTACAGCCTCCCAGGCGCCACGCGCGGTAATGCCCATGGCTTTGTGGTCGTAGCCCACCGAGCCGCCCGACGCGAAGGCGTCCCCGAGCCAGAAGTCTCGACCCTGCGCGATCGCGTTCGCCGTGTCGGAGAAGGTCGCGGTCCCCTTGTCGGCGGCGACGACCAGATAGGGATCGTCCTCATCATGGCGCACCGTCTTGTGCGGATGGACGATTTCCGCGCCCTCGATGTTGTCGGTGACGTCGAGCAGGCTGGAAATGAACAGCTTGTAGGCTTGGGTCCCCTCGGCCTGGATCGCCTCGCGCGGTCCGGCGGGCAGACGCTGCGGCACGAAGCCTCCCTTGGCGCCGACCGGGACGATGACCGCGTTCTTCACCTGCTGTGCCTTGACGAGGCCGAGCACTTCGGTGCGGAAATCCTGCGGCCGGTCAGACCAGCGCAGGCCGCCACGCGCGACACGGCCAAAGCGCAGATGGATGCCCTCCACGCGCGGGGAATGAACGAAGATCTCGAACAGCGGCTGGGGCAACGGCATGCCCTCGACCTTGTGCGAGAGGAACTTGATGGCAATGGCCGGCTTCGGGCCTGCGTCCTCGGCGAGTTGGTGGAAATTGGTGCGCACCGCCGCCTCGATAAGGTTGGCGAAACGGCGCAGGATGCGATCCTCGTCGAGACTCTGCACATCGGCCAGCGCGCTCTCGATCTCCTCACGAATGGCCGCCTCGCGCTGCTCCCGCGCCTCATCGGCAGCAAGATCGAAGCGGGCGTGGAACAGTGCCACCAACCGATCGACAATGGCCGGGTGCGCGTTCAGCGTCGCCCAGAGATAGTCCTGGCTGAACGGAATCCCGATCTGACGGAGATAGCGCCCCAGCGTGCGCAGCAGCGCGATGTCGCGCCAGCCAAGCCGGGCATTCAGCGCGAGCGCGTTGAAGCCGTCGCTTTCGGCCAGGCCGCGCAGTACCGCCATCAAGGTGGCGTGCAGGCGTGATTCCAGCGCCTCCAGCTCGATCTGCCCGCCACCGCGACGCGCCAGCACCATGTCATGAACGTAAACCGGGGTGCCGTCCTTCGGCGCCACGGTGAAGGTGCGCTCGTCGATCACGACGAAGCCCATGGCCTCCAGCATCGGCACACGCTCGGAAAGCAGGCGCGGTACGCCGTAGCTGAGAACCTTGAGTGCGGCACGTTCACGCCCGGCCACCATGTCCGGGCGATGGAAATCCGCAGCCACCGGATTCTGTTCGCCCAGACGCTCGATCAGGCGGAGATCAGCCACCGCATCCTCGGCGGAATAATTGCTCTGATATCCGGCCGGAAACGCCTCGCCATAGCGCAGGCTGAGGGCCGCGGCCTGTTCGGTCGGGAACACCAGCCGCAGCGCCTCATCGAACGCGTCCGACCAGGTGCGGATCACCTCGGCCACGCCTTCCTCAAGCTGGGCGCGGCTCACATCGGGTTCGAGCTCTCCCGTGCGTTCGATGATGAAATGGACGCGCGTCAATGGTCCATCCATGAACAACGGCCAGAACATCGCCACCTGACCGCCGAAATTCTCGGCGAGCAGGCTGCCGATACGTTCGCGCACCTGCGAGCCGTAGCGGTCGCGCGGCACGAAAACCAGCACCGAGACGAAGCGGTCGAAGCGGTCGCGCCACGCCAGCACGCGCACGCGCGGATGCTCGTCGAGTTGGAGGATGGCGAGCGCGAAATGGTAAAGCGGCTCGGGCTCGATCTGGAACAGGTCGTCGCGCGGGAAGTTCTCCAGCACCTTGACCAGCGCGCGTCCGGAATGGCTCTCGGTCGCGAAGCCAGCGCGGGTCAACAGCGTGTCGACCTTCCGGCGCAGCAGCGGAACGCCGCGCACCGAGCTTGTATAGGCTGTGGCCGTGAACAAACCCGCCAGGCACAGACCGCCGGTGATGTTGCCCTCCGCGTCGTAGCGTTTGATTACCACGACATCGATCCAGGTGCGCCGATGCACCAGGGAGAGCGTACGCGACTTGGTGACGATCAGCGGACTCGGCTTGGCAAGCACGTCGCTGAGATCGGCGCTCACGGCGCTGGGATCGCTGGCACGGCGGAACAGGCGGAATTCCTCATCGGAAAGCAGCCCGAGAGCGTCCTTCATGCGGCGGTCGAAGCGCGAGGGCACGCGGCCGGAAACCACGCCCCCCACCGCGTCGTAATGGCGGCAGCCGAGAAAGGTGAAATTGCCAGCGAGCAGCCATTCGAGGAACGCCGTCGCCTCGGCCACCTCTTCGCGCGGTACCACGGCCGGCGCATGGCCAAGGTCCGCCATGGCGGACCGCACCTCGGCCACCATAGGCTTCCAGGCGTCCACCGTCGCGCGGACCTGCGTCAGCACCGTGCTGAGTTCGTCGACCAGGGCGGCACGGCGCGATTCGTCCTCGATGCGCGCCACGTGGATGTGGATCAGGCTCTCGCGCCGCAACTGGCCGGTGCCGACGTCACCGATGCCGTGCAACTCGCCCGCACTGTCGCGATCAACCCCCAGGATCGGGTGAACCACCAGCGTGGCGGTGAGTCCCTGCGCGTTCAGCGCCGCCATCACCGAATCGAGCAGGAAGGGCATATCGTCATTGACGATTTCGACCACGCTCACGCGGGAGAGGCGGTCGCCGCCCGAGACCGGTGCGGGCGGCTCCACGCGGATGTCGAAACCGCCGGGACGCCGCGCCTTGAGATGGGCGTATGCGCGCCCGGCAAGGTTCGCCAGCTCATGCGCTGTGTAGAGCCTCACATCCTCCGCAACGGCGCGCCCGAAAAGCCGGCCGGCAAAATGTGGCGGCACCTCGCCATCGGTGGCCTGCAGAATCAGGTCGGCCTGCTCGACGAGCTGGCGCGCCGCGCGCTCGTCCTCGGTGGCGAGAAATCCTTCGACGCCCATGATTGTCCTCCCTTGCCGATTAACGGCGCCCTGTTGCCGCTCATGGATGCGGCTGGGCTTGATGGATGCACTCTATCCTGTCCGTGCGATGACGGCATGCGATGTGATCCGTCACCACTTTGTTGCACTGCGGTCACACATACGGCGCGTCACGCCTGGTTTTGACATTGATCAACCCCGCCCGTCCCCCCTGGTCGCAGGAATGTGTCCACGGCCGCTGTGGGGATGGGGGGCCGCTGGGAAATTTGGGGAAAGAAAATGTCGATGCGTCGTTCGACCTTCACCGCCGCTTGCGCGGCGCTTCTCGCGCTGCCGATGGCCGCTTCCGCTGGCATGGCCGCAGATGTCGCCGCGCCGGCACCGGCCTACAAGGCACCCGCGCCGGTGGTGGAGCGCAGCCCGTGGCAGATCCGCGTTCGCGCGCTGCTGGTGATGCCCGAGGATGGCGGCTCGGTGGACGGCGTATCGGGCTCGGATCTCAGCTATTCGAACGCGGTCGTGCCCGAACTCGACATCACCTACTTCTTCACCGACAACTGGGCTGCCGAACTTATCCTTGGCGTGACGCCGCACGACATCAACGGCTCCGGCTCGCTCTCGGGCCTCGGTAAGATCGGTGAAGTCTGGCTGCTGCCGCCGACCCTTACACTGCAGTACCACTTCACCGATTTCGGCGCCTTCAAGCCCTATGTCGGCGCCGGCGTGAACTACACCATCTTCTTCGATCAGAAGGCCGACAGCGCTGATTCGCTTGATGTGAAGGACAGCTGGGGCTTCGCGCTCCAGGCCGGCTTCGACTACATGATCGACGAGCACTGGGGCTTCAACGTCGACGTCAAGAAGCTCTTCCTGCAGCCCGATTTCGACGTAACCGTTGCCGGCAACGCTCTGACGGGCAAGGCCGATCTCGACCCGTGGATCGTCGGCCTCGGCGTCACCTACCGCTTCTGAGTTCGGGGGAACGCCTTGGAAGCGACAAGGGCCGGCGCAAGCCGGCCCTTTTTCTTTGGTCTTCCTGGACTGCGTGGTCCCCGGCTCAGTGCCGGAAGTGGCGCACGCCGGTAAACACCATGGCAACCCCGGCCTCGTCGGCGGCGGCGATCACGTCCCTGTCGCGGATGGAGCCGCCGGGCTGGATCACCGCTGTGGCGCCGGCTTCGATCGCAGTCAGCAGACCGTCGGCGAAGGGGAAGAACGCGTCGGAGGCGACCACGCAGCCCTTGGTCAACGGCTCGGCGAGACCGGCAGCGGCGGCCGCATCCCGTGCCTTGGAGGCCGCGATCCGGGCCGAATCCACCCGGCTCATCTGCCCCGCACCGATGCCGACAGTCGCCAGATCCTTGGCATAGACAATGGCATTCGACTTGACGTGCTTGCACACACGGAAAGCGAAGGCGAGGTCCGCGCGCTCGGCCGCAGTCGGGGCGCGTTTGGTGACCACCTGCAGCTCCATGCCGTCGACCACCGCATTGTCACGTGACTGCACCAGCAGTCCGCCGGCCAGCGACTTGACCTGAAGGCCCCCCGCACGCGGATCGGGCAATGCACCGGTCACCAGCAACCGCAGGTTCTTCTTGGCGCCGACGATCGCCACGGCCTCCGGCGTCGCATCGGGGGCCACGATCACCTCGGTGAAAATCTCGACGATCGCACGCGCCGCCTCGGCATCGAGAGTGCGGTTCAGCGCCACGATGCCGCCGAATGCGGAGGTCGGATCGCAGGCCAGCGCCTTGCGATAAGCCGCTTCCAGCGTCTCACCTTCCGCCACGCCGCAGGGATTGGCATGCTTGATGATCACCACCGCAGGCGCCCGCACCGGATCGAACTCGGCCACGGCTTCGAAGGCGGCGTCGGTGTCGTTGAGGTTGTTGTAGGACAGCGCCTTGCCCTGAAGCTGGCGCGCCGTGGCGACACCCGGCCGGAGCGCGCCACCTTTGTAGAACGCCGCGCTCTGGTGCGGATTCTCGCCATAGCGCAGCGCCTCGGCGAGGGTGCCGTCGAAAATACGGGTGTTCGGAGTGTCGTCGCCCTCGACGCTGGCGAACCAGCGGGTGATGGCCGCGTCATAGGTCGCGGTGCGGGCATAGGCGAGTTGCGCCAGCTTGCGACGCGTCGCCAGCGTGGTGCCACCCTTGCCCTCCAGTTCGCCCAGCACGGTCTCGTAGCTCGACGCATCGACCACCACGGCCACATCCGCGTGGTTCTTCGCGGCCGCACGGATCATCGCCGGACCGCCAATGTCGATGTTCTCGACACATTCGTCGTAATCGGCGCCACGCGCCACCGTTGCCTCGAACGGGTAGAGATTCACGACGACAAGGTCGATCGGGCCGATGCCATGCTCACTCATCGACGCCTGATGCCCGGCATCGTCACGCACGGCGAGAATGCCGCCATGGACGGCCGGGTGAAGCGTCTTCACACGCCCATCCATCATTTCGGGAAAGCCCGTGAGGTCGGCGACGTCCAGCACCTTGAGGCCAGCCTCCGCCAATGCCTTGCGGGTGCCGCCAGTCGAAACCAGCTCGACGCCACGGGCGACGAGACGTTCGGCGAAAGCAACGAGCCCGGTCTTGTCGGAGACGGAGATCAGGGCACGGACGATTGGGCGGACATCGGTGGACATGGGACGGCCATTTCTTAGCGGGATCAAGGCGTCGCCCTACCACGTCCGCGCCGAGACGGGAACACTCGCGCACAACGCCGCGGCTCCATGCAGCTATGCGCAAAGCCTCCCTGCCGGACCTGACGCCTCAGGCGCGCAACGTTTTCACCCGCACGAATGTCCATTCCACCCGGGGCGCCGTCCGAGCCTGGCCGCTGATGACCAGTTGCTCGGTGCGGCGGGGCCCGCTGCTCGCCGCGAGCATGATGCTCTCCTCGATCACCACGGTGCATTCCGGCGCGGTGAAGGCCCAATGATCGCCATCAGGCAACTTGAGGATGACGGAGTGCCCATCGCTTGCCCGGGTCGGCTTCACGGACGGGTGGAGGTGGAAGCGGATGGCATAGGCTGCGGGTTGGTCGGCCGAGAATTCCTCGCCATGCGCAACGCGGAAGAGGTCCTCTCCGTCGAGCCGCGAGCCGTCCGGCGACAGCCGCCACGAGCGCTGGTGGATCACACCAAGACGCCTGGCGTAGCCGTCATGGCTGGCGCGCAGCACATCCGCTCCGCCGCGCTCGCCACGGTCGACATGAAGCTCCGCCGGTCCTTCGAGAATGGGCGTTCCACACAGGCGCATCAGCGCCCCGCCGCTCACAAAGCGGCAGGAGGAGGTATCTTCGACCGTCGCGGTGGAATGGGCTGCCGTCTGCCGCGCCACGGCGCGCCACTCCTCGCGCGCGGTAGCCGGCATGCCGCAATTGACCACGATACGATTTCGTCCCGCCGACATTTCGAAGGACAGGCAGCCCGCATGGGCTTCGTGACTCAGCGGCATCGGCGGAGGCGCGCCGGTGTCCGCGATCAGCACCGTGCCAGCGGCTTCCAGACGGTGATAGCCTGAGTAGGGCGCGTTCGACAGCGGGCGCCCGCGCGCATCGTCATAGGCGAGCACGGTCGCCAGCCAGTCGGCAGGCGTCGGCCCCATGCCGTTGAAATGGGCGAAGGCACCGTCGACATGCCGGAAGAAGCGCAGCATCGGCATCATCCGGTCGATGGCGTTCAGCAGCGCCGGCGGGGGCGGCATGTGCCGGGCACCGAAACACTGGCGCAGCGGCAGCAGATCGAGCAGCACCTCCACCAGTAGGCCGGGATTGCGGCTGGCATGGCCGCCATCGGCGAGCACCTGCCGTTCAAGTTCCTCGGCAAGGCGCTTCTGCGCCAGCTTCATCAGGCGGGTCTGGTCCGCCATGCACAGGCTGGCGAAGCTCAGCGCCAGTGCGCACATCAGCCGGGGCCGGCCGTCACGAGCATCCGCCCCGATGCTCGCGAGCATGCGCACCTGGCTGGTGAGGCTGCGAATGAACCGGCGATGAAAACTCGGATCCGCGTCCTGAAGCAGGAGAGGCGACTGGGTAAGCCAGTTGATCACCCGCCGGGCCATGATCTCCGGCGAGGAGGCGACCGGGAGCCGGTGGCCGCGCATCGCGATCCAGTCGCTCACCAGCGCGCGCGCATTGGCGCGGGCGATCGCGGTGCTTGCAGCCTGCATGTGGCGCAGCCAGGAGAACGACATCAGCTCCTCGGCCCACTCGCGCGAGGGTGGCTCCATCTCGAAGGGCGAGGCGCCGTCCGTCAGCACCACCTTGCCGGCGAACGCGAAACGGCCGGCATAGAACTCGCTGGCGCGGGTCGGGTCCCCGGTACGCAGATCATGCGGGGCGAAGAGCAGGCGCGAGGGAACCGGCACCGCCGTGCTGCGCCAGGGAAACCATGGATGCACCATCAGACAGGTGCGCAGCCTGCGCCAGCCGGACTGTGTGACGAACAGCGCCAGCCTGACACGGTCCGCGTTGATATCGCGGGCCATCAGCGGCCTACCTCTTGTTGAATCTGTCCGGCAAGCAACAGCCCTCCCCGCGCCCGCAGCTTAGCGAAGCCTTCGCACGGGTCCAACTGCCTCGCCGCGAACCTTCCGTCCTTCATGCCCGACGGAGCCGCGCGGCGAAGAAGCCGTCAAGGCCGGCCTGCCGCGGATCGGCGTCGGGCAGATGGGTCGGCAGTGTGCGCAGCTCGCCTGCCGCGTTGATCCACTCCGCCGCCACTCCGCATTCGCCCGGCTGGATCGGCTCGCGTCGAAAATCGGGATGGGTGGCGAGAAAAGCCGAAATCTGATTCTCGCCCTCCTCCGGCTCCAGGGAGCAGGTCGAATAGACCAGCACCCCACCGGGCCGAAGGATCTGCGCGCTGTGGGCAAGGATCCGCGCCTGCAGGGCCGCGAGCGTGGCAACATCCTCCCGTGCCTTGGTCCAGGCGACATCGGGATGGCGGCGAATAGTGCCCGTGGCCGAGCACGGGGCATCGATCAACACGGCGTCGAACGGGCCACCCTCGAAAACGGCCGCATCGGCCTCGACGATTTCGGCCTCCAGACCCAGTCGATCGAGATTCTGCTGCAGTCGCTTGAGGCGCGTGCCCGAACGATCCACCGCTGTCACCCGCGCACCCGCTGCGGCGAGCTGGGCGGTCTTGCCGCCCGGCGCCGCGCACAGGTCCGCAATCTCCATGCCGGCCGTGGCATGAAGCAGCTGCGCCGGAAGCGCCGCGGCCGCGTCCTGCACCCACCAGCCGCCCTCGGAGAAGCCCGGCAGCGCGGTGATGTTTCCGGCGTCGACGAGACGGATCGTCCCGTTAGGAAGCAGCCGCCCGTTCAGCGTCGCCGCCCAACCGGCCGGGTCCGACTTCGCCGTCAGGTCGAGCCCCGCCTCATGCGCCAGAGCCCGCGAAATCGCGTTCCCGGTCTCGGCGCCGTAGGCTTGCATCCACCCCTCGATCATCCATTTCGGCTGATCCGGACCCTCGGGCAGCAGGGCGCGTCCCTCGCGCGTCACTCGGCGCAGAACCGCATTGATAAGGCCCTTGAAGCCCGCAGTCGCAGCGTCCTCGCCAGCCAGGGCGACACTGGTCGCAACCGCAGCATGGTCTGGCACGTCGGTGAGCAGGATCTGCGCGGCACCGATAATCAGAATGGTCTCGACCCGCTTCGCCTTAGGCGGCAGGCTGCGTTCGATCATGCCGCGCAAAAGTGTACGCAGGCTACCCAGACGGCGCAGACTTGTCGCGGCGATCATGCGGGCCAGCGAGCGGTCGCGATCGTCCAGATCGCGAGTAAGCCGCTCGAGGCTTTCCTCGAGCGGGCGCGACTTGTCGAGCACGGCATCCATCGCATCCGCCGCAGCGCGTCGCACCGCGATCCCGGGAAGGGAGGGTGGAGGCGCCCCCGGCGGGCGCGGGCGCTCCGCGGAGCCGGGCCGACTGCCGCGATTCGCGGGGCGGCGATTTGATGCGCGCGAGGTCTCGTTCATCGCCTACGCACTAGGCCGGCACAGAGGCGAACGCAACCGTACCGCGACGCGGTCATGGACGGACCGAACCGTTTCCGCAGGAAAGAGTTGTACGTCAAGCCTTGTGGAAGCTGCAAAGATTGGCTCCTATCTCATTCACGCGGTAGCCGCCGTCCGGTGTCGGCATCGACCAAGCGTCAGGAATAGTGCTCTAATTCATGCCTCATCTCATTCTGATCGCCGATATCGGTGGAACGTCATCCCGCCTCGCACTGGTCAGCGCCAACGGCGTCCCGACCCATGTGCAGATCCACCGCAATGATTCGTTCTCCGGTTTCGAAGCGTTGATCGAGGCCGACCTCGCGATGCGCGATCCCGCGACGACCGAGGCGATCGATGGTGCGGTGCTGGCGGTCGCAGGCCCGGCGAATGGACAGTTCATCGAGCTGACCAATCGCGACTGGTCCCTCACCAAGCGTAACCTGCGCAGGCATTTTGGCTGGCATAAGCTCACCGTGGTCAATGATTTCGAGGCGCTGGCCTATGGGGTTACGGCCCTTGGCCCAGATGATCTGGCGCCGATCGGTCAGGCACACGCGGATAAATCCGCGCCGATGTTGGTGTGCGGCCCCGGCACCGGCTTCGGATCGGCGGGACTTTTGCGGCTGGGCCGGGGACTGCAACGCGCCATCACCGGAGAAGGCGGCCGCTGCCGGCTTGGGGCTACCACCGCCGAAGAGGCGCGGCTGCTGGCCCATCTGGTCGGTGAACTGGGCCCGGTTGTCGTCGAACATGCCCTGTCCGGGTCGGGCCTGTCGCGGATCCATCGCCTCTTCGCAGGCGAGGACATCACGCCCGAACAGGTGATCGCCGCCGCTCATCGCGACGATGACGGTGCGCTCGCCAGCATCGGCATTTTCCTACGGCTATTCGGCCGCATCGCCGGAGACCTGGCGCTCATCTTCGATGCGCGGGGCGGCGTTTTCCTCGCGGGCGGCATTTCGGCAGCACTGGCCCCGTTTTTCGAGGCCTCCCCGTTCCGCGAAGCCTTCCAGGAACATCCGCCCTTCGAGGCCCGGCTCGCCGCGACACCGGTGAACGTCATTTTGCATCCCACGCCCGGCCTTGTCGGCTGTGGGCAGCTCGGCGGCAGGCTGGCAAAGGCGCTCAGGGCGAGACGCGCGAAACTCAACCTCGCGTAAAGAGTGCAGCGTCGGCCGCCGCCTCCAGAGCCGCCACATCCAGCCCCGCCCGCTCCAGCGTCATGCGCATATGGTCGGGCAAGGGCGCGCTGACATCGATGGGGTCGCGGATCTTGTCCCGCCCCTGGCGTTGGGGGATGACCACCCGGCGCGAATGCAAATGCAGGATCGGCCCGCCCGGCAGGCGGGAAGCGCCGCCATAGATATTGTCACCAAGAATCGGGTGGCCGATCGCGTCCAGATGCACACGAAGCTGGTGGGTGCGCCCCGTGAGCGGTGACAGCGCGAGCACGGCCAGCCCTTCGGCCGTGGCCAGAACCCGCCATTCGCTGATCGCCTCCTGGCCGCGCGGATCGACCTGCATCCACCAGCCCCGCTGCGGCGAGCGCTTGGAGAGCTTCAGTTCGATCCGCCCTTCGGACTGTGCCGGCACACCGCGCACGACCGCCATATAGGTCTTGCCGACCGAGCCTTCGGCGAAGGCCCGGCCGAGATCGGCCAGCGCCTTGCGATGGCGCCCCAGCACAAGGCAACCCGAGGTGTCCTTGTCGAGCCGATGGGCGAGTTCAGGCGCATTCGGCAGGCCGAAGCGCAGCGTGTCGAGATGGTCGGCGAGCGTTTCCCCGCCCTTTGGCCCCCTATGGACCGCCAGGCCTGCCGGCTTGTTGATCACCAGCATCATGCCGTCGCGGTGCAGCACGCGCGTGGCGATGTCGAAAGGGATGGCGGGCTCTACCAGGCTCATGACGTCGTCTCACCACAAAGGCGCGACGACGTCGAGCCCTTGAAGGGGCGGGCGCGGAAGGAAAGCCGCGTCAGTCCTTTTCCAGCTCGTCCTGAATGTCGAGCGTGGAGCGCACGCCGATATCGTCGAAGTGCTTCTCCAAAAAGGCTTCCGCCACCTCGCGGCCCACGGCCTTGAGATAGAGCAGGAACTCCCACTCCGCGTTCATCTTGGTCGACGCATCAAGCGCGACCAGCCTCTCGGCACCGTCAATGCGATGAATGCGCAGATCGCGATAGCCGTCGATGCCGTCGCCCTTCCTGTTCAGGTTACCGCTCTTCAACAGGCGTGTGACGAAATCCGCCGCGCGCAGCTGGGCCAGCAAAGAGGCGTTGAAGGTGATCTCGTTCATCCGGTTGTTGATGTCGCGGGCCGTCTTCGGCGTTTCGCGGCGGATGATCGGGTTGATCTGAACCAGGAGGATGTCGTCGGTCCTCACCACGTTGTAAAATGGGAAGATCGCGGGATTGCCCATATACCCGCCATCCCAATACGGCACGCCGTCGATTTCCACCGCCTGGAACATGAACGGCAGGCAGGCCGACGCCATGATCGCCTGCGCCGTCAGCTCATGTTTGGAGAAAACGCGCACCTTGCCGGTATGAACATTGGTGGCGCTCACAAAGACATGGACGTGATTGCACGATTGCAGCGCGTCGAAATCAACATGCTCCTCAATGAGGTCCATCAGCGGGTTGATGTTCAGCGGATTGAAATCGTAGGGCGACAGGAACCGGCTCATCACGTCGAAGGCGATGTAGCTCGGGTTCGCATTCAGCGACCAGTTGCCCATCAGGCGGTCGAGCAGGGTGCGCTGGAGCGGACTGGTGCGGCCGTCCTTGGAGACCGCCCGCCAATAGCGATGCAGCGCCTCACGCCCGCCTTCATTTCCCCCGCGCGCCAGCCCGGTGGCCAGAACCGCCGCGTTCATGGCGCCGGCGCTGGTACCGGAGATACCTTCGATCGCGATCCGGCCGTCTTCAAGAAGCCGGTCGAGAACGCCCCAGGTGAAGGCGCCATGTGCGCCGCCGCCCTGCAGCGCGAGGTTGAGTACCTTCAGCTCCTGTCCACCAGATTTGGCCGGCTTCTTCGCTGTGGCAGGCGCACGCTTGACCTCGGCCTTTCCGGTCGGGCCGGAAAGCGCGCCGGCCACGTCCTCGGCTTTGGTCATCTCATCCGACGCGACAGCGTTTGCACGCGGCTTGGATTTCGCGGCGGCCGCCTTCGGCTTCACGGTCCCAGGCTTTGCCACCGAGGACTGCGTCGCAACAGGTTTGGCCGCCTTGGACTTGGCGGGCGTGGACTTGGCGGGCGTGGACTTGGCGGGCGTGGACTTGGCGAGCCCGGGCTTGGCGGTCTTGAGCCCGGCAGCCTTGGGCGTCGCGGCTTCAGGCTTTGCCGCGCCGGCCGAGGCCCCCTCTGGCGACTTCGCCTCTGACGTCGTCACCTCAGGCGCTGGCGCCGCCGAAAGCACGGCCTCAGGCGAGGCGACGGCTTCGCTTGGGGTGGAGACGACGTTGCTCCCGGCCGCCTTCTTGGCGGACGGGGCACGCGGGCGCTTCGGTGTGATCGGCGTATCGGCCACTCGGCTTCTCCTGATTACTTATTCCGCGACCCAGCCGCCGTCGATCTGCTGCAGCGCGCCGGTGATCGACTTGGCATTGTCGCTGCAGAGGAAGACTGCGAGGGCGGCGACCTGCTCGACCGTCACGAATTCCTTGGTGGGCTGTTCGGCCAGGAGGAACTCCTTCACCTGCTCCTCGGTGATCCCGCGCGCCTTGGCGGTATCGGGGATCTGCTTTTCCACCAGCGGGGTCCAGACATAGCCCGGGCAGATCGCATTGCAGGTGATGCCGAACGTCGCCGTCTCCAGCGCAACCGTCTTGGTCAGGCCGGCAATGCCATGCTTGGCCGAGACATAGGCCGACTTGAAGGGAGAGGCGACCAGCGCATGGGCCGAGGCGGTGTTGATGATGCGCCCCCATTTGCGCGCCTTCATCCCCGGCACGGCCGCCTTGATGGCGTGGAAGGCGGCGGAAAGGTTGAGCGCGATGATCAGGTCCCACTTGTCGTCCGGGAAGTCCTCGATCGGCTGGACATGCTGCACGCCGGCATTGTTGATGAGGATGTCGACCGAGCCGAGCGTCTCCTCCGCGAATTTGATGAGCCCGGCGCATTCCGAGCCCTTGGTCAGGTCCGCGCCTGAGTAGATCGCCTTGACGCCGAACTCGCTTTCGATGCTGGCCCGCTCCTTCTCGATCGCCGCCGGATCGCCGAAGCCGTTCAACGTCACATTCACGCCCTCGGCGGCCAGCGCGCGGGCGTAGGCCAGCCCGATACCACTGGTGGAGCCGGTGATGACGGCATTCTTACCCTTAAGCATTCAACAACTCCTGATCTCGAAGGCCGCTGGACGCCTGGCCTCTAGGCTCGCGTCCGGTTGTCTGAATTCCTACATCAGCCACGCTAGCACGCTGTCGTGCGCTGCGAAGACCACTTATTGCACGGCACCCTTCCACGCAGCGGTCATCCGGTCGACATGGTTTTCGGTTTGCTAGCGGTGGAGTACGATCAGGCGATGACGATACAACTCGACGCCACACCCAAGGCGCCTCACGCCGAACACGACCACAGCATCTGCGTGGCCGAAGCGCTCGCACGCGCCGAGCTGTGCTGCGGCGAGAGCGGCGCCCGGCTCACGCCGCTGCGGCGGCGCGTGCTGGAGGTGCTCGCCGACAGCCATGTCCCGCTGGGAGCCTATGAGCTGGTGGAGCGACTCGGGGCCAGCGGCGAGAAGACGCCACCCATGTCGGTCTACCGCGCGCTCGACTTTCTGGTCGGCGAGGGGCTTGCCCACCGCGTCGAGAGCCGCAATGCCTACATTGCCTGCGGACGCGAGCACGCGGCGGACGATGTGGTGGTGTTTCTGATCTGTGACGACTGCGGATTGACGACGGAACTTGCTTCCCACGCCATGGGTCGCGACCTTGCCTGGGCGGCACGGTCGGCCGGTTTTTCCCCTCGCGCCTCGGTGGTGGAAATTCCCGGTCTGTGTGCGCCCTGCGCCGAGCACCGCCGCGGTCCTGCGGCCGGCAAGGACCGTTGACGTTGGCACTCATCGCGCCTACCCGAACGGGCAGCCCGACGGGATCCCGCTTGCTGTCGCTCTCCTGGAACATCCGTGCATGACCCACGCACCCGCCATCGCCAACCCCGAACGCCAGATGCCGGCACGTATCGTTGCCGAGGAGCTGGAAGCCGCGGGCCCGGCCGCGCGCCGCCTCACCGTGCCGGTGAAGGTCGGCGACATCACCGTCGGCGGCGGCGCTCCGGTGGTCGTGCAGTCCATGACCAATACGGACACGGCGGATCCGGAAGGCACGGCCCGCCAGATTGCGACGCTGGCCCGCGCCGGTTCGGAGATCGTCCGCATCACCGTCGACCGCGACGAAGCCGCAATGGCAGTTCCCGAGATCCGCGAGCGCCTGCTGAAGATGGGGCTGAACACCCCGATCGTCGGCGACTTCCACTACAATGGCCACCTTCTGCTGACCAAGTACCCGGACTGCGCTGCCGCGCTGGACAAATACCGCATCAACCCCGGCAATGTCGGCTTTGGCGAAAAGCGCGACCGCCACTTCGCCACCATCATCGAGCTGGCGATCAAGCACGACAAGGCGGTGCGCATCGGTGCCAACTGGGGTTCGCTGGACAACGACCTGCTCACCACGCTGATGGACGAGAATGCCAAGCTGCCGCACCCGGCGCAGGCCCGTGCCGTCACCCGCGAGGCGCTAGTCCGTTCCGCGCTGCTGTCCGCCGCGCTTGCCGAAGAGATCGGCCTGCCCAAGAACAGGATCATTCTCTCCGCCAAGGTGTCGGCGGTACAGGATCTCATCACCGTCTATGCCGAACTCGCACGCCGCGCCGACTACGCGCTCCATCTCGGCCTCACCGAGGCGGGCATGGGCTCCAAGGGTATCGTCGCCTCTTCCACGGCGATGGGCGTTTTGCTGCAGATGGGTATCGGCGACACCATCCGCGTCTCGCTCACCCCCGAGCCCGGTGGCGACCGGACGCGGGAAGTGACGGTCGCCCAGGAGATGCTGCAGACCATGGGCCTGCGCACCTTCGTGCCGCTGGTCGCCGCGTGCCCGGGCTGCGGGCGCACCACCTCCACCACCTTCCAGGAACTCGCTTTCGAGGTGCAGGACTTCATCCGTACCTCGATGCCGGAATGGAAGAAGCGCTATCCCGGAGTGGAAACCCTGAACGTCGCGGTGATGGGCTGCATCGTGAATGGGCCGGGCGAGAGCAAGCACGCCGACATCGGCATCTCGCTGCCGGGCACCGGCGAGTTCCCCACCGCGCCGGTCTATCTCGACGGCAAGAAGGCGATGACCCTGCGCGGCCCGAGCCTGCGCGAAGACTTCAAGAAGATCGTCGAGGACTATGTCGCGAAGCGTTTTGGGGTCGGCCAGCCGGCCGCCGGCGTCGACGCGGCGGAGTAGTCAGGTCCACGACCGGGCAGCGGCTTCGCTCAGAATGGATATCACGGTCGATATCTGCGCGACGAAATCCATCGGCCCTTTGTCGACGTCGTGTCCACGGCGCCCACATGCGGCGCAAGGCCCGGGGAACCGTGCCGGCTCCGCGCCGTCCCGCCTTTCCGGCATGCCAGCCGCGCATTGTCGGCCGCGTGGGGGCTCAGAGGCTTTCGCCCGTTGCCCTGCCAGCCCTTATAGCGTAAAAGCCCGCGCTCGCCCGAGCCTGTGAATGGCAGGGCTTTCAGGAGAACCATGATGGGCTACAAGGTCGCCATCGTCGGCGCCACAGGCAATGTGGGCCGCGAAATGCTGGACATCCTCTCGGAGCGCGGATTCCCCGCCGACGAGGTTGTTGCGCTCGCCTCCCGCCGTTCGGTGGGCACGGAAGTCTCGTTCGGCGACAAGACCCTGAAAGTCAAAGCCCTTGAGCATTACGACTTCTCGGACACCGACATCTGCCTGATGTCGGCCGGCGGCGACATCTCCAAGGAGTGGTCGCCCAAGATCGGCCGTCAGGGCTGCGTGGTGATCGATAACTCCTCGGCGTTCCGCTACGATTCCGACGTGCCGCTTATCGTGCCGGAAGTGAACGCGGATGCCGTGAAGGGCTTCACCAAGAAGAACATCATCGCCAACCCGAATTGCTCGACCGCGCAGCTCGTCGTGGCCCTGAAGCCGCTGCACGATCTGGGCACGATCAAGCGCGTCGTGGTATCGACCTACCAGTCGGTATCGGGCGCGGGCAAGGATGCGATGGACGAGCTGTTCGCGCAGACCCGCGCCGTGTTCGTGTCCGATCCGATCGAGCCGAAGAAGTTCACCAAGCGCATCGCCTTCAACGTCATTCCTCACATCGACGTCTTCATGGAGGACGGCTACACCAAGGAAGAATGGAAGGTGATGGCCGAGACCAAGAAGATCCTCGACCCGAAGATCAAGCTGACCTGCACCGCGGTGCGGGTGCCGGTGTTCATCTCCCACTCCGAGGCGGTGAATGTCGAGTTTGAGCGGCCGGTCACCGTCGAGGAGGCCACCGAGGCGCTGCGCAACGCACCCGGCGTTCTGGTCGTCGACAAGCACGAGCCCGGCGGCTACATCACGCCCTACGAGGCGGCCGGCGAGGATGCGACCTTCGTGTCGCGCATCCGTGAAGACGCGACCGTCGAGAACGGCCTCGCCTTCTGGTGCGTGTCCGACAACCTGCGCAAGGGCGCGGCGCTGAACGCGGTGCAGATCGCGGAAGTGCTGGTGAACCGCAAGCTTCTCGCCCCCAAGCAGAAGGCGGCGTGAGCCGACGCTCCCCGCTCGGCGCAGCGCGCCACGCGGCAGGAGCCCGGCCCCGGCTGTTCGCCAAGAGACATGCAACGGCCGCCTTCGGGCGGCCGTTGTCATTCAAGCGCTACCTTGTCACCGTTCCGCCGAACTCGATATGCACTGTGCGTCGCAGCAATCGGTAGGAATGGAAAAACGTGCTCGCCCGTCTCCTCATCTTCGCGGTTCTCGCCGCCAGCGGTCTCGCGGCTCTTTCCGTCCCCGCCTTCGCCCATCCCCATGTCTGGGTGGTGGTGAACTCCGAGCTGGATTACGCCCCCGACGGTTCGCTCACCGGGGTGCGCCACAACTGGACCTTTGATGAGAGCTTTTCGAGCTACGCCCTTCAGGGGCTCGAGAACGGTCCCGACGGCAAGCCGACCGAAAAGACGCTAAGCGATCTCGCTCAGGTGAACATCGATTCTCTCAAGGATTTCGACTACTTCACCTACGCGAAGCGCGGCAAGGAGCAGTTCCCCTTCGCCCCGCCGAAGGACTACAGCCTCACCTATGACGGCACGGCGTTGACGCTGCACTTCACATTGCCGCTGCAAAAGCCCCTGCCCTCGAAGGGCCAGACGGCCATCGACGTCTATGACCCGACCTATTTCGTCGCTTTCCAGCTGGCGGACAACGATCCGGTCAAACTGGCGGGAGGCCCCGCCGGCTGCACGGTGAATCTCCACCGGCCCGATCCGGCAGCGACGTCCTCCACGACACTGTCGGAGGGCTTCTTCAACGCCCTCACCTCGACCAGCAATTTCGGCTCCCAGTTTTCCAATCGCGCCACGGTGAGCTGCCCGTGAAACGTCTGGCTCTCGCCCTGCTCACGGTGCTCGGCGCCGCACTCGCCCTGCATCCCGCCCTTGCGCAGTCGCCCTTCGGTGTCGCGGCGCCGTCCGCGGCGGAGCCGTCCGGCATTGCCGGCTTCATTCTCGCCAAGCAGGCCGAATTCTACCGCCTTCTCACCTCGGCCGTCCGCGCCTCGAAGCAGGATGGCAGCGCGCTCGCTCTGCTGGGCGGCATCTCCTTCGCCTATGGCATGTTCCACGCCGCCGGCCCCGGCCATGGCAAGGCGGTGATCTCGTCCTATCTGCTGGCCAATGAAGCGACGCTGAAGCGCGGCGTCGGCCTCGCTTTTGCCAGCGCGCTGGCCCAGTCGATGACCGCGATCCTGGTCGCCGCGATATTCGCCGTCGTCATCGGCGCAACAGCGGCGACCATGAGCCGGGCGGTCTACCTCATCGAGGTGGTCGCCTACGGGCTGATCGTGCTGATCGGTCTGCGCCTCGCCTATGCCAAGGGTCGCGCGCTCCTTGCCGCGTGGCGCGGGCAGCCCGATCACGTTCACGGCGCGGACTGCGGCTGCGGCGACGATCACGCGCACATGCCCGGTCCCGAGGCGTTGCCCAAGCAGGACGGCTGGCGCGAATGGTGGGGAGCGGTGCTCTCGGTGGGGCTGCGCCCCTGCTCGGGCGCGATTCTGGTGCTGGTGTTCGCGCTGACGCAGGGAATCTTCTGGGTCGGGGCGGCCTCAACCCTGTTGATGGGCGTCGGTACCGCGATCACGGTCAGCGCCATCGCCGCGCTTGCGGTCTTTGCCAAACGCGCGGCGGTACGTCTGGCGGCGACCCGGCCGGGCTCGACCGGGTCGATCGTTCTGCGTGGCGTGGAATTCGCCGCGGCGCTGCTGCTGGTCGCGTTCGGCCTCGCGCTGCTGCTCGGCTTCATGGCGACCGAGCGCCTGTCACTGGCCTGAGAGGTCAGTCCTTCAGATAGTCGTAGATCACCTTGCCCATGCCGAGCGTGAGGTTGGCCTTGAGGTGCACGGCGGACACGACCTCCAGCACCGGCAGCTTGGCAACATCGCAGATCGCGTGCGGGTACAGGCCGAGCGCGGCCGGGCCGGTCCAGGCTTCCTGCAGGGTGATGTCTTCAAGGTAGTACTCGACCAGCTCGCAGATCCGCGCTGTGCCGTCGACATGGGGGATGATCTTGATCATCCAGTTCGGCGCCTTCAGCGAGGCCAGCGTCGCGTCGTGATCGAGTGCCTCGTATTTGTAGCCCATGGTGCCGCAGGCACAGAGCACGCTGCCATAGTTGAGTTTGGCGACCAGCGTGTCGCTCTCCACGTGGAAGCTCGGCTTGGCCAGCTTCTTGGGGAAGCCCCAGAGCTCGCGCCCACCGGCGATGGGAGCCTCGTCGTCGAGATACATGGAGTGGACGAAGCCGCCCTTGCGACCCTCGAATTCGACCGGGATCACCTGCCCGGTCTCGGTGTAGTCGCCGAAGCCGGTGGAATCCGGCATGCGGATGAACTCGTACTTGACGATGTCGCTGGTGACCTTGAGCGGCTCGGGAACCACCTTCTGCAGCGCCGCCGGATCGGTGCGATAGGTGATGATGAAATATTCGCGATTGAAGAAGCGATAGGGCCCCTTCGGGTAGGAGGGGCTGGTCAGCGGCATGGAATAGGCAGTGCGACGAACGTCTTCAATCTTCATGACTAGCCCTCATCGATAAGATCGGGAGAGCCTAATCGAGAGTGCGCCGCAGCAACAGTGCGAACCGCGTCGTGTTTCCTTCACAGTACGATCAGACCGCCGACGCCTTCCTGCGTACCGATGGCAAGCGCGCCACCATCGGCACGCCAGGCAAGCGCACTCACCGGGCCGCCGGCTGGCGCGCGCGCCAGGATTTCCGCGCCGTCCGATACCCGGACCAGCAGCACCAGCCCATCGTCATAGCCGCAGGCAAACACCTCGTCCTTGGGGTGGGCCGCGACACAGGAGACGCGCATGTCGCGGGGCGCCAGCATGGTCGGCTGCTTGCCCATCGGCCCCTCCTTGGTGGCGAAGGGCCAGAGAATCGCCTCGTTGGAACCGGACGTCGCCAGAAAACGCCCACCGGACGTGAACGACATGAAATTCACCCGCGCGGGGTAACCGGACATGCGCATGTTGGCACCGTCGGCCAGCCGCCAGCCGTGAAGCGCGGGCTCCTGCATGGTGGTGATGACGAAGCGCCCATCCGGGTGCCAGAGCACGCCGCGATGCGAGCCCTTCCAAGCCAGGACTTCGGGCTTGGCCTGCGCATTGGGAAACCACAGCGTCGCCCCGCCATAATGGGCGATGGCGAGCCGCGTGCCCTTCGGCGCGAAGGCAAGTCCGCCGACCGTGGACGGCAGGTCGAGCGTCCGGCGCTCACCCTTCAGGGGCTGGAAATGGGCGGTCTTGCCGACCGAGAACGCCACGCTGCCGTCCGGCCCGGCGGCGACCTGGTCGATCCAGCGTCCCTTCTGCTCGAACAGCGTCTGCGTCGAACCATCGCCGGCCGTGGCCACGACGCGGCCATCGTCGCCGCCGGTCAGTATCCGGCGCGCGTCGCTCGAAACACTGAGTATCGCCCCATTATGGGCCGCGACGCGCTCCACCGTCTCCCCCGCCAGCACGATCTCCCTGCTCCCGAGAGCGAAGACCGCACGGGTTCCGAGGAAGCCCGCGCCGACAACGCCGTCGCCGAGGTCAAGCGGCTGCAGCTTGGACGTGATCGAGGAGGGCATCGAAGAGGGGGATGAGGACAGGGCAGTCATGGCGCACTTGGTTATCGGGCGGGACGCGAGAGTTAGCCGATGACAGGCCCGCCGTCACGCCCCGTGGCCGACGAAGCCGCCAGATCGGTTCATCCGGGTGCCATCGACAGCGGCCAGGGGCGCTCGTCAGCCGCCCCTGGAACCCTTCTGTTCACGTGGCTCCCGTCACGCCGCGCAGGACAGGAAGCCTTGCTCCAGCGCTTTGCGATCAAGGTGCCGGCCGATGAAGACGATGCGGCTGGTCTTGGCCTCGTCGGCACGCCAGGGACGCTGATGATCGCCATCGAGGATCATATGCACGCCCTGGAAGACGAAACGCTCCGGATCGTTCTTGAAGGCGAGGATGCCCTTGGAGCGCAGAATGTTCGGACCCTCGCGCTGGGTCAGCTCCTGAATCCACGGGAAGAACTTGTCGGGATCCAGCGGCTGCTCGGAGGCGAATGACACCGACTGCATCTCCTCGTCGTGGAAATGCTTGTGCCCGCCTTCGAGGAAGTCCGGATCGATCGCGGTGATGCGGTCAAGGTCGAAGGCGCCCTGCCCCAGCACCTTGTCGATGGCGATCTCCGAGCGCTGGGTACGGTGGATGCGGGCGAAGGGGTTGATGGCGCGGATGCGCATCTCCACGTCCTTCAGCTCGTCCTCCGAGACCAGGTCGGTCTTATTCAGCAGGATCACGTCGGCGAAGGCGATCTGGTTCTTCGCCTCGGGCGCGTCCTTCAGCCGGTCCTTGAGCCATTTGGCGTCGGCCACCGTCACCACCGCGTCGAGCGTGGTCTTGGCGCCCACCATCTCGTCGACGAAGAAGGTCTGGGCGACGGGGGCGGGGTCGGCGAGGCCCGTGGTCTCGACGATGATGCCGTCGAAGTCGTCCTTGCGTCGCAGCAGCCCGTCGATGATGCGGATCAGATCGCCGCGCACGGTGCAGCAGATGCAGCCGTTGTTCATCTCGAACACTTCCTCGTCGGCACCGACCACGAGGTCATTGTCGATACCGATCTCGCCGAACTCGTTGACGACGACGGCGAATTTCTTGCCGTGCGGCTCGGAGAGGATGCGGTTGAGGAGGGTGGTCTTGCCGGCACCGAGATAGCCGGTGAGCACGGTGACGGGAATCTTGGCGGACGAGGTCTCGGGCATCTTGGTTCTCCTGGGCCGTTGCCGGCCTGAACGGCGTTATGGCCGGGCAAAGCCCGGCCATCCACGACTCGCGACGGCACCGACATTCATGCCCGGCGCACGGCCGGGCATGGCGTCAGCGGTTGGGTTTTCAGCTCGACAGCGCCGAGGACAGCTCGCGGATGTTGTTCTGCATCATGTCGATGTAGGTGCTCGCCGGGCCTTTGTCATCGGAGAGCGCATCGGAATACAGCTCGCCGCCGATCTTGGCACCGGTCTCGCTGGCGATGCGCTGCACCAGGCGCGGGTCGGAAATATTCTCGACGAACACGGCCGGGATCTTCTCGGCCTTGATCTGGCGAATGATGCTCGCCACATCCTTGGCCGACGCCTCGCTCTCGGTCGACACGCTCTGCGGCGCGATGAATTCCACGCCGTAGGCGGCACCGAAATAGCCGAAGGCATCGTGAGAGGTGATGATGCGGCGGCGGTCTGCCGGGATCGCGGCGATGGCGGCCTTCACCTCTGCTTCCAGAGCATCGAGACGCGCGGTGTAGGCGGCCGCGTTCGAGGCATAGACCTCCTGGCCTGCGGGATCGGCTGCGATCAGCCCGTCACGGATATTGGCCACATAGAGCTTGGCGTTGGCGATCGACTGCCACGCATGCGGATCGATGCCGCCATGGTCATGGCCGTGGCCTTCCGCCGCGTGCTCTTCGCCCTTCGCGTGGGCATCGGCGGCATGCGCATCGTGATCCTCTTCTTCCGCCATCTCGCGCGGCGTGACGCCCCTTGAAGCGACGAAGATCTTCGCCTTGGTGCCGGAAGACTTCACCAGCCGGTCGATCCAGCCTTCAAACCCGAGGCCATTGACGAAGACCACCTTGGCATTGGCGATTTTCTTGGCGTCGGCGGGGGCCGGCTGGAACACATGGGCGTCGCCATTGGGGCCGACGAGCGTCGCCACCTCCACCCGATTCCCACCGACCTCCTTCACGAGGTCGCCGAGAATGGAGAACGTGGCAACCACGGGCACCTTGGGTGCGGGGGCTTCGCCCTGCGCCAGCGCGGGGCTGATGAGCGTCGCCGTGACGAGGGCGGCAAGACAGGAGCGGCGGGAAAGAGACCAGTTGGCCAGCATGTAAATTTCCTCAAGCTTCGAGGTGATGACGCGGGACCAGTCGCGGCAGCAGCCCGCCGACCGGCCCGAAAAGGACCGACAGCGTGTAGGCGCCGCCGGCAACCAGGATGATGGCGGGCCCCGAAGGCACGCCGGAATGATAGGAAACCAGCAGCCCCAGGACCCCGGAGGCGGAAGCGATCACCACCGACAGCCCGACCAGCATGGTCAGGTCACGGGTCCAGAACCGGGCGGCCACGGCCGGCAGCATCATCATGCCAACCGCCAGCAGCGTGCCGAGCGCATGGAAGCCACCGACGAGGTTCAGCACCACCAGCGCGAGGAAGACGAGATGGGACGGCGCGCCCGCCCGGCTCACCGAGCGCAGGAAGCCCGCATCGACGCTCTCCATCACAAGCGGGCGCCACAGCACCGCAAGGACGACAAGCGTCACGCTGGCGATCGAGACGATCAGGGTAAGCGTCGCGTCATCGAGCGCCAGCACCGTGCCGAACAACACATGCAGGAGATCGACATTGGAGCCGCGCAGCGACACCAGCAGGACGCCCAGCGCGAGCGAGATGAGATAGAAGGCGGCGAGCGCGGCGTCCTCCTTCATCTGCGTCGCGCGGGCCAGCGCCCCGGCCCCGATCGCCACCGTGAAGCCCGCCACCATCCCGCCAATCGTCATGGCATAGAGATTGAGGCCGGCGGCGAGGAAGCCGATCGCCGCGCCGGGAAGAATGGCGTGTGCCACCGCGTCCCCCGCGAGACTCATGCGCCGCAGCATCATCAGCACGCCAATGGGTCCCGCGCCGAGCCCGAGCGCCAGCACACCCACCAGCGCGCGGCGCATGAAGTCAAATTCGGCGAAGGGGGCGATCAGATAATCGTAGATCATGATCACGCCGCCCTCTCGGGTGCGCAGGCCGGGGCTTCCTCGTCCCACGCCTCGCACATCCGGCGGGCGACGGCGAGGTTCGCGGTGCTCAGCACCTCCCGCGTCGCGCCCCAGGCAACAGGCGAACGCGCCAGAAGCAGGGTCTGGGGAAAATGAGCGCGCACCAGCTCCAGATCATGCAGCACCGCGACCACCGTGCGTCCCTCGCCGTTCCAGCGTTCCACCAGCCCGATCAGATCGGTAATGGTTCCGGCATCCAGCGCATTGAAAGGCTCATCCAGCAGCAGCAGGCGTGCGTCCTGCAGCAGCAGGCGCGCAAACAGCGTGCGCTGCATCTGGCCGCCGGACAGCGTGCCGATGATGCGGTTCTCGAAGCCCTCCAGCCCCACTGCGGCAATGGCCGCCTCTATCCGTGCCCGGTCGGCGCGACCAACGCCGCCGAACAGCCCCGTGCGCCGCCACAACCCCATGGCGACGAGGTCGTAGACGTCGATGGGGAAGGAGCGGTCGATCTCGGCGGCCTGCGGCAGATAGGCGGTCTCATGCGAGGACAGCGAGCCGTCAATGTTGCCGGCCAAGGGCGTCAGCGCCCCGGCGATGCCCTTCAGCAGGGTCGATTTACCGGCTCCGTTGGGACCACAAACGGCGAGCAGCGCGCCGTCCGGCACCTCGCCCGTGAGATGGTGCACCGCCGGGTGACGCTCATAGCCAAGCGTCAGATCGTGGAAGGCAAGCACATTTCCCATCACCCACCTGCTCCATGCATCACCCACAAGGCGGCCGCCCAGAGCAGGGCCGCCAGAGGCACGACGATGACCAGCCGTTGCCACGCCGAAAGCCGCAGCAGCGACAGTGGCGGCCGCGCCGGCGGATGACGCCGACCCGGCCCGTGGGAGTGGGAGTGGGAGTGGGAGTGCCCGTTGTCCTGACCGCGCGCCGGCGAGGGCCCGTTATGGGGCGGATGGGAATGCGACGAGGGGCTGGAAACGGCCATGTGAACTCTCCGGTCAGCAAACTGATACAACATATCAATCCATCGCGTCCAGCGGAAATGATATAATGTATCTGAAATGCACCGTGATACAGGTCAACGCTGGCGCTGTGACGTCCGGTTAGACAGAGTTGGCCAAATTGACCGTACCGTCCGTCTCGACGCCGCGCCCGAGCCGACTTAAGAGAGGGCGCTTTGCTCGCCGGCACTGCCGGCCCTTTCGACCTGGAGCCCGTTCATGGATATTTCCCGCATTTCGGCCGGACCGAACCCGCCTGAAGAAATTCACGTCATCATCGAGATTCCCGCCGGCGGCGCGCCGGTGAAGTACGAACTCGACAAGGACTCGGGCGCGCTCTTCGTCGATCGCTTCCTGCACACGCCGATGTTCTATCCGGGCAATTACGGTTTCATCCCGCAGTCGCTCGGCGATGACGGCGACCCGCTCGACGTGATCGTGATTTCGCCGATCGCGCTCATGGCCGGTTCGGTGATCGCGTGCCGTCCCGTTGGCGTGCTGATGATGACCGACGAGAAGGGCGGCGACGAGAAGGTTCTCGCGGTGCCGGCGGACTCGGTCTACCCCTACCACTCCAAGGTGAAGAGCTATAAGGACCTGCCCCCGCTCACGATCGAGCAGGTGCAGCACTTCTTCACCCACTACAAGGATCTGGAGAAGGGCAAGAAGGTCACCATCGCCGAGTGGCGTGACGACGCGGGCGCCCGCGAGCTCATCGTCAAGGCGATCGCAGCGGCCAAGAAGTAGGCTCCTTCCCGACGCCGGCACGAGGTTGGTTTCCACGTGACGGCGACAAGGGGACGATACCCGGAGGGCCGGCCCGCGCGCGCGGGACCGGCCCTTGGCATCTTCATTGCTCGCTCCGTCGCGCATCCAGCGCCGGAGTTCACATGCCCCTCAGTTTCCAGAACCGCGGCAGTTACCGCGATCGCATCATTCCCGCCTCGGAACTCGGGGATCCCGGCCCGCCGCCCTATGGCGACAGCTATCCGGTGAAGCTCCCGGACGGCGATTGGGCGGATCTGCCCTTCCTCGCCCTGCCGCCGGATTTTGAGACGGCGATTGCCTATCTGTGCATCACAGAAAATTCGTTCGAGCTGGAGGATCGGCTGAGCACGGCGATGGCCGATCTCGTCCGCGACCTCGCCCCCGAGGTCGTCGTCGGCATGCCGACGCTGGGCATGGTGCTCGCCGCCTCGGTCGCGAAGAAGCTCGGCCACCCGCACTATGTGCCGCTGAGCTATTCGCGCAAATTCTGGTTCGAGGACGAGCTTTCGATCCCCGTGATCTCGATCACCAGCCCGCTGAAGCCGAAAACTGTGTTCATCGACCCGCGCCTTCTGGAGCGGATGGAGGGCAAGCGCGTGCTGCTCGTGGAGGATGTCATCTCTACGGGGGGAACGGTTTCGGCGGAGCTGGAGCTGATGAAACGGATCGGCGCCGACGTGGTCGGCGTTGTCACCGCGATCCGGGAAACCAATGTCTGGCAGAACACGCTCGGCGCCGTCGATCCGGACTGGCCGGGACTGGTGCGCGCGCCGATCGACTGCCCGCTGTTCCGCAAGGGCGACGGCGGCTGGTATCCGGACTGGTCCACGCTGCCAAAATAGAATCCTCGGGCTGGGTCGGACCTCAGCCCTCGAAGCCCATCTCGCGCAGCGCGTTCTGCAGGGCGGCACCGATCACCAGCCCCTCGGCGGCCTCCCCTGCCGAGCCGGCCGCGCGGGCGCGGTTGGCCAGACGCCGTGTGCCGGGCAGGCGCGCGCCAGGCTCGCTCTCGATCGCCCATGCGAGGCGTTCGAGATGGTCGAGATAGGCGTCACCCGCGACCCGCGACGGATCGATGGCGATGATGACCTGGCCCAGGGCTGCCGGCGGGCCCTTGCCGTCGAAGAAGCCCGGCGCATCGATCGAGAAGGTCGAGGCCGTGAGCGCCGCCGCCATCACCTCGATGACGAAGGCGAGCGCCGTGCCCTTGGCCTCGCCCATGGGCATCATGGTTCCCGCCAGCCCCGCCTTGGCGTCGGTGGTCGGGTTGCCGTCGGGATCGAGCGCCCATCCTTCGGGTATCGAGTCCCCCCGCTGCGCCGCCGCCATCAGGTTGCCCCGCGCGACCTTCGCCACCGACAGGTCGACCACCGCTGGCGGGCGCCCCTTCAGCGGCGTGGCAAAGGCGATCGGATTGGTGCCGAACATCGCCTTGCTCCCGCCCCAGGGCGCGATCGCGGCCGGTGCATTGGCAAAGGCGAGCCCCACAAGGCCGCGCTCCGCCAGTTTCTCGACGGGCTGACCGGCAACGCCGAAATGGCTCGAACGGCGGATGACCATCAAGCCGATGCCCATTTCGCGGGCGACCGTCTCGACCTCCGGCAGCCCCAGCTCGATGGCCGGATAGGAAAAGCCGTTGCCGGCATCCACCGCCACCACCGCCGGACCCGCGCGGCGAAGGGTCGGCGTGGCGTGGCCGTCGATCTTGCCGGCGGCCACCATTGCCGAATAGCTCGGCAGCCGGCTCAGGCCATGGGTACCGATGCCATCCATCTCGGCCGCGACCAGCGCGCGGGCGGTCAGCCGGGCATTTTCCGGAGACGTGCCGAACCGCTCCAGCACCCGGCGGGCATAGGCGTGCGCCTCGTCGATCGTGACATGGCGGTTCACAAGGGGGGAGAGCGGCACGTTCATCAGAGCGCCGCCCCGCCCAGCGGGCCGGCCGGCAGCCGCGCGAGATCGAACCGGTGCACATCCGACAGCAACTCGACAAAGGCGCGCGCGCCATAGAGTGCGCAGGTCCTGCCCTTCTCGGGGCTTGCCTCGGTGGCGTCCCCCATGGCGCCGGAGGGCTGGATGTCCTGCGCCATCCAGCCAAAGCCGGCCGGGGAGCCGGCGCGCAGGAAGGAAAATTCCTGCTCCATCGCCAGCGTGACGGGTGGATAGTCGCGGATTTCCTCGCCGCGAACCGTGTCGGGACGAAACGCCATCATCAGCGAGGTCTCGATGCCGCCGGCATGGATGCCGTGTTGGCGCTCCTGTGCCGAGAACAGGCCCTCGGGATAGCCGAAGCGGTGCCATGAGACGGTGACCGCCAGCATGCCAAGCCGCGCCCTCAGCTCGCGCGCCACGACATCCAGCATCGGCACATTGCCGCCATGTGAGTTCACGATGACGAGCTTGCGCACGCCGGCGCGGTGCACGCTCTCGCCGATCTCGGTCCAGGCGCGGATGATTGTCTCCGCCGAGAGCGTCAGCGTACCGGGAAAGTGAATGTGCTCATTGGACTTGCCCACCACCTGCATCGGCAGGAACAGCGCGGGGATATCCGCGGGCAGCAGGTCCATCACCTCCTTCAGATATCCCTCCCCGATCATGGCGTCGACGCCGACGGGCAGATGAGGCCCATGCTGCTCGACCGCGGCGACCGGCAGCACGGCGATCCAGCTGGCGGTGTCGCCCTCGGAAAAATCGGTCCAGGCGAGTTCGGTCCAGAAACGTTTGGGCGGCATGGTGTTCATCCGGGAAATGAGAGCGCCGTTCTAGGCTTAATCCGCCTTCGCCGCCAGAACCTCGACTTCCACCTTGAACTCGGGACGGGTGAAACCCGAAACGATCATCAGCGTGGAAGCCGGAGGCGGGTCGGCGATGAAAGCGTCGCGCGCGGCCATGTAGCCGGCCATGTGCGCGCGCTCGGTGACATAGGCGTTGATCCGCACGATATCGGCCGGCGCCATGCCCGCCTCCAGGAGGCAGGCCGCGATGGCACGGAAGCACAAGACCGCCTGCGCCTCGGCGCTTTCGGGGATCGCATCGTCGGGCGAGACGCCGAGCTGGCCGGACACCACCAGCAGCCGCGCGCCCGGCGGCACTTCGACGGCATGACTGTAGCGGGCGAAGGGCCGGCGAATGGCAGCGGGAACGAGATGGCGAAGCATCCCATCAGGCTAGGAGGATGGAACGCCGCGCGCAACCGCGCCACGCGCCCGCCGGCCGCGCGGGGATGTTTCATTGTGATATGTGCATCGCGATTAAGCTCGCCTATCATGGCATCATCTGCGCCGCGCCTGCCGCCCCTCACCGCACCGGATGGAGACCTCGATGCGCCCGCGTTTCCCGCGCCTGCGTTATCCCGGCACCCTCGCCGCTCTTGCCCTCACCCTTGCAACCCTTGCCAGTGCGCTGCTCGCGCCCGCCGCCCATGCCGCCGACAAAGTGACTTTCGGCACCAACTGGGTGGCGCAGGCCGAGCATGGCGGCTTCTATCAGGCCGTGGCCGACGGAACCTACGAGAAATACGGACTGTCGGTGACGATCGCCCCCGGTGGCCCGCAGGCCAATAACCGGCTGCTGCTGCCGGTCGGCAAGATCGATTTCTACATGGGCGCCAACATGCTTCAGGCGTTCTCCTCGGTCGGGGAAGGCATCCCGACGGTGGTGGTTGCCGCCATGTTCCAGAAGGACCCGCAGGTGCTGCTCGCGCACCCGGATGTCGAGACCTTCGAGGACCTCAAGACAAGAACGCTCTTCATCTCCAAGGAAGGCCTTGCGAGCTACTACCAGTGGCTGGTCGCCGACTACGGATTCAGCGAGAGCCAGGTCAAGCCCTACACGTTCAACGCGGCGCCGTTCCTGGCCGACAAGAACAGCGCCATGCAGGGCTACGTCACGTCCGAGCCGCTGGCGGTGGAAAAGCAGGGCGGCTTCGTGCCGAAACTGTTCCTGCTCGCCGATTACGGCTTCGACACCTATTCCACCACCATCGAGACCCGCACCGAACTGGCGAAAGAGAACCCGGATCTGGTGCAGCGTTTCGTCGATGCCTCGATCATCGGCTGGTACCATTACCTGTATGGCGACAACACCGAGGCCAATGCGCTGATCAAGAAGGACAATCCCGAAATCACCGACGAGATGATCGCCTTCTCCATCGCCAAGATGAAGGAGTACGGCATCGTCGATTCCGGCGACACGAAAACACTCGGCATCGGCGCGATGAGCGATGCACGGATGAAGAGCTTCTACGACAAGATGGTCGCCGCCAAGGTGATCAAGGGCGACATCGACTACGCAAAATCCTACACGCTCCAGTTCGTGAACAAGGGCGTGGGCAAGGAGCTGGCGAAGTAGGTGTCGAGCCGGCTGACAATGCCCCCCTCCGATCTGACGGCGCCGCCGATGACCGGCCCGCTGCTGTCGCTCGCGGATGTCGGCAAGCGCTTCGCCAACGCGGTGACCGCGCTGGACGGGCTGGACATGCAGGTCCGGCAGGGGGAGTTCCTCTCGCTGCTCGGCCCCTCCGGCTGCGGCAAGTCGACGGCGCTGCGCCTCATCGCGGGCCTGACCGATCCGAGCCGCGGGCAGATCATGTGGAACCCGTCCGAGGCAGCGCGGCAGTCCATCGGCTTCGTGTTTCAGGAGCCGACGCTGATGCCGTGGGCCAATGTGTTCGCCAATGTGCACCTGCCGCTCAAGCTCGCGGGTGTCGGGCGCAAGGCGGCGGAACCTGCGATCACCGAGGCGCTGGAGATGGTCGGCCTCAGCGCGTTCCACGGCGCCTATCCGCGTGAACTTTCCGGCGGGATGAAGATGCGCGTGTCGATCGCACGGGCGCTGGTGACCAAACCACGCCTGCTGTTGATGGACGAGCCCTTCGCCGCGCTCGACGAGATCACCCGATTCAAGCTGAACAACGATCTCCTCGATGTCTGGCACCGGCTGGGCTGTACCATTGTCTTCGTCACCCATTCGGTCTTCGAATCGGTGTTCCTGTCGACCCGCATCCTGGTGTTCCGCGCCCGTCCCGGCCGCGTCTCCGCCGAACTTTCCATCGACCCGAACCAGACCCGCGACGAGGCGTTCCGCACCTCGCCCGAATATGTGGGCCTGTGCCGGGAAACATCGCTCGCGCTGGCGCGGGCGATGGACGCGCAGTAGAGCGCGGGGCGGGCGCCATGGCGAACTCCCCGCTCCGCTGGCTGCTTCCCGTGGGCGTCATGGCCGCCGTCATTCTGGGCTGGGAGCTCGTCGTCCGGCTCAACCAGCTGCCGCCCTACATCCTGCCCAGCCCCGTCCTGGTCGCGAAGACGCTGGTGGACGACCATGTGGTGCTGCTCCAGTCCATGCTGGTGACCCTGCGCACCACCGCGCTGGCGCTGTTCTTCGCCGTGGTCGGCGGCGTGGCGCTCGCGCTCATCTTTGCCAGCGCCCGCATCGTCGAGTTCTCGCTGTTCCCGATCGCCGTCATCCTGCAGGTCACGCCGGTCATCGCGGTCGCTCCGCTGATGCTGATCTACCTGAACACGGGCACCGCGGTTCTGGTCTGCGCGTGGATCGTCGCGTTCTTTCCGGTGCTCGCCAACACAACGCTGGGGCTCAACTCGGTGGATTCGAACCTGCGCGATCTGTTCCGCCTCGCCGGGGCCAGCCGTTGGCAGACGCTCATGCAGCTCAAGCTGCCGACCGCGCTGCCCTATTTCCTCGGCGGATTGCGCATCGCCGGCGGGCTGGCACTGATCGGCGCCGTGGTCGGCGAAATCGCCGCCGGCTCCGCGGGTCAGGGCTCGGGGCTTGCCTTCCGCATTGTGGAATCGGGCTATCGGCTCAACATACCCCGCATGTTCGCCGCCCTTCTTCTCATCTCGCTTGCCGGCATCCTGATCTATGCCGTTCTCAGCCTCATTTCCTGGCTGGTGCTGCGGCGCTGGCACGAAAGCGCGCTGGCGAGGGGATGACACGCATGAACCTGGACCTTGCCCGTCCTCCCGCCGCCTATGTGCTTGCCAATGCCCGCGTGCCGGCCTGCCTGCTGCCGGACAGCATCAGCGCCGCCGATCGCCGGCACATTGGCCAGAGCCGGCATGAAGACCTCATCGCGGTGGACCTCACCATCGGCGAGGGACGACTGGCCGCGATTGCACCGGCCGGCGGCTCTGCACCCGAGGTGCCGCGCCTCGACCTTGCCGGCGGTCTCGTGCTGCCGGGCCTGGTCGACATTCACACCCATCTCGACAAGGGTTTCATCTGGACGCGCGCGCCAAATCAGGATGGCAGTTTCGATGGTGCGATGGCGGCGGTCGCGGCCGACCGGGCCGCGCACTGGACCGAAGAGGACATAGCCCGCCGTTTCGATTTTGCCCTGCGCTGTGCCTATGCGCATGGCACATGCGCGATCCGGACCCATCTCGATTCCGATGGCGAGCGGGGCGCCATCGCCTGGCGCGTGTTTGCCCGCATGCGCGAGGCGTGGAAGGGACGCATCGAGCTTCAGGGCGTCGGCCTGATCGCGATCGACGCCGTGCTCGACGATGCCGTATTTACCCCGCTCGTGGAACAGATCCGCGCCCATGGCGGCCTGCTCGGCAGCTACACCTATGGCACGCCGAACCTCGCGGCCGGGCTGGAACGGCTGTTCGATGCCGCCGAGACCCATGGCCTTGCCCTCGACCTGCATGTCGACGAGCGCGACCGGGACGGGCGCGGCCTCGCCGCCATCGCCGCCCTCGCACTGCGGCGGCGCTTCGAAGGCCCGATCCTCGCCGGGCACTGCTGCGCCCTGGCGCTACAGGGTGCGGAGGAGATCGACCGTACGCTGGATGTCGTCGCCCGCGCCGGCATCGCCATCGTCTCGCTGCCGATGTGCAATCTCTATCTGCAGGACCGCGAACCCGCGCGCACCCCGCGCTGGCGCGGTGTCACCCTTGTTCACGAAATGCGGGCACGGGGCATTCCGGTCATGGTCGCGAGCGACAACGCCCGCGATCCGTTCTACGCCTATGGCGACCTCGACCTGATCGAGGTGTATCGCGAGGCGACGCGTATCGCTCATCTCGATCACCCCTTCGCCGGCTGGCCCGCCATCATCTCGCGCACACCGGCCGAACAGATGGGCCTTGCTACGGGCCGCCTGACGCCCGGCGCCGCCGCGGATCTGTGCCTGCTGCGCGCCCGAAGCCTCAACGAACTTCTTGCCCGTCCGCAGGCCGACCGCATCATCCTGCGCCGGGGCCGGGCGATCGACGCGCGCGCGCCCGACTATGCCGAGCTGGATGATCTCATGGAGAGCAGAAAGGGGCCCTGCCATGGCCTATGATATCGCCGCGCTGAAAACCCGGCTGGCAGGGCTGCGTATTGAGGAGAACCCCGCGCTGGTCCGGCAGAAAAGCCGCGACTTCTACTGGTACTCGCCGACGCTGAAGCGCCAGCTGGACGATGTTAGCGCCGACATCGTCGCCTTCCCGTCGAATGAGGACGAGGTGCTGCGCATCCTCGCAGCCTGCTTCGATCTCTCCATCCCCGTCACCCCGCGCGGCGCCGGCACCGGCAATTACGGGCAGGCCATGCCCCTGGCAGGGGGCCTGGTGCTTGACCTGTCCGCCCTCGACAAGGTGATCGAGATCGCGCCCGGCCGGGTGCGGGCGCAGGCCGGCGCGATCATGGCCGACATCGACACCGCCTGCCGCCCCTCGGGACAGGAACTGCGGCTCCACCCCTCGACCTACCGGACGGCATCCATCGGCGGCTTCATCGCCGGCGGGTCGGGCGGTGTGGGGTCGATCACCTGGGGCGGCCTGCGCGACCTTGGCAACATCATCGCACTGCGCATCGCCACCATGGAGGCGACCCCGCGCATCCTTGAACTGAGTGGCGAGGCACTCCAGCAGGTCTCCCACGCCTATGGCACCAACGGCATTATCCTCGACGTCGAGATGCCACTGGCGCCCGCCTGCGACTGGATCGAGGTGATGATCGGTTTTGACGATTTCGGCACCGCCGCCACCTATGCCAATGCACTGGGCGAGCAGGATGCCATTTTGAAAAAGCTGCTTTCGGTGATCGCGGCTCCCCTGCCGCAGGACGCCTTCCTTCGCCACCGAAAGTATCTGCCGGCGGACGCCCATATCGTGCTGGCGATGATCGCGCCGATCGCCGCCGCGGCCTTCGCGGACTTCACCGCACGCTGGGGCGGGTGGACGCTGTTCCGTTCGGATGCGCTGTCTCCCGCCGAGGCGAAGGGTCTGCCCCCGCTTTACGAGCTGTCATGGAACCACACCACGCTCAGGGCGCTGCGGGTCGATCCCTCCATCACCTATCTGCAGACGCTGTATCCCTTCCCCAACCAGCTCGACCTCGTCGCCCGCATCCATGCCGAACTCGGGGCCGAGGTGCCGGCGCATCTCGAATTCGTCCGCTTTGATGGCAAAATCACCTGCTTCGGCCTCCCTCTGGTGCGTTTCACCACCGAGGAGCGGCTGGACGACATTATCGCGCGGCACGAGGCGATGGGCATTCCGGTCTTCAATCCGCACCGCTACACGCTGGAGGAAGGCGGCATGAAGCAAACCGACGCGACCCAGCTCGCCTTCAAGCGCGAGGCCGATCCCGCCGGGCTGCTCAACCCCGGCAAGATGATCGCCTGGGAGCATCCCGATTTCGATTTCGGCGCGGGACGCACCTACCTCTTTCCCGGCCTAAGGAACGTTTCCTGATGCGGGCGCTGGTCGTCTACTGCCATCCGGTGGAGAAGAGCTTCAACGCCGCCGTGCGCGATGCGGTGCTTCGCGGGCTTGAGAAGGGCGGGCACGAGGTCGACCTTCTCGACCTGTACGCGGAGGACTTCAATCCGATCCTGAGCCGGCAAGAGCGGCTCGACTATCACCAGCCGGTCGTGAACGCCCTCCCGGTCGCCGATCACCTTGCCCGCGTGAAGGCGGCGGATGCGCTGATTTTCGTCGGCCCCACATGGTGGTACGGGCCACCGGCCATGCTGAAAGGCTGGCTCGACCGCGTGCTGGTTCCCTATGAGACCTTCGGCCTGCCCAAGCCCTTCCGGCCGCTGGAACGCCGGCTCACCAATATCGTCTTCATCGCCGCTGTGAGCACGCTCGGCTCACCGTGGTTCTGGTGGCTCTGGATCGGGCAGCCGGGACGGCGAATCCTTCTCGACGGCGTCGGCGGCATCGTTAACCCCCGCGCGCGGAAAGTGTGGCTGGCGCTCCACAGCATGGATTCGGCCAGCGCCGGCAAGCGCTCCAGCTTCCTTTCCCGCGTCGAGGCACGCTTCGCGCGGTTGTAGAAAGTAGTTCACCGAGAGAAAATTTTGACGGCGAAGAGCTTTACCGCCATGTTCCTGTTACCGTGGACGGTTCTTGTTGCAGTAGCGTCCTGCTGTCGCGGCGAATCGATTGGAGGCCTTCATGAAGGACGGCTTCGATAAGAGTATCGGTCATCGGCTTCAGCATGCCGCCCGGCTTCAGCGCGCCCTCGCGGCACGCAAGCTTCAGGAGTTCGGCCTTTTTCCTGGACAGGAGACCGTTCTGAAGCTGCTCATGGCGTCGGACGGGCGCACCATGACCGAGCTGGCCACGGCGTTGCAGGTTCGCCCGCCCACGGCCTCCAAGACGGTCGGGCGCCTCTCGGCGCAGGGGCTCCTGGTGCGCCGCGCATCGGAGGGCGACGCCCGGCTGGTGCGCGTCCATCTCACCGAGGAAGGCCGGACGCGGGCGCAGGCGATCGACGGCATCTGGTCCTCGCTTGAAGACACGATGGTGGACGGCCTCGACGGCAAGGATCGCAAACGGCTCCGCAAGCTTTTGCGGCGCATCGAGAAAAACCTGTCCGGCCAGCTCGGCACCGTCGACATGGAGCCGGACGAGGATGCCAACGATCTCGCGGAAGAGACCGTCTAAGGCGTCCCAGTGACAGTGCAGGAGTACGTCATGCCCACCATCCCTCCCCTGCCGGACCTGCTTCAGACGGGTCCCATGATGCCCATGATCGAGCGGCAGCTCGCGGAGCATTTCACCGTCCACCGGCTGGACGAGGATGGCGCGGAGAAAATGCTCGCCGAGGTCGGCCCTCGCATCCGCGCGGTGGCGACGGGTGTCGGCTCCACCGCCGGAGGCGCGAACCGCGTCACCCGGGAACTTCTCGCCCGCCTGCCCGGGGTCGAGATCGTGTCCAATTTCGGCGTCGGCTATGACGCGGTGGACACGGCCGCCGCCGCCGAACGCGGCATCGTGGTCACCAATACGCCGGGCGTGCTGGACGACGAGGTCGCGGACCTGTCGGTCGCCCTCCTGCTCGCCACGATCCGCCGCCTGCCGCAGGCCGAGCGGCATCTGCGCGCCGGTCTCTGGCCGAAAGGCGGCTTCCCGCTCTCCCCGACCCTGCGCGACCGGACCATCGGCATCGTCGGCATGGGGCGGATCGGACAGGCGATCGCCCGGCGCCTCGAGGGCTTCGGTCGACCGATCGTCTATCACAGCCGCCGCCCCGTCGCCGGCCTGCCCTACACGCACTATCCCTCGCTCATCGACATGGCCCGCGACGTCGATGCCATGATCGTCATCGTCCCCGGCGGCCCGGAGACGCAGCACATGATCAACGCCGAGGTTCTCAAGGCCCTCGGTCCCACGGGTTCGCTGATCAATGTGGCACGCGGCTCGGTAGTGGACGAGGCGGCGCTCATCCAGGCGCTCGCCGAGGGCACCATCGCCAGCGCCGGCCTCGACGTGTTCGCCGACGAACCCCACGTGCCCGCGGCGCTGATGGCGATGGACAATGTCGTCCTGCTTCCCCATGTCGCCTCCGCCACCCATGTGACGCGCGACGCCATGGGGCAGCTGGTGGTGGACAATCTCACCGCCTGGTTCGCCGGTCGCCCTCCGCTCACCCCGGTGCCCGAAACGCCTGTTTCATCGAGGGCCTGAGGGAGCGGCGATGAGCGTTTCGGTACATCGCCCCGGGCCGCGCCGGTCGCTTGGGCCGGCGCAGGCGCGCCGGGGTGTGCTTGCGCTTCTGCTCGGCACGGCGCTCGTCGCCGCGGGCGGGGCCAGCGGCTCGCGGGCGCAAGATGTCTCGCCCGCCGAGGCCGCCGCCGGCCTTGCCGCCGAGTATCAGCTCACCAATGCGGATGGCGACCGCACATGTGCCCTGCAGCTCTCGGCCAAACGCCGCAGCGCCGGTGAGAACGCCCGCGGCGGTTCGCCCATGTTCGATCTGAGCTTCGACAGACACGCCTGCGCCGCCGCCATTCTTTTCAGCGTCGACATCGCCGCCTGGGCGCCGGCTCCCGGCAATTCGATCCTTCTGCTGCGCGGCGACGGCGGGCTCGTCGCCGAATTCACCGAAGGGATCAATGGGACCTGGGAGGCGCTGCGCGAAGGCGACGGCGTCTATTTCCTCGTCAATCCACGCCTTGCCGACGCAGCCCAGACCCAGCCCGAGGATCTGTTCGGCACATGGGATCTCGCCCGCACGCCGGGCCGCCCCGCCTGCCGCATGCGCCTGTCGGACGTACCCATGCGCCCCAAGGCCTTCCGGCTTGATCCGGACGGCAATTGCGGGCTGCTGTTCGGACGCTCCAGCGTGCCGGACCGGTGGTATCTGGAACAGGGAGACCTGATCCTGGAGACGGCGACCGGGGCGCGGCTTGTCTTCGCCCGGCGCGAGGAAGGCGACTGGAGCAAGACGCCGGAAGACAACCGTCCCCTCTTCCTCAGCCCCGCTCCCTGACCCCATCCCGATCGCGCCTGATGGAGAGTGATGCGGCGGCGCGTGGCGAAAACGCTGGGTGACTAGACCCCGATCGGCATGCGCGCGGGATCGCGGGTCACCGCGCGAGGCGCCACCAGCGCCTTCCAGGTGGAAAGCGCCCGGTTCACCGGGTTGAAGGCCGGACGGGGAATGAAGCGCCCCCGCCCCGGCCGCGGCAGGTCGTTGCGCCCCTGCGACCACACCACCTCGCCGCGCGAGAGCGTGTAGCGCGGCAGGCCGCGCACCTCGAAGCCCTCGAACACGTTGTAGTCGATGATCGACGTCTGCCGGGCGGCGGAAATGGTCTTGCCCGCCTTGGGATCGAGCACCACGATATCGGCATCCGCGCCGGCCACCAGCGCGCCTTTCCTCGGATAAAGATTGAGGATGCGCGCGATATTGGTCGAGGTCACCGCGACGAATTCGCTGGGCGTCAGCCGTCCCGTCTCCACGCCCCGCGTCCACAGCATCGGCATGCGGTCCTCAAGCCCGCCCGTGCCGTTGGGAATGCGGGTGAAGTCGTCCATTCCCATGCGCTTCTGCGCGGTGGTGAAGGCGCAGTGATCGGTGGCCACGACCTGTAGCGAGCCGGCCGAAAGTCCCGCCCACAGGCTGTCCTGATGCACGCGGTCGCGGAAGGGCGGGGACATCACCCGCTGCGCCGCGTAGTCCCAGTCGGGGTGGGTGTAGACGCCTTCGTCGAGGGTCAGGTGCTGGATCAGCGGCTCGCCATAGACCCGCATGCCCTTCTGCCGGGCCCGGCGGATCGCTTCATGTGATTGCTCGCAGGACACATGGACGATGTAGATCGGAACGCCGGCCGCATCGGCGATCATGATCGCGCGGTTGGTCGCCTCGCCCTCCACCTCGGCGGGGCGGGAGAAGGCATGCGCCTCGGGTCCGCGCACGCCCTCCGCCAGCAGCTTCTGCTGAAGCGCGGCGACAATGTCGCCATTCTCGGCATGGACAAGCGGCAGCGCGCCGAGCGCCGCACAGCGCTGGAACGAGGCGAACATCTGGTCGTCATCCACCATCAGCGCGCCCTTGTAGGCCATGAAGTGCTTGAAGCTGTTGACGCCCCGCGCGACCACCTGCTCCATCGCCTCGAACACCGGCTGCGACCAGCCGGTGATACACATGTGGAACGAGTAGTCCGCGCTCGCCTGTCGGCTGGCCCGCGCCTCCCAGGCGTTGAGTGCGCCGATGAGGTTCTCATTCTCGGGAATGACAAAGTCGACCACCATGGTGGTTCCGCCAGAGAGCGCCGCGAAACTGCCGCTCTCCCAGGTCTCCGCCGCCGTGGTGCCCATGAAGGGCATTTCCAGATGGGTGTGCGGATCGATGCCGCCCGGCATGACATACGCGCCCGAGGCATCAAGCACCGTGTCGCCGGAAAGCCCCGGCCCGACCGCGGCGATGCTCTCGCCGTCGATCAACACATCCGCCTCGAACGACCGGTCGGCGGTGACCACGGTGCCGCCCTTGATGACGATGGACATCGCACGCTCCTCTCGCGAAAGCCTCGGCCTTCCACAACCCCGTCGGCGCCGGCCTCACACCACCTCGGCGGTGGCCAGTACCGCGTGCAGCAGCACGTCGGCGCCTGCCTTGGCCCATTCGGGAGTGATGGTCTCGTCCTCGTTGTGGCTCAGCCCGTCCACGCAGGGGCAGAAGATCATGGCGGCGGGCGCCACCCCGGCGACCCAGCAGGCATCATGCCCCGCCCCCGACACCATGTCGCGATGGCCATAACCGAGCCGGGCCGCCGCCACCCGGACATGGCCGACGAGAGCAGGATCAAAGGCGACGGGATCGAAGGCGTTCACCTGCGCTATCTCGACGCCAAGGCCCATCCTCGCCGCGATCGCGGCTGTGCCCTCGCGGATTGCCGCGTCCATCGCGTCGAGCACGGCAAGCTCGGGATGGCGGATGTCGATGGTGAAGACCGTCCGCCCGGCGATGATGTTGCGCGAGTTCGGGTAGACGTCGACATGGCCCACTGCGCCCACCGCCAGCGGCGCATGCTGCCACGCCACCGTGTCCACCAGCTCCATCACCCGCGCCATGCCGAGCCCCGCATTCAGGCGACGCGGCATGGGAGTCGAGCCGGTATGCGCCTCGCGGCCGGTGAGCGTTACCTGAAGCCAGCGCGTACCCTGGCCATGCGTCACCACGCCGATGTCGAGCCCTTCGGCCTCAAGGATCGGCCCCTGCTCGATGTGCAGCTCGAAATAGGCGCGGGGCGCCGGGCCGGCCGACACGCGGGCCGGGCGGCTGCCCTTGAAGCCGATCCGCTCCAGCTCCGCGCCCAGCGTGATGCCGGCGGCATCGGTGGCGGCATAGGCCTCGTCGAGGCTCATCACACCGGCATAGACGGCGGAGGCCACCATGGCGGGGGCGAAGCGGGTGCCCTCCTCATTGGTCCAGTTCACCACCTCCACCGGATGGCGGGTGCGGATGCCGAGATCGTTCAGCGTGCGCACCACCTCCAGCGCGCCGAGCACGCCAAGCACGCCGTCGAACCGGCCGCCTGTCGGCTGTGTATCGAGATGAGAGCCGATCAGCACCGGCGCGGCATCGGGGTCGGTGCCCTCGCGGCGAGCGAACATCGTGCCCATGGCATCGACCGATACGGCAAGTCCCGCGCCCTCGCACCAGCGCGCGAACAGCCGGCGTCCCTGCGCATCGGAATCGGTCAGCGCCTGCCGATTATTGCCCCCACGAACGCCCGGGCCGATGGCCGCCATCTCCATCAGGCTACCCCAGAGCCGCGTACCATCGCTGCGCATATTGTCGGTCGAGGCGGCCATGCTCGTTGCTCACTCCTATGGGTCGGGGAGCTCCATACTGGCCGGCTTCCGGCTCATGTCCACCCCTGTGCAGAGCGCTGCGCCACCAGGCTTCTCAGGACCCGGGAGAGCCTTTCAAGAAACGTCTGAGATCAGGAACGAATTTCGTCGTGCCGGTGCGGTCTCCACCTTCCCGCGCGATGATATTGCAACGTTCTGCTGCGCCGGCTCACGAGCCGCACAAACGGATGCGCGTATGTGATACTGAGCCCGTCGCACGGATGTTCTGGCGGCGCATCTCTTCGCCTAGGCTGTGCCCGAATTTTGACTCGGTATGAACGATCGCTTTATGGTCGTTCGAATCTCAAGCCTCATCACGGAGCGGACAAAACCGGTGGAAGACCGGCTGGCCACGAGCATTTGCGGAGGAGCCCATGAAGATTTCACGCGCACTCACCTGTCTCGCCACAGGCATCACGCTGGCGATGACCGCGTCCGTCGCCCCGGCCGCCGATCTGCAGATCGTCTCAGGTGCCGTGGGGCGCGACATTCAGGTGTTGCGCGAGAATCTGGACCGCTTCCAGGAGTTGACCGGGCACAAGGTCACCATCGTCGAGATGCCCTCCTCCTCGACCGACCAGTTCGCGCAGTACCGCCTGTGGCTGTCGGCCGGCAATAGCGACATCGACGTTTACCGTACCGACATCATCTGGGCGCCGCAGATCGCCGAGCACCTGCTCGACCTCTCAAAGTACGAGAAGGCCAGCGCCGCCTCCAAGGCGCACTTCCCCTCGATCATCCAGTCACAGACGGTGGCGGGCAAGCTGGTCGCGCTGCCCTATTACACCGACGCCCCGGCGCTGTTCTATCGCACCGACCTGCTCGAAAAGTACAAGCTCGATGTGCCCAAGACCTGGGACGAACTTGCCAGCACGGCCAAGACGATCCAGGACGGCGAGCGCAAGGCGGGCGCGGGCAACATCCATGGCTACGTGTTCCAGGCCGCCGCCTATGAGGGCCTCACCTGCAACGGTCTCGAATGGCTGGTCTCCCACGGCGGTGGGCACATCGTCGAAGACGACGGCACGATCTCGGTCAACAATGACAAGGCCGCCGCCGCTATCGAGCAGGCGGCCTCGTGGATCGGCACCATCTCGCCCAAGGGCGTGCTGGGCTACAAGGAAGAGGAAGCGCGCGGGGTCTGGCAGACCGGCAATGCCGTCTTCATGCGCAACTGGCCCTATGCCTATGCCCTATCCAACACGGACGACAGCGCGGTGAAGGGCAAGTTCGGCGTCGCGGCGCTGCCCTCGGGCGGCGCTGGTTCGGCGGCAACCCTTGGCGGCTGGAATCTCGCGGTCTCCAAGTACACCAAGCATCCCGACGCCGCCGTGGAGCTGGTGGTGTTCCTCACCAGCGCCGAGGCGCAGAAGATGCGGGCCATCAAGAACAACAACCTTCCCACCCGGCCCGCGCTCTATGAGGACGAGGAAATCCTCAAGGCCCAGCCCAGCATCGGGCTGTGGAAGGACATCTTCGTCAACTCGACCCCGCGCCCCTCCGCGGCGACCAAGGCCGACTACAACGAGGTCTCCAAGGAGTTCTGGGACGCGGTCCACGCCACCCTGGCCGGCAAGGGCAGCGCACAGCGCAATCTCGCGCGGCTTGAAGCCCGGCTGAAGCGGCTGAAGGGCTCGGGCTGGGACTGACGTCCGGCGAGCTTCACATGACCAGACCTTCGGCCCGGGGCCTCACCATCAGCGCGCAGCGGCGCCGCGCCGCCGCGCTCTTTCTCGCGCCCATGCTTGTGGTGTTGCTGCTGGTGGCCGGCTGGCCGCTGCTGCGCACGGTGTGGTTCGGCTTCACCGATGCCTCGCTGGGTGATCCCGGCCGTGCGCACTGGGTCGGCTTCGCCAACTATCTGGAATGGTTTTCCTATGGCGAGGACGATGGCGAGTGGGTCGGCCTGCTGGTCGATGACGAATGGTGGCGGGCGGTCTGGAATACACTGGTCTTCACCTTCGTCACCGTGTCGATCGAGACCACGCTCGGTCTCATCGTCGCCATGGTGCTCAATGTGAGGTTCCCGCTGCGCGGGCTGGTGCGCGCCGCCGTGCTCATCCCCTGGGCCATTCCCACGGTGGTTTCGGCCAAGATGTGGGCGTGGATGCTCAACGACCAGTTCGGCATCATCAACGATCTCGGGATGAAGCTCGGGCTGCTCTCCGCCCCGGTGGCGTGGGTCGCCTCGTCTGAAACGGCGATGATCGCGGTGATGCTGGTCGACATATGGAAGTCGACGCCCTTCATGGCCCTGCTGATCCTGGCCGGTCTTCAGATGATCCCCGAGGACATCTACGAGGCGGCGAAGATCGACGGGGTAAATCCGCTGCTCACCTTCTGGCGGGTGACGCTGCCCCTCGCCGCGCCCGCGATCCTCGTCGCCGTGATCTTCCGTGCGCTGGATGCGCTGCGCGTCTTCGACATCATCTACGTGCTGACCCCGAACAACGCCGAGACCCGCACCATGTCGGTCTTCGTGCAGCAGAACCTGTTCCAGTTCGACCAGTTCGCCTATGGCTCGGCGGCCTCGACGCTGCTGTTCCTGGTGATCGCCTTCATCACGCTCGGCTACATCCGGGCCGCCCGGCTTAACCTGGACTGAGGCGCGCCATGAAACTCATGCGAACGGTCGGGTTCTATGTTCTGGTGACGGCGATCCTGCTGTTCTCCGTCTTCCCGTTCTACTACGCGATCCTCACCTCCTTCGAGACCGGCACGGCAATCTTCACGCCGAACTACCTGCCGGAAAGCCTCGATCTGGCCAATTACGCGCAGGTGCTGGGGCACGGTTACTTCCCGCGCAACGTGCTCAATTCGGTCATCGTCGCGGCGGCGACGGTGGGCATTTCGCTGTTCCTCGGCCTCACCGCCGCCTTCGCGCTGGCGCGGATCAAGTTTCGCGGCCGCAAGCTGCTTCTGCTCACCGTATTGTCGGTGTCGATGTTCCCGCAGATCGCGGTGCTGGCGGGGCTGTTCGAAATCGTGCGCCTGCTCGGGCTCTACAATTCGCTCGGCAGCCTGGTCATGAGCTACCTGATCTTCACCCTGCCCTTCACGGTGTGGGTGCTGACCACCTTCATGCGCGACCTGCCGGTGGAGATCGAGGAAGCCGCCATCATCGACGGCGCCGGCCCCTGGCACATCGTCAGCCGGGTATTCCTGCCGCTGATGTGGCCGGCGCTGGTGACCACGGGCCTGCTCGCCTTCATTCAGGCGTGGAACGAGTTCCTCTTCGCGCTGACCTTCGTCTCCTCGAACAGCACGCGAACGGCGCCGGTCGCCATTGCGCTGATCTCGGGCACCTCGGCGCAGGAAACGCCCTGGGGCGCCCTCATGGCCGCGTCGGTGGTGGTGACGACACCGTTGATCATCCTCGTCCTCATCTTCCAGCGCCGCATCGTGGCCGGGCTCACCGCCGGCGGGGTCAAGGGATGAAACCCGGGAAAGGACAGAGCCTGCCATGGCGCAGCTGACGCTCAGGAATCTCACCAAGTCATTCGGCCGCAGCGAGATCATCCACGGCATCGACCTCGACGTCGCCAAGGGCGAATTCGTGGTCTTCGTCGGCCCTTCGGGCTGTGGAAAGTCGACCCTGCTGCGGCTGATCGCGGGGCTGGAGGAGATCACCTCGGGCGAGCTGATGTTCGACGGCGAGCGGGTGAACGACCTGCCGCCCAAGGAGCGCGGCATCGCCATGGTGTTCCAGTCCTACGCGCTCTATCCGCATATGAGCGTGTTCGACAACATGGCGTTCGGGCTGAAGCTGGCGAAGAACGATGGCGAGACGATCCGCGAGCGCGTGGTCGAGGCCGCCAGACTGCTGGAGCTGGAGCCGCTCCTGGAGCGCAAGCCGCGCGAACTGTCCGGCGGCCAGCGCCAGCGCGTCGCCATCGGCCGCGCCATCGTGCGCAATCCGCGCGTGTTCCTGTTCGACGAACCGCTGTCCAATCTCGACGCCGCGCTGCGCGGGCAGACGCGGGTGGAGATCGCCCGGCTGCATGAGCGCATGCCCGACACCACCATGGTCTACGTCACCCACGACCAGGTCGAAGCCATGACGCTGGCCGATCGCATCGTGGTGCTGCGCGAGGGGCGCGTGGAGCAGGTCGGCGCGCCGATGGAGCTCTACCTGCGCCCCGCAACGCGCTTCGTGGCCGAGTTCATCGGCACCCCGGCCATGAACATCATCCCCGCGCAGGTGACAGCGCAGGGACAGCTTCAGCCCAAGGGCGGCGCACCCCTCGATCTCGACCTGCCCGCGTCAGCCGGCGCCCTGAGCCTGGGTGTGCGCCCCGAGGACCTTCACATTGCCGAGGCAGGCGAGCCCGCGCTCTATGAGGGACGGGTAATGCTGGTGGAGCGGCTGGGCGAGTCCCAGCTGGTGCATCTGGAGATCGGGCACGACGTTCCCCTCGTGGTGAAACTGCCGCGAACAGTACCGACCCGTCGCGGTGAGACGCTGCGCGTCAGCGCCCGCGAAGAGGCGTTCCATCTCTTCGACGAGAGCGGGCGAAGCATCGGCAGGCCGCCGGCATAGCCGCAGTCCTACAGTTGCCGCATTGCCGCATTTCGGCCACGGACTGGACTTTTCAGGCTATTTGAGATATCCATAATAATCTTCTTGAGGGCTATGTGCCTTTCTGGGCCACCCTTCGCGCCTTTATGGTGCTTAATTCCAGGACGGGTTTCGTCGCATTTTACGCATAAGCGGGGGATCGACTTCAATTTTTGTCCTAAAGTAATGCAATCGGACGATATATTTCTTCGGTTGCTTACAAATGGGGCGAAATAGACGCAGGGATTTGGATATTCATCTCCGCGTCAGCTTTAGTCGTTCTTCTTCATGTGGCGGTCCGTCCGCATGGTCACACGACCATGCAAGAGATCGGTGTCGGTGGACCGGCTCCATCGCGCCCCCGCAACGACAGGAGAGATCGAACCGATATGAAGCAACAGCAGGAGGTCGTTCCCGCGATTGACAGGATCGCGGTCATGGGTGGCGGAGCCTGGGGCACCGCGCTTGCCGTGACCGCCATACGCGCCGGTCGACAGGTGACACTCTGGGCACGCGAACCCGAAGTGGTCGAGGCGATCCGTACATCGCAGACCAACCCCGTCTTTCTTCCCGGCATCGAGCTGCCGCCCGGCATCATGGCGACGACCGATCTGGGCGACGCCGTGCGCGAGGCGGACGCCGTGCTGCTGGTGGTGCCGTCGCAGCATGTGCGCGAGGCCTGCCAGGCGTTGAAGCCGCATCTGTCGCCACGCCTGCCCATCGTCATCTGTGCCAAGGGCATCGAGCAGGACACCGGACTTCTGCTGCAGTCGGTCCTGGCGGACGAGCTTCCCGACCATCCCGTCGCCGTGCTGTCGGGCCCGACCTTCGCGCATGAAGTCGCGGCGGGCGAGCCGACGGCGGTGACCATCGCCTCCGACGACGTTCCCACGGCCGGCGAATCCTCGCTCGCCGCGCGGATGGCCGTCGCGCTCGGCACACAGACCTTCCGCCCCTATGTGGCCGACGACGTGACCGGGGTCGAGGTCGGCGGTGCGGTGAAGAACGTGCTCGCGCTCGCCAGCGGCATGGCCAGCGGCCTGTCCTTCGGCGCCAACACCCGCGCCGCGATCATCACGCGCGGCCTTGACGAGATCAAAAGGCTGTCCGAGGCGCTCGGCGGGCGTCGCGATACCGTGACCGGGCTGTCCGGCATCGGCGACCTGACGCTGACCTGCTCCAGCGAGCAGTCGCGCAACATGCGCTACGGCATGGGCCTCGCCATGGGGCGTTCGGCGGCGGATATCTTCGACGGCCGTCCGGTCGTCGTCGAAGGCGTTGAGAACGCGGTCTCGGTTACCGATCTCGCCCGCCGTCTCGGCGTCGAAATGCCGATCTGCGAGGCCGTGCGCGCCGTGGTCATTGACGGCATGCCGATCCAGGAAGCGGTCGCCACGCTTCTGGGCCGCCCCTTCAAGGCCGAGCCGCGCAGCATCGATCTGCTGCTCCCCGGTCCGTCCGACACGACAACCCTGATCATGGAGGACCGCAGCTGATGGTACTCGCCAACACCACCAAGCGGCTCGTCCTGGCCACGGATCTCGACGGTACCTTTCTCGGCGGCGACGACGCCCAGCGCGCCTCGCTCTATGACTGGATCGAGGCCCGGCGCGAGGATGTCGCGCTGGTGTTCGTCACCGGCCGCGACCTGCCCTTCGTGCGCGCCCTCACCGAGCAGGGCGTTCCGCGTCCCGATTTCGTCATCGGCGATGTCGGCACCACCATCGCCGGCGGTCCCGGCATCGAACCGATGCCCGAACTGGAACGCCCGATCGCCGAGGCGTGGGGCGACGCCAGCGAGCGCGTGCGCGATCTGCTGAAGGACGAACCGGGGCTTCGGCTCCAGGACACGCCGTTCCGCTACCGCATGAGCTATTACTACGAGCCCGAGGCGCTGCGTCCCAGCGCGCGCGCGAAGGTCGAGGCCGCGGGTTTCGACTGCATCACCTCGGCCGACATCTATTTCGACGTGCTGCCGCGCGGCATCTCCAAGGGGCCGACCCTGATCCGCCTGATGGAGCATTTCGGCGTCGCCCGCGACAAGGTCCTCGTCGCCGGCGACACGCTCAACGATCTTTCCCTTTTCCGGACGCCCTATGCGGGGGTGGCCGTGGGCAATTCGGAACCCGCGCTGGTGGCGCAGGTCTCGAACATGCCCAACGTCTATCTCAGCCCGCGGCCGGGAGCGGCGGGGATCGCCGACGCGATCGAGCGTCACGGATTCATGACCGAGGGTGCACTGTGAAGAAGTCAAACCTAGTCATCGTCTATCACCGCCAGCCCTATGAGGAAGTCGTCGAGGACGGCAAGATCGTCTACCGGGAGAATTCGAGCCCGAACGGCATCGTCCCCACGCTGAAGAGCTTCTTCGGTGAGGTCGAGCAGGCCTCCTGGGTGGCCTGGAAGCAGGTCGACCCGAAGGAACAGAAGACGTTTGAGCGCGTCGTGCGGATCAAGGATTCATACGGCGAGTACAATGTCTCGCGCCTGCCTCTCACCGCCCAGCAGGTGAAGAGCTTCTACCATGTCACCTCGAAGGAGGCGCTCTGGCCGATCCTTCATTCCTTCCCGGAAAAGTACAATTACGATCCGGTGGACTGGGAGACCTTCCGCGAGGTGAACTGGCTGTTCGCGGAAGCGGCGGTGCAGGAAGCGGCGGAAAACGCCGTGATCTGGGTGCACGATTACAATCTGTGGCTCGTGCCGCTCTACATCAAGCAGTTCCGGCCGGACGTGAAGGTGGCCTTCTTCCACCACACGCCCTTCCCCGAGCCGAGCATGTTCAACATCCTGCCCTGGCGCGCCGAGATCATCGAGAGCCTGCTTCACTGCGACATCGTCGGGTTCCACATCCCGCGCTACGCGATGAACTTCGTCGCCACCGCCCGCAGCCTGAAGAAGGTCGACATCCTCGAAGAGATCGACGTCGAGGACGGCCTGTCGCCCTACGGCATGGCTCTTTCCGTGCCCAAGGTCGCCACGCGCATCGGCTATGAAGGACGCGAGATCTCGGTCGACGCGTTCCCCGTCGGCACCAATGTCGCCTTCATCGACGAGCTGTGCAAACGCGAGAAGACGCACGAGCGCGAACGGGAGATCAAGGCAACCCTTGGGGATCGCAAATTCATCATCTCGGTGGGCCGTTCCGACTACACCAAGGGAACCCGCGACATGCTTCTCGCCTATGAGCGGCTGCTCGCCCGGCGCCCCGAGCTGGTGGAGAAGGTCCAGCTTCTGGTCACCTCCGTCGCCGCCAATGCCGGCATGGCGGTGTACCGGAACGTGCAGCGCGAGATCGAGCAGATCGCGGGCCGCATCAACGGCAAGCATGCGACCTTCTCCTGGCAGCCGCTGGTGCTGTTCACGCAGGCGGTGCCGTTCGATGAACTGGTTGCCTATTATCGCTGCGCGGACATCTGCTGGATCACGCCGCTGCGCGACGGGCTGAACCTTGTCGCCAAGGAGTACATCGCCGCGCGCGGGGACCTGAAGTCGGGCGCGCTGGTCCTCTCCGAATTCACCGGCGCCGCGATCGAGCTGCCCACCGCGATCATGGCCAACCCCTATTCCAACCGGAACATGGACGCCGCCATCGACCAGGCGATCGACATGGGCGCGGAGGAACAGGCGCAGCGGCTGGTCGAGATGCTGGCGAAGGTGCGCCGCTACGATTCAGTGCACTGGGCCCAGCACACGATCGAGCGCTTCAAGGAACTGCCGGACAATCCTCGCCAGGGTGCGAAGCTCGCCGCGCCCCATGGAGCCGCCGCCTAGGCGCGCGGCCGCCCGGAGCCTTTTCCCGGCAAGCACTGGAGCCTGTTCAGCGAACGGGCTCCAGTGGCGCGCCAAGTGCTTGAGAACCTTCCGGCAGCGGGAGCCACGCCCTCTCCCGCCTTCAGAACAGCCGCAGCCCCTTCAGGCTGGCGTGGCCGCTCTTGCCGACGATGATGTGGTCGTGCACCTCGATGCCGAGCGGCTTGGCGATGTCGACGATGGTGCGCGTCATCTGGATGTCGGCGTTTGACGGCGTCGGGTCCCCGCTCGGATGGTTGTGAACCAGAATGATCGCGCTGGCGGAAAGCTCAAGCGCGCGCTTCACCACCTCGCGCGGATAGACCGGGGTGTGGTCCACCGTCCCGCGCTGCTGCACCTCGTCCAGAATGAGCTGGTTGCGCTTGTCGAGAAACAGGATGCGGAACTGCTCCTGCTCGGCAAAGGCCATGGCGGCGCGGCAATGGTCGAGCACCGCGCTCCAGGACGACAGCACCGGGCGCGCGCGAACCTGCCCGGCGGTGACCCGCTCCACCGCCGCGCCGATGAGCTTCAGCTCGGTGGTGATGGCATCGCCCACGCCCTTCACCTCGCGCAGCCGGCTGGCCGGCGCGCCCACGACCTCGGCGAAGGAGCCGAAGCGATCGATCAGCGCCTTGGCCAGCGGCTTCACATCCGCCCTCGTCACGGCGCGGAACAGCACGAGTTCCAGCAGTTCATAATCGGGCAGCGCGTCCCCGCCGGCCTTGCGGAACCGCTCACGCAACCGCTCGCGATGGCCGATGAAATGGGCCGCCGGCTCGGCAAGGCCCTCGGGCATGGCGGCAAAAGGCACGTCCGCCACGGCGTCCGGGCCATCCGCCTGTCCCTTCCTGCGCGACATGCGGCTTCCCGCCTGTTCAGTGGCCCGAGCCGAAGACCGGCTTGTGGTAGCCTTTCGGCGACAGCGTGAAGATCTCGCAGCCGGTCTCGGTCACGCCGATCGCATGCTCGAACTGGGCCGAGAGCGAACGGTCGCGCGTGACCGCCGTCCAGCCATCGGACAGGACCTTCACATGGGGCCGCCCGAGATTGATCATCGGCTCCACGGTGAAGATCATGCCCGGCAGCAGTTCGGGGCCCTCGCCCCGCCGGCCGACATGGACGATGTTCGGCTCATCGTGGAACAGCTGGCCCACGCCATGTCCGCAGAAGTCGCGCACCACGCTCATGTGCAGCGGCTCGACGAAATCCTGGATCGCCGCGCCGATATCGCCCACATGCCCGCCGGGCTGAATGGCGGCGATGCCCAGCATCATCGATTCATAGGTGACGTCGACCAGCCGCTCGGCGCGGCGCGGGATCTCGCCCACCGCGAACATCCGGCTCGAATCGCCGTACCAGCCATCGACGATCAGCGTCACGTCGACATTGACGATGTCGCCCTCGCGCAGCGGCTTGTCGTTGGGGATGCCGTGGCAGACCACGTGGTTGATCGAGGTGCAGGTCGACTTGCGATAGCCGCGATACATCAGCGTCGCCGGCAGCGCGCCGCGATCCATGGCGAATTCGAACACCAGCCGGTCGATGTCCTCGGTCGAAATGCCCGGCTTCACCATCTCATGCACAAGGTCCAGCGCCTCGGCCGTGAGCTGGCCCGCACGCCGCATTCCGGCGAATCCTTCCGGTCCATGCAGTTTGATATGGCCGGTCTTGCGCAGCGGCGCGCTGGCCGCTTCCACGTAGCTCATTGTCTGAATTCCAGAAACCAAGGTTGGGCTGAATGTAAGCCATCCACCGCCGGGCGCAAGAAAGCCGGCCCGGCTCTCACATCAAAGCCTTCGCCATATGCACCAGACGGCGGTCTGGCATCTGTTCCACCCGCTCGATCGAATAGCCCTTGCGGCGATACCAGTGAATGTTCGCGGCAAGCGGCTCGCCGGTATAGAGCCGAAGCGTCAGGCGCCCGAGCGAGCGGGCCCGCGCCTCGCTGGCGGCGAGCAGGAGATTTCCCACCCCGCTGCCCTGCGCCATCGGCGCGACCGACAGGCTGGCGATGAGAAGGTCGTCGGGCCGCGGCTCCAGCACCAGCACCCCGGCCAGTTGCCGGTCCGCGCCGGCGCCCCGGTCCGCCTCCAGCACCCACACCTCCTGCTCGCGCAGCACCCGGGCATAGTCCCACAGCAACGGCACCGGTTCGACGCCGAGCAGGATCCGGTTGCGGGCATAGGCCGCGTGCTGCACCTCCAGTATGGCGTCGAGATCGTCCAGGCTCGCGCGGCGCAGCGTCCCGCCCGGCACTTCCAGCAGGTCGGCGTTCAGCACCCCAAGCGTCACGATCTGGCGCCCGTCGGCATCGAAATTGTCCGCCGCCAGCCATGTCTCCAGCGCCACGGCGCGCTGCGGCCACTCCTCCGCGAGGATGGAGAACCAGGCGGTGTCACGGTTCCGGCCCTTCACGATCATGTGGTGACGGAACACGCCCTCGAAGCGGAAGCCATAGCGCTCCGCCGCGCGGCGCGAGGGCGCGTTGAGTGCGTTGCACTTCCATTCATAGCGCCGATAGCCGAGCTCCTCGATGGCATGCCGCGCCATCAGGTACATCGCCTCGGTGCCGCCGGGCGTGCGCATCAGCGCGGGGGTGTAGAGAATGTTGCCGACCTCGATCACCCGGTTGGCGGTGTCGATGCGCATATAGGTCGCGTGGCCCAGCACCTGGCCATTCGCGACATCGGTAATCGCGAACAGCAGCGGATCCTCGCGCGCGGCGGCCGCGCGGTAATAGGCGTCGAACTTGGCGAACTCGTCGAAGGGACCCGCGCCGAGATAGGCCCAGAGCCCGTCCTTCTCGGGCCCGCTCGTCGCCTCGAACAGCGCCTTGCCATGCTTGTCCGGATCGAAGGGGACCAGCGTCACATGACGACCGGTCAGCGGCTGGCGGGTCGGCGCGCGGGCGGGCGTCACGTCGACCGGCGCGCCGAGAGGAAGCGTTCTGTCATCGCTCATGCAAGCACCATCCAGGGGATTGCCCGCGGCCCGCGCCGCAGCCTACGCACTTGAACCACTTCGCTGTCCGTGTGACAGGAATGAAAAAACTACAAGCAATTTGTGCGGGCAAAGCTCGCACAGGCCCGCGAGGACACGATGTCAGCAGCCACGTACTCCCTCATCCGCCCCGTCGCGGGCTTTGAGCGCATGGGTGAGGAGAACGCCTTCGCGGTTCTCGCCCGGGCGCACGCACTCGCCGCCGAGGGGCGCGACATCGTCAATCTCGGCATCGGCCAGCCGGATTTCTCCACGCCCGCGCACATTGTCGAAGCGGCGATCAAGGCGCTGCGCGACGGCCAGCACGGCTATACGCCCTCCACCGGCATCGAGCCGCTCCGGCTCGCGGTCGCGGCCGATGTGCACCGCCGTCTCGGGGCGGAGATCGACCCCGGCCGCGTCGCCATCGTTCCCGGCGGCAAGGTGACCATGTTCAGCGCCATCCTGATGATGGGCGAGCCGGGGGTTGAGATTCTCTATCCCGACCCCGGTTTCCCGATCTACCGGTCGATGATCGAGTTCACCGGCGCCCGCCCGGTGCCGGTGCCGATTCGCGAGGAGAACGGCTTCGCCTTCTCGGCGGAGGAGACTCTGGACCTGATCACCCAGAACACACGGCTGCTCATCCTCAACTCGCCGGCGAACCCGACCGGCGGCGTCACCCCCAAGGCCGAGATCGACAAGCTGGTGGCGGGGCTGGCGGAACACCCGCGCGTCGCCATTCTCTCCGACGAGATCTATGACCAGTTCCTGTTCGACGGCGAGGAACACACCACCCTGCTCAGCTATCCCGACATCCGCGACCGCCTGATCCTGCTCAATGGCTGGTCCAAGACCTATGCCATGACCGGCTGGCGGCTGGGTTGGGCACTGTGGCCGGAGGCGCTGTTCGAATCCGCCCGCAAGCTGGCGGTCAACGCCTGGTCCTGCGTCAATGCTCCCGCCCAGTTCGGTGCGCTCGCCGCCCTCACCGGCCCGCAGGACTGCGTCGCGCAGATGGTCGCTGAGTTCGACCGCCGCCGGCATCTGGTGGTGGAAGGGCTGAACGCCCTGCCGGGCGTTTCCTGCGCCACCCCCAAGGGCGCGTTCTACGCGTTCCCGAACGTGACCGGCACGGGATGGACATCCGCCAAGAAGCTCGCCTCGGCGCTGCTTGAGCAGGCGGGTGTCGCCACCATTGGCGGGCCCGATTTTGGCGTCAATGGCGAGGGCTATATTCGCCTGTCCTATGCCAATTCGGCCGAGAACATCACCCGCGCGCTGGAACGGATGCGCCAGTTCCTCGTCGATGTGCGCCCGGACTGACGCCCGGGGATCGGCAATGGCGGCGCGCGCTCACTCCCTTTCGCGGTCCGGCGCGGTGCGGGTGCTCGGCGCCCTCACGGTCGCCGCTCTCCTGCCGGCCGCAATCCCGCCGGCCCAGGCGCGCATCGTCGCGAGCTGCGATTCGCAGGCGATGCCGGCGCGCGCCTATCTCGATTGCCTGAACCGGGAACAGGCGCAGAGCGAGCGCGACCTCGCCGGCGCGCTCGCCGGGGCGGAGGCGTCGATCAAGGCGCTCGGCGACCTCCAGCCCGCGCAGCGCCGGCGCTGGATCGACCTTCTCACCGAAGCACAGGGCCGTTTCGTGAACTGGCGCAACTTCGAGTGCCAGAGCATCGCGCCCTATGAGGGCCGCGACGGCACGCACAGCGTCGGCGGAAGGCTCGGGGGCAGCGGTGTGATCGGGCAGCGGCTGATCTGCCTGATCTCGCACAATCAGAGCCGCGCGGCCGACCTCGCCCTTCGCTACTCCCCGCCCGCCGGGTGGACACCCCCGCCCGAGGAAGCCCAGACGCCCGCCCTCCAGCCGGGCGTCGCCGACCGTTCCTCCACGCCCGGCCCATCGGTGCGCATCATCGATCTGTCGCCCTGAGGGCGAATATGGGCAGGCGGGTTGCCCGCGGCGGCGAATAAGACGAGTCTGGCGCGCCACACAATCAGCCCGCGCCCCGGCGACCCGCCGGCGTCCCGCAGCAGGAAAGGCATCTGATGTCCAAGGTCATCTCGATCGGCGAAGTCATGGTCGAGCTGTCGCGCGGAACGGACGGGCGTTACGGCCTGTCTTTCGGCGGAGACACCTTCAACACCGCCGTCTATCTGGCGCGCGCCGGCGTGAAGACCGCGTACGCGACCGCGCTCGGCGACGACCGCTACTCCGATGCCATCCGCGCCACCGCCGAGGCGGAAGGCATCGACACGGGCCACATGCTGCGCGTTCCCGGCCGCACCACGGGGCTCTACCTCATAGACGCCGAACCGAGCGGCGAGCGCAGCTTCACCTATTGGCGCGACACCTCGCCCGCCCGCGAGCTGTTCGAGCTGCCCAACTGGGAATCGGTGGCCGAGCGCATCATCGAGAGCAGCGTCATCTACCTCTCCGGCATCACCCTGGCACTGTATTCCAACACCGGGCTCGGCCGCCTGCTGGCGACGCTGGAATTCGCGCGCGAGCGCGGCGCGCGCATCGTGTTCGACGGCAATTTCCGCCCGGCCGGCTGGGGCGACATGGCGCGGGCCCGCGCGGTCTATGCCCAGGCCCTGAAGCGCACCTCGATCGCGCTGCCCACCTTCGAGGATGAAATGCGGCTGTGGGGCGATGCCTCGCCGGCCGCGACGGCCGATCGGCTCGCCACCTTTGGTGTGCCCGAGGTGGTGGTCAAGAACGGCGCCGAAGGCGCACTGGTCATGTCCAACGGCGCCTCACAGTTCGTGCCGATCCCGCGCCCGGTGGATCCGGTCGACACCACCGCCGCCGGCGACAGTTTCAACGCCGCCTATCTCGCCGCCCGGCTCGACGGGCAGGCGCCCGGTCCCGCGGCCGAGGCCGGCCACGTTCTGGCCGGTCAGGTCATCCGCCATCGCGGCGCGATCCTGCCGCGCCAGGCCAATGCATGACGCCGCGGGCGCCGGCTTAGCGCCCTCGGCCAGACGCGAACGCTTTTGAGAATGACTTGCAAGTTATTGTGACAACTTGATTTTTTGAGGCTGGGGGGATATCGGTCGCCCCCCGTGGCGCCCAGCGCCGGTGGTTACAACGGCGGCGCAGATGACACAGTCCCTTCGGATCGCGATGGGTAGCGTAGGCGTCAGCATCCTCGTGCTGGCGCTCAAGTATCTTGCCTATCTGCTTACCGGAAGCATCGCGCTCTATTCGGACGCGCTGGAAAGCCTGGTCAACGTGGCCACCGCGGTCTCCGCCGTGGTCGCGTTGCGCGTGAGCGCCAAGCCGGCGGACGCCGCCCACCCCTATGGCTATGCGAAGGCTGAGTATTTTTCCGCCGTCGTGGTCGGCGTGCTGATCGTCGTCGCCGCCCTGACGATCTTCCGCGAGGTCTATACCGGCTGGTTCGAGAAAACGACGCTCAATGCCGCGCCCGCAGGCCTTGCGGTCAACGCCGCGGCCGGCGTGATCAACCTGGTGTGGTGGGCCGTGCTGATGCGCGAGGGTCGCCGCGCCCGCTCACCGGCCCTCATCGCCGACGGGCGGCACCTTCTGACCGACGTGCTGTCCTCCGCCGGCGTGCTGGTCGGCGTCTTCCTGGCCGTCGCCACCGGCTGGGAGAAACTGGACCTCATCCTCGCCGCACTGGTCGCGGTGAACATTCTCTGGTCCGGCTGGTCGGTGCTGCGCGAGAGCGTCGGCGGGCTTATGGACCATGCCGTGCCGGAGGAGACGCTGGGATTGATCCGCCGACGTATCGCCGCCGAGGCCACGGGCGCGATCGAGGCCCATGACCTGCGGACCCGGCAGGCGGGGCGGATGATCTTTGTCGATTTCCACCTTGTCGTGCCCGGCGAGATGCCGGTGTGCGAGGCTCACGCCATCTGCGACCGCATCGAGGACGCGCTGGAGGCCGAGGTGAGCGACATCCTCGTCAACATCCATGTCGAACCGGAAGCCAAGGCCAAGCAGCAGGGCATTCCGGTTCTGTAGCCGCCAGCCACCCGGACGGCCCGTGCAACCGGGCCCTCCGGGCGTCCTCGCGCGGGGTTTGCCCGTGCCTGTCCCGACGTGACGCTCAGCGCCCGGAGCGGAGCGCGGCGAGCAGTTGCGGCGTGGGGTAGGAATCGGCCGGCAGTCCAAGACGCATCTGCTCGACCTTCACCGCCTGCCGTGTCGCCGAGCCGACGATCCCATCGACGCCGCCCACATGGTGACCGCGCCGGTTGAGCAGGGTCTGCAGTTCCTTCACCTGCGCCATCGACAGGTTGGGGATCGCCTTGCCGTCGCCGCGGTCGAAAGGCCCGGCTCCCGCCACGCGGGTCGCGAGATAGGCCGCCGACGTCGCGTAGACCAGCGAGTTGTTCCATTCGGTGAAGACGTCGAAGTTCGGATAGGCGAGAAAGGCCGGGCCGGTGCGGCCCATGGGCAGCAACAGCGAGGCGGTCAGCTGGTCCGCCGGCAGCTGCCCGCCCCCGGCCCGCACCACACCCATGCGTGCCCATTGCGCACGCGGGATCTTGATCGACAGGTCCGCCTGGTCCCATGGCAGATTGGCAGGCACCCGCACCTCTTCCAGCCAGGGCTGCCCCGCTTTCCAACCCATCGAGCGGATATAGTTCGCCGCCGAGGCCAGCGCGTCGGGATGCGAGCGCAGGAGGTCCACGCGCCCGTCGCCGTCGAAATCGACGCCGAAGTTCAGGTAATGATCGGGCAGGAACTGGAACGAGCCCAGCTCGCCCGCCCAGGGTCCGCGCATGGACTGCGGCGTCAGGTCGCCGCGATCGACGATCTTGAGCGCCGACATCAGCTGGGTACGGAACATCTCGGCCCGCCGGCAGTCCCAGGCCAGCGTCGCCACCGAGCGCAGGCTGGGCTTGTCACCCATATTGGCCCCGAAATCGGTCTCCAGCCCCCAGAACGCCACGAGCACCGCACCGGGAACACCGAACTGCTGCTCGATACGGTTGAACAGCGCCTGGTTCTGCTGAATCAGCTTCCGGCCCTGCTGGATCCGGTAATTGGCGACCATGCGGTCGGAAAACTCGAAGAAGCTCTGCGCGAACACGCCCTGCCGGCGGTCCAGCGCGATGACGTTGGGATCGTAGGAAATCCCGTTCAGCGCCGCCGCCACGGTGCGCGAGGAGATGCCCTGGCTGATCGCGTACTGCTTGAACTGCGCCATCCACGCGTCGAAGCCCGCGCCATTGCTGCCGCACTGCTGAAGCGTGGGCTGCTGGGCCGCGGCTGAAACGGGAATGGCGAGCGGCGCGCACAGCAGGGCGGCGGCAAAGGCGCTGCGAAGCCTGTCTGTCAGTCGGCCCATGAAGGTTCCCCCGGTGGTTTCGTGTTCGATTGGGCAGCGAATCATGAATCTACAGGAAATACGGCACTCTCGCGGTGACGGACGCATCACGTCCCGCCTTGCGCCGCGCGATCGGGCTTGCGACACAGGAACGAGCCTACCCGAACCGCCGCCCCGCGTGGCCCGCGACACGCCATCTCCAGGAATTTCCCATGAACCAGACCGAGCTGCGCCCCGTTCCGGCCGTTCTCGCCGTGGTGCTGCGGGAGGACCAGGTAATGCTGGTGCGCCGGGCCAACCCGCCGGACCAGGGGCTGTGGGGCTTTCCGGGCGGGCGCATGGAAGTGGGCGAGACCCATTTCGACGCCGCGCTGCGCGAGCTGATGGAGGAAACCGGCATTGTCGCCGATGCGCCCCGGCTGCTGACCGTGCTCGATTTCATCCAGCACGACGCGGCCGGCAGGCTGGCCCATCATTTCGCGATGATCGCGGTGCTGTGCCGCTGGCAGGCGGGCGAGGGCGAGGCGGCGGACGATGCGCTGGAAACCCGCTGGTTCGACCGTGTCGAAATCGCCGCGCTGGGCGCCGAGGCCAGCCTGAAGGTCGAATGGCTCAGCGACGCCGCCTTCGCCTTCCAGACCGGCGACGTCTGAGCGCGTCTGACAGGCGCCCACCGGCCAGCCGCGCCCGCCGGTCTCCACCCCGCCATCCGGCCCGAACGCCCACGAAAAAGGGGCCTTCCGAAGAAGGCCCCTCCATTCGTGTCGGGCGTGCGCCCGTATCAGTCCGTTGCCCGGATCAGGCGTGGGCCGAGGCCGCGCCCTTCTGCTCCATCGCGTCTGGCGGTGGAGCGACGGTCGACTTGGCGACATGCGCGCTCAGCACCTTCGGCAGCACGGCAAGGGCCAGGAAGGCGGCGAACAGGTCCATGCCGGCCACGGTATAAAGCACGGTCGACCAGGTGCCGGTGGCCTCCATCAGGATGTTGCCGAGCGGCACGAACAGGGCGCCGATACCCTTGGCGGTGTAGAGCACGCCGTAGATCTTGCCGATGTGCTTGGTGCCGAAGGCATCGCCCGCCAGCGCCGAGAACAGCGAGTACACCTCGCCCCAGGCCAGGAACACGACACCGGACAGGATCAGGAACGCCCACGGGTTGTGACCGAAATAGCCGAGCGCGACGATGCCGAAGCCTTCGAGCGTGAAGGCGATCACCATGGTCTTCTCACGGCCGATATGGTCCGAGACGTAGCCGAACAGCGGACGCGAGATGCCGTTCATCACGCGGTCGAGCATCAGCGCCAGGGGCAGCGCCGCCATGGTGAAGAAGTAGAGATTGACCTCGAACTCCTTCACGCCGAGATCCACCGCGATGACGCCGAGCTGGGCCACCGCCATCATGCCGCCGGTGACGACGCAGGTGAACATCAGGATCATCAGCCAGAACAGCTTGGTGTTCAGGGCTTCCTTCAGCGTGTAGTCGCGACGGCTCTGGTTGAGCTTGTTGGACGCCTTCACCTCGCCGGCCTGCGGGCCGCGCAGGAACCATGCCGCGAGAAAGGCGAGGCCGCCCTGCAGCAGGCCGAAGAAGAAGAAGGTCTCCTGGAAGCCGGCGCTGTCGATCATCGCCGCGATCGGCAGGATGGTGGCGGCAGAGCCGGCGCCATAGCCGCCCGCGGTCAGGCCGACGGCAAGGCCGCGGCGATCGGGGAACCACTTCAGGGCGTTGTTGATGCAGGTCGCGTAGATGCAGCCCACGCCGATGCCGCCGACGGCCGCACCGAGATAGAAGCCCGGCAGGGTGGTGGCGCCCGAATTGATGACCCAGGCGGAGCCGATCATGATGGCGCCGAAGGCCACCATCACGCGCGGGCCGAACTTGTCGATGAAGTAGCCTTCAATCGGCGCCAGCCAGGTCTGCACCAGCACGAAGATGGTGAACGCGATCTGGATCGACGCGCGTTCCCAGCCGAAGGTTTCCTGAATCTCGGGGACGAACAGCGTCCAGGCGTACTGGATGTTGGCCGTGGCCACCATGCAGATGACGCCGACCGCGAGTTGCAGCCAGCGGCGGCTTTCCGAGAAGTCCTTGCCCGGCCCGATGGCCGCGGCGGTGATTTTAGACGTGCTCAAAGGGGCGGTCTCCTCTCCCAATCCATATTTCGCCGCGGACCGGCTTTTTGTTGCGGAGCCTGCCAGGGGCGGCTCCGGCATTTTTGATTGGCCGAGGCGTTTTTCTACCGCCTTCGGCAGCCGCGGATGCGGCAGATAGCTCCATAAGGTTTTTGGCCTCGCCCAGGCGCATCAAGGCTGACGCAGCGTTGCGTGGCAGGTCCGCTACTTAATGATCATATTGCACAATATTATGTATGCCAATCGGCTTTTTATAGTTCAATTCCCGCTTGGTAAGGTATAAATATCTACATATATTCGATTTACGTTCTTAATTTTAATATTGTATTCGATTTTCACAGACGGCGATTACGTTACGTATCTACATAGATAATTGAAACCACCCACCAGATTTCCGTTAAGTCACTACATCGCATGATCAGCCTGATCGGAAGGTCGCGGCGGACCGACGCTGGCGGATTTCCTTGCCGCCGCGCGATTCAGATCGGGGATTACATCGGGATGTCTGACGGCGGGCCATCTGGAAGCGCAGGCGCCCGCGCAAACAAAAAGGGCGCGCCCGAAGGCGCGCCCCAAAAAGGCGAAGTCAGGTAGGTGACGAACGCCGCCGCTTACTCAGCCGCGACGATGGGCGCCCTCTGCGCCGTCTCCGCCGCACGCTTGCTGTGCGCGTGACGCAGCGGCTTCAGCACCACGATCGCCATGACGGCGGCGATGATGTTGAGCGCCGCGGCCGCGACGAACACGGCGTGCCAGCTGCCGGTCATCGTGGTGATGATGCTGGTGAACGGCACGATGATCGCCGCCGTACCCTTTGCGGTGTAGAGCAGGCCCGCATTGGTGGTGGCGAACTTCGAACCGAAGGCGTCGCCGCACATGGCCGGGAACAGCGAGTAGATCTCGCCCCAGGCGAAGAACACCAGGCCGGTGAGGATAACGAACATCACCGGGTTATGGCCGAGCACGCTCAGCGCATAGATACCGACGCCTTCAATGGCGAAGGCGATGAACATGGTGTTCTCACGGCCGATCTGGTCCGACACCCAGCCGAAGAACGGACGGGTCAGGCCGTTGAGCACGCGGTCGATCGCGGCGGCGAAGGTCAGGGCCGGCAGGGTGATACCGATCAGGCTCACCGGAACGTCGGCGATCTGGAAGTCCTTGGCGATCGGGCCGAGCTGGGCGGTCGCCATCAGGCCGCCGGCGGCCATCATGACGAACATCGCGTACATCACCCAGAACAGCGGGGTGGTGAGCATTTCCTTCGGCGCGAAATCGCGTGCCGACTGGGCGACGCGGGCCACCATGGCGGCAACATCGCCCTTCTTGGGCGCGATGAGGAAGAGCGCGATCACGGTGATCACGACGCCCTGCACCAGGCCGAAGTAGAGGAACGCCGCCTCATAGCCCTGATTCTTGATCACGGCCTGGATCGGAATAACGGTCAGCGCCGAGCCTGCGCCGAAGCCGGCGGCGGTGATGCCGGCCGCGAGGCCGCGCTTGTCGGGGAACCACTTCAGCGAGTTGCCGACGCAGGTGCCGTACACAGCGCCCGCACCGATACCGCCGAGCGCGGCGGCAACGTACAGCGTGGTCAGGCTGGTCGCGTAGGAGTTCAGCACCCAGGCGAGACCGCAGAGCAGGCCACCGACCAGGACGACAATGCGCGGGCCGTACTTGTCGACAAACCAGCCCTCGATCGGCACCAGCCAGGTCTCGGTGACGATGAAGATGGAGAAGGCCACCTGAATGGCGGCGCGATCCCAGCCGTGACGCTCCTGCATCGGGCCGACGAAGAACGTCCAGCCATACTGCATGTTGGCGATCATGCACATGCAGATCACACCGAACACCAGCTGAAGCCAACGTGTCTTATTCATTGATGACGTTACGGCAGTGCCCATTTTATCCTCGAACGTTTCCAAACGTAAGTAGCCAAATTCTTATTGTTATTCTTGTTGAATCTACGGAAGCCCGACCCCCTTCCCGGGAGTTACGGCCGACGATCGCTAGGGAATATACTCGGTTTTTTTTATTATGCAAAATTTTGCATACCAGCTATCCCAAAAATATGGGGGTTATGACTTCCCTTGGGGAATGTGACGTTAGGGAATACTTGCCATCATCTTCCCTAACGTCATCTCGATGCCGCGCCCGGGACCCTCGCCACAGCGCGCCGGGGCGCGGACATGCCGTATCCGACGCCCATGCCGAGAGCTCGTGCAATGCGAAAGGATGATGAAGGGAAACCGTCCAGACCGGCCGAAAGCCGCTGATGGACATTAATTATATGTTATATGATGTTTATACCGCCAAGGCGCTGCCGGGAATCAGGCACGCAGCCAAACAAGATCGACCCCTCCGGTCCGCTCACCGCGCGCCGGTTTGTGAGGTTGGCGACAACAAAAATACTCGAGATGGACGAGGAAACGGATCTGTGGAAAGCGCCGACCAGACCAAACTGAACATCGCGCCTCTCGCGGCCAATACCAGCCTGCGAACACTGGCGTATGACGCGATCAAGAAAGCCATCACCGAGATGGACATGTACGGCCAGGACAGCGAGATCCGCCTCGACGAGCGGCAGCTGTCCCAGGACCTCGGCGTCAGTCGCACCCCGATCCGCGAAGCCCTCACCGTGCTGGAACAGGAGGGCTTCGTGCGCTCCGTGCCGCGCCGCGGCATCTTCGTGGTGCGCAAGTCCAAGCGCGAGATCATCGAAATGATCATCGTCTGGGCCGCGCTGGAGAGCATGGCCGCGCGCCTCGCCGCCGACCGCGCCACCGATCGCGAGCTGGCCCAGCTCAGGGAGGTGTTCCATGATTTCGAGGAAAGCACGCCCTCCGAGCACATGAACGAGTACTCGGACGCCAATATCCGCTTCCACCAGACCGTCATCCGCCTCTCCGGCTGCAGCATGATTGCCGAGATGACGGAGAATCTGTTCATCCACATCCGCGGCATCCGCGCCGTATCGGTGCGACAGGAAAACCGCTCCGAGCGTTCGATGCAGGAGCACCGGGGCATCATCGCCGCGCTCGTCGAGCGCAATGCGGATCTCGCCGAGCGGCTGGTGCGCGAGCACACGCTGGGCCTTGCCGCCCATGTGGAGAAGCACGGCCGCTTCCCCTCCTGAGGCACGCCGTTTCAGCAACCGGCCGCCAGACCGGGGTGCCGCGCGCGCCCCGGCTTTCGCTCGTCCGCGCCGCTCGCCGCTCGCCGCGCCGGAACTTTTGAACATCCCGCCCCGCAATCTGTTCATGCGAACTCGCCACGCGTCCAAAGCCGTGGTATACTGAATACTGAGAATGGGCGATCCCCTCGCTAACCCAACGTTAGAAAGGGATTGGGGGCGCACATAACTTTAGGGAAGAGGAGCGCTTCGCTCCCCGGAAAGGGAGACATCCCGATTGACACCTTGGTATTTGGTATGCCAATGTTTCGGGAATTCCCCGGCGGTTTATCCGCAGAGGACGTGTCTGTGAGCAGCAAGGCGGTACTGAGCAAGCGTTGGCAAAGTGGTGAGCACGGCCTGGCCATCGAACGACTGCCGGCCAAGGAAAGCTTCAAGAGCAAGGCCTACGCCGCTCTGAAGGAAGCCATCACCAACATGAACATCTACGGCTCAAGTGAGCCGATGCTGCTCGACGAGAGAGATATTTCGGAGCGTCTTGGCGCAAGCCGGACCCCGATCCGCGAGGCGGTGGCGATGCTGGAGCAGGAAGGCCTGCTCCGTGCCGTGCCCCGGCGGGGAATTCTGGTAGTTCGCCGCAGCAAGGCCGAGATCGTCGAGATGATCGAGGCCTGGGCGGCACTGGAGAGCATGGCGGCCAGCCTTGCCGCACAGCGCGCAAGCGATGAGGCAATTGCCGAGCTGAGAGCCTTTTTCAAGGAGTTCGATCTTTCCCGTATCGAGCGTGACCGGTGTGACGAATATTCCTCCGCGAATATAGCGTTCCACCAGGCCCTGATACGGTTGAGCGGCTCCAAACTGCTCGAGGCGATGACGGAGAACCTGTTCTTTCACGTACGGGCAATTCGTCACCGCACGATCTTCGAGATGGACCGGGCGCAGCGTTCGGCGTCCGACCATCTTGAGATCATCCTCGCCATCGAAGCGCGGGACGCGGACCGCGCCGAGCGTCTGGTCCGTGACCACACGCTCAGACTGGCTAGGTATGTCGAGAACCATGTGGACTTAGATTAAGGCGGCAGAACCCGCCGGATGTGTTTGGGAGGGAATAACGGGATGTCCGCAGTCGCACAAATGATTGACGTAAACGCTGGCGCCGACGCTGAGCAGGAGCTCACCGACGGCTTCCACCTCGTCATCGATGCGCTCAAGCTCAACGGTATCGAAACCATCTACGGAGTGCCCGGCATTCCGATCACCGATCTTGGCCGCATGGCGCAGGCCGAAGGTCTTCGGGTGATTTCGTTCCGCCACGAACAGCATGCCGGCAACGCTGCCGCCATCGCCGGCTTCCTCACCAAGAAGCCCGGCATCTGCCTCACCGTGTCGGCCCCGGGCTTCCTCAACGGCCTGACGGCGCTCGCCAACGCCACGACCAACTGTTTCCCCATGATCCTCATCTCGGGCTCCTCGGAGCGTGAGATCGTCGACCTTCAGCAGGGCGACTACGAGGAGATGGACCAGCTCGCCATCGCCAAGCCGCTGTGTAAGGCCGCGTTCCGCGTGCTGCACGCAGAGGATATCGGCATCGGTGTCGCCCGCGCCATCCGCGCGGCGGTGTCGGGCCGCCCCGGCGGCGTCTATCTCGATCTGCCGGCGAAACTGTTCTCGCAGGTCGTGGACGCCGAGAAGGGCGCCAAGTCGCTGGTCAAGGTCATCGACCCGGCCCCGGCCCAGCTCCCCTCCCCGGCCTCGATCACGCGCGCCCTCGACGTGCTGAAGGGCGCCAAGCGTCCTCTGATCATCCTCGGCAAGGGCGCTGCCTATGCCCAGGCCGACGACGAGATCCGCAGCTTCATCGAGACCTCGGGCATTCCCTTCCTGCCGATGTCGATGGCCAAGGGCCTTCTGCCCGACAACCACGAGCTGTCGGCCGGCGCGGCGCGTTCCACGGTGCTGAAGGATTCGGACGTCGTCCTGCTGGTCGGCGCCCGTCTCAACTGGCTGCTCTCGCACGGCAAGGGCAAGACCTGGGGTGACGCGCCCAAGCAGTTCATCCAGATCGACATCGAGCCCAAGGAAATGGACTCCAACGTCGAGATCGTCGCCCCCGTGGTCGGCGATATCGGCTCGTGCATTTCCGCGCTGCTCGACGGCGTGAAGGCCGGCTGGACCGCTCCCCCGTCGGAGTGGATCGAGACCATCAAGGCCCGCAAGGACGTCAACATCGCCAAGATGTCCCAGCGCCTGCTCAAGAACTCCACGCCGATGGACTTCCATTCGGCTCTTGGCGCTCTCAAGCAGGTCATCAAGGAGCGCCCCGACGCGATCCTCGTCAATGAGGGCGCCAACACGCTCGATCTCGCCCGCGGCGTCATCGACATGTACCAGCCGCGCAAGCGCCTGGACGTCGGCACCTGGGGCGTGATGGGCATCGGCATGGGCTTCGCCATCGCCGCCGCGGTCGAGACTGGCAAGCCGGTGCTCGCGGTCGAGGGCGACTCGGCGTTCGGCTTCTCCGGCATGGAGGTGGAGACGATCTGCCGCTACAACCTGCCGGTCTGCGTGGTCATCTTCAACAATAACGGCATCTATCGCGGCCTCGATACCGACCCGACCGGTCGTGATCCCGGCACCACGGTGTTCGTGAAGAACTCGCGCTACGACCTGATGATGGAGGCCTTCGGCGGCGTCGGTGTCAATGTGACGACCCCGGACGAGCTGAAGCGCGCCGTCGATGAGGCGATGAACTCCGGCAAGCCGACCCTCATCAACGCGGTCATCGATCCGGCCGCGGGCAGCGAGAGCGGCAACATCGGCAGCCTCAACCCGCAGAGCGTTGTGAAGAAGAAGAGCTGATTGCAAACCGGCGGACGGGGAAAATTCCCGTCCGCCACTCCCCAAGACGACCAAAAAAGAACGGCGTAAAAAACGCCGGCTACTTCGAGAGGAAACCCTATGGGCAAGGCATTGGACGGCGTTCGCGTCCTAGACTTCACGCATGTTCAGTCCGGCCCGACCTGCACGCAGTTGCTCGCATGGTTCGGCGCCGATGTGATCAAGGTAGAGCGGCCCGGAGAGGGTGACGTTACGCGCGCTCAGCTGCGCGACGTCCCCAACGCCGACAGCCTCTACTTCACCATGCTGAACTCCAACAAGCGTTCCATCACGCTGGACACCAAGAATCCCGAGGGCAAGAAGGTCCTTGAGGCGCTGGTGAAGAGCTGTGACGTGATGGTGGAGAATTTTGCTCCCGGCGCGCTCGATCGCATGGGCTTTTCCTGGGAACGCATCCAGGAGCTCAACCCGCGCATCATCCTCGCCTCGGTGAAGGGCTTCGGCCCCGGCCCGTTCGAAGACTGCAAGGTCTATGAGAACGTCGCCCAGTGCACCGGCGGCTCGGCCTCGACCACCGGCTTCCGCGACGGCCTGCCGCTCGTCACCGCCGCGCAGATCGGCGATTCCGGCACCGGCCTGCATCTGGCGCTGGGCATCGTCACCGCCCTGTACCAGCGCACGCTGACCGGCCGCGGCCAGAAGGTGCTGTGCGCGATGCAGGACGCGGTGCTCAATTTCTGCCGCGTCAAGCTGCGCGACCAGCAGCGTCTGGAGCGTGGACCGCTGCGCGAATACAGCCAGTTCGGCGAGGGCGTGCCCTTCGGCGAGGCGGTTCCGCGGGCGGGCAACGATTCCGGCGGCGGCCAGCCGGGCCGGATCCTGCGCTGCAAGAACTGGGAGCACGATCCCAACGCCTATATCTATTTCATCACACAGGCCCCGGTCTGGTCGAAGATCTGCGACGTCATCCACGAGCCCGACTGGAAGACCGATCCGAACTACGCGACGCCCGCCGCGCGTCTGCCGCACCTGAACGAGATCTTCACCCGCATCGAGGCGTGGACCATGGCCCACACCAAGTTCGAGGCGATGGAGATCCTGAACGAGTACGACATTCCGTGCGGGCCGGTGCTGTCGATGAAGGAGATCTCCGAGGACCAGTCGCTCTACGCGACCGGGACGCTGGTCGAGATCGACCATCCCGCGCGCGGCAAGTATCTGACCGTGGGCAACCCGATCAAGCTGTCGGACAACGACGTCGAGGTCGAGCGCTCGCCGCTGCTGGGCGAGCACACCGAGGAAATCCTGGCCGAAGTGCTGGGCTTCAACGATTCGCAGATCGCCGAGGTCAAGGCCTCCGGCGCCGTGGGCCTCGCGGTCCGCGTTGCTGCGGAATGAGATCGGATGCCGGCGCCCCGCGCCGGCATCCCCTTGTGGGTCCTTCCGTGGGAGCGGAAGGCGGTTGGTGAGGCCTTATGCGTAGCGCGGTTGACTGTACCCAGCTCGTAGCGGCCATCGGCGATGCCGTCGTGGTGTCGGACGCCGAGGGGCGCATCACGCTGTGGAACGCGGCGGCGACGGCGCTGTTCGGCTTCACCGAGGACGAGGCCCTCGGGCAGTCGCTCGACCTGATCATCCCGGAGCGCCAGCGGCGGCGGCACTGGGACGGTTATGCCGAGACGATGCGCACGGGCGAGACACGATACGGCACGCAGCTTCTGCGCGTGCCGGCACTGCACAAGGAAGGGCGGACGCTGTCCATCGCGTTCACGGTCGCCCTTCTGACAGACCAAGCGGGCGCGGCCCACGAAGTGGTGGCGGTGATCCGTGACGAGACAGTCCGCTGGACCGAGGAGCGCGCGTTGCGCCAACGTCTTGCGGAGTGTGAGGCCAGGGTGAGCGACAAGAAGTCGTGAGAACATTTCCGAACTCGATTCACCACCTGGGAGTTGCCTGAGGTCCAATCCGGACCGCAGGTTGGGGAGAATGAAGTATTTCCATCCAAGAGGGATGGGAATTCACTTTCCGGCGGCAGGGTGAGCCTCCGTCGGACTGTTAACGGTTAAAAGGGAAGTCGACGAGATGTCTAAGCCCCTCGAAGGTATTAAGATTATCGATTTCACGCACGTCCAGGCCGGTCCTGCCTGCACGCAGCTTCTTGCCTGGTTCGGCGCCGACGTGATCAAGGTCGAGCGCCCCGGCGCGGGCGATGTCACACGCTCGCAGCTGCGCCACGTCAAGGACGCCGACGCGCTGTATTTCACCATGCTGAACTCCAACAAGCGCTCGCTCACGCTGGACACCAAGACCCAGCAGGGCAAGGACGTCCTGACCCGGCTGATCAAAGAGTCGGACGTCATGGTCGAGAATTTCGGCCCCGGCGCGCTCGATCGCATGGGCTTCACCTGGGAGCACATCCAGTCGCTCAACCCCGGCATGATCCTCGCCTCGGTGAAGGGCTTCTCGGAAGGCCACGCCTATGAGGACCTGAAGGTCTACGAGAACGTCGCGCAGTGCGCTGGCGGCGCCGCCTCGACCACCGGTTTCTGGGACGGCCCCCCGACCGTGTCGGCCGCCGCCCTCGGCGACTCGAACACCGGCATGCACCTCGCCATCGGCATCCTGACCGCGCTCCACCAGAAGGTGAAGACCGGCAAGGGCCAGAAGGTCGCCGTGTCGATGCAGGATTCGGTGCTGAACCTGTGCCGCGTGAAGCTGCGCGACCAGCAGCGCCTCGATGCGCTGGGCTATCTCGAAGAGTACCCCCAGTACCCCCACGGCGAGTTCTCGGACGTGGTGCCGCGCGGCGGCAACGCGGGCGGCGGCGGCCAGCCGGGCTGGGTGCTGAAGTGCAAGGGCTGGGAAACCGACCCCAACGCCTACATCTACTTCACCATTCAGGGTCATGCCTGGGCGCCGATCTGTAAGGCTCTCGGCAAGCCGGAGTGGATCGACGACGCGGCTTACAACACCGCCGAAGCCCGCCAGGACAAGATCTTCGACATCTTCGCCTTCATCGAAAGCTGGCTGGCTGACAAGACCAAGTTCGAGGCCATCGACATCCTGCGCAAGTTCGACATCCCCTGCGCGCCGGTGCTGTCGATGAAGGAGATCTCCACCGACCCGTCGCTGCGCAAGAGCGGCACCGTGGTCGAGGTCGATCACCCCAAGCTCGGCAAGTACCTGACCGTCGGCTCGCCGATCAAGTTCTCCGACGTCGAGGTCGAAATCACCGCCTCGCCGCTGCTTGGCCAGCACACCAACGAAGTGCTCGCCGACCTTGGCTACAGCCAGGAAGAAATCGCCGAGATGCACGACGCCAAGGCGGTCTGACCCTCGGTCGATCCCAGGCGCCTTGCGCACGGCATCAGGCACCGGACCGTCCTCGACGGCCCGGTGTCCACTGAAGCGAACCACACCGCACCCATCGCCCTCATCGTCCGCCACATCGGCCTGACGATCCGGGCATGGCCAATGAGGATGAGGACGCTTCTTCATTGCAGATTTGCACGCGGGCCGTCATGAGCGGGCCGCGGCACACGAGCCTCCCGGAGCAGGACGAAGGGTTTTTTTTCCCGACGTTCGGTTCCTCCTAGGCGACTGGTGCCGGCGCTTCCGACGAGCGGAACGCCGGCGTTTTTTTTGACCTGTGCAAAGCGAACCCTGGGGACGGCCCCTCCCCCGCCAGGCCATCCCACGGCCCCGCGAGCATGGCTCGTCGTGGCCGCGGTCAGGCGGCCCGAACGGGACTTGGCGAGAGTTCAGGAAAAGGGGTTCCGGGCGGAAGAGGGCCGCAGACGGGGTACCGCGAAGGCCGCCCGTCAAAGCCCCGAATAGCGTGTGGTCAGGCGCTGCGCCGCCTCGCGGACCTGGCGTCCGAGATCCGCAATACGCTCGGGCGGCATGCGCACGGTCGGGGCCGAAATCGAGATCGCGCCCACCGGCTCGCGCCATTCATCCAGCACCGCCGCCGCGACACAGCGCATGCCCGGCGTGTGCTCCTCGTCGTCGATCGAATAGCCGCGGTCCGCAATCGACACCAGGTCGATCTGCAATGCGCGCCGGCTGACATGAGTGTGCTCCGTGAAACGCTGGAGCTGGTCGCCGCCGAGCCAGGCCCGGCGCGCTTCCGGGTTCATGAAGGCAAGGATCGCCTTGCCTCCGCCCGAGGCATGGATGGGAAGATCGCCCCCGATGCGGAAGAAGGCCCGGACCGCGGCGTGGCTTTCCACCTGCGCCACGCAGATCAGGTGCGGCCCGTCGATCAGCGACAGGTTCACCGTCTCGTTCACGCCGAGCGAGAGCTCGCGCAATACGCCACGCGCGATTTCCGGCAGTTTCCGGATGCGCAGATAGGCCGAACCGATGCGGAAAAGTCCAAGGCCGACCATCCACTGCCCGGTCGCGGGATCATGACCCACGAGCCCGCGCCGCTCCAGCGTGGTGAGCAGCCGGTGCACGGTCGAAGTGGGAAGTTCGGCCGCGCGGGCAACCTCGCTCAGGGTCATGCCGTCGGACAGCGCGAGCACCTCCAGAAGCGCGATGGCACGGTCCAGCGACTGCACCTCGCCGCCGGTTTCTGTCCCGCCCGAGTTGGAAGGCCGGCCGCGGCGACGCGTGGGGGTAACGGCATCCGTCGTGCGCATATCAGCTCCCAACCCTGTCTCCTCCCTGCGATCCGCCAGTGCCCGGCGGTTATGGCATCACGCGGCCTCATGCTCGCATTAGCATAAAGGCGCATCCGCTATTTTTTCGCAAATCAGAAATACATCCCGTATTGCGGAAATGCGGAGGCCATGGCATGTTTCCTCCGATTTCGGAAATCCTTCCCGCAGTGCGGAAAGGATTTTGTTGCAGCGCATGCCGCCGGCTCGGCGCCAGGCATCGCGCGCGGCAACCGAAACCGGAGATTTTGAACAAGTGCGAAGTCCGGTGCCGGGCACCGCCGCCCCTGAATTCAAGGGGGATGCCCTCACCGGCGATGACGCCAGGAGGAAATGCCATGGCCAAGATGCGTGCCGTCGATGCAGCGATTCGGGTTCTCGAGAAGGAAGGCGTTTCTGTCGCCTTCGGCGTGCCCGGCGCCGCGATCAATCCGCTTTATTCCGCCATGCGCGCCTACGGCAAGACCCGCCATATCCTGGCGCGGCATGTCGAGGCCGCCTCGCACATGGCTGAAGGCTACACCCGCGCGAAGGCCGGCAACATCGGCGTGTGCATCGGCACCTCCGGCCCGGCCGGCACGGACATGATCACCGGCCTCTATTCGGCGGCCGCCGATTCGATCCCGATCCTGTGCATCACGGGCCAGGCGCCGCGCGCACGGCTCTATAAGGAAGACTTCCAGGCCGTCGACATCGAATCGATCGCCAAGCCGGTCGCGAAGTGGGCCGTCATGGTCCGCGAGCCGGCGCTGGTGCCGATGGTGTTCCAGCAGGCGTTCCATGTCATGCGCTCCGGCCGTCCCGGCCCGGTTCTGATCGACCTGCCGATCGACGTGCAGCTCGCCGAGATCGAGTTCGACGAGGACACCTACTCCCCGCTCCCGGCCTATAAGCCGGCCGCGACGCGCAAGCAGGCCGAGAAGGCCATTGCCATGCTGAACGAGGCGGAGAAGCCGCTCATCGTTTCCGGCGGCGGCATCATCAATGCCGACGCGTCCGACAAGCTGGTGGAATTCGCCGAGCTCACCGGCGTGCCGGTCATCCCGACCCTGATGGGCTGGGGCACCATCGCCGACGACCACGACCTGATGGCCGGCATGTGCGGCCTGCAGACCTCGCACCGCTACGGCAACGCGAACATGCTGGCCTCGGACTTCGTGTTCGGCATCGGCAATCGCTGGGCGAACCGTCACACCGGGTCGGTGGAGGTCTACACCAAGGGCCGCAAGTTCATCCATGTCGACATCGAGCCGACCCAGATCGGCCGCGTGTTCGGTCCCGATCTCGGCATCGTCTCCGATGCCGGCGCCGCGCTCGATCTCTTCATCGAGGTGGCCAAGGAATACAAGGCTGCCGGCAAGCTGAAGGACCGCTCGGCCTGGGCGGCGGAATGCCTGGCGCGCAAGAACACCATGCTGCGCAAGACCCATTTCGACAACGTGCCGCTGAAGCCGCAGCGCGTCTATGAAGAGATGAACGAGGCGTTCGGCCGTGACACCCGTTACGTCTCGACCATCGGCCTGTCGCAGATCGCCGGCGCGCAGATGCTGCACGTCTACAAGCCCCGCAACTGGATCAACTGCGGCCAGGCCGGGCCCCTCGGCTGGACCCTGCCCGCCGCCCTCGGCGTGCGCGCGGCGGATCCGGACGCGGAGATCGTGGCGCTCTCGGGCGATTACGACTTCCAGTTCATGATCGAGGAACTGGCGGTGGGCGCCCAGCACAAGCTGCCCTACCTCCATGTGGTCGTGAACAACTCCTATCTGGGCCTGATCCGTCAGGCGCAGCGCGGCTTCAACATGGACTTCGAGGTCTCTCTGGCCTTCGACAACATCAACGCCGAGGAAAATGCCGGTTACGGCGTCGACCATGTTGCCGTTGCCGAAGGCCTCGGCTGCAAGGCGGTGCGCGTCTCCTCGCCCAACGAGTTCAAGGACGCCTTCGTGAAGGCCAAGGCCCTGATGAAGGAACATCAGGTCCCGGTGGTGATGGAGTTCATCCTCGAGCGCGTCACCAACATCGCCATGGGCACCGAGATCGACAACGTCAACGAGTTCGAGGAGGTCCTCGACCTCCCGCTCGAAGGTGCCAAGGCAAGCGTGTGATCGGCGGGGCCTCAGCGCCCCGTCTCGGCGTGGGGATGCGGATTGCGGTCCGCACCCTTACGTCCGACGCGCTTTCATGCGATCGACAGGAAAGTGCGTCCATACCGTCGGAGCGCGCCCCTCACCGGAGCGCGCCATCCGCCCATAAAATCCTGTCCCTGCCTAGGAGCGGTTCATGCCCCGTTTTGCCGCCAATCTGACCATGCTGTTCAACGAGGTGCCCTTCCTCGATCGTTTCGAGAAGGCCGCCGAAGCCGGCTTTGCTGGCGTTGAGTATCTCTTCCCCTACGATTTCGCGGTGGAGGACCTCGTCGCCAAGCTCAAAGCCAACGGCCTGAAGCAGGTGCTGCACAATCTGCCCGCCGGAAACTGGGGTGCGGGCGAGCGCGGCATCGCCATCCTGCCGGATCGCGTGGACGAGTTCCGCGCCGGCATCGACAAGGCCATCAGCTATGCGACGGCACTCGAATGCCCGCAGGTGAACATTCTCGCAGGCATCGCGCCCGCGGGTGTCGAGCGCGAGGTGCTGCACAAGACCTTCGTGGAAAACCTGAAGGTCGCCGCGCCGAAGATCAAGGAAGCCGGCCTGAAGCTGCTGATCGAACCGATCAACACCCGTGACATTCCGGGCTTCTTCCTGAACTACACCAAACAGGCCAAGGCGATCATCGAAGAGGTCGGCTCGGACAATCTCTTCATCCAGTACGACATCTACCATATGCAGATCATGGAAGGTGACCTCGCCCGGACCATCGAGGCGAACCTGCCGCTGATCTCGCACATTCAGCTCGCCGACAATCCGGGCCGCAACGAGCCGGGTACGGGCGAGATCAACTACGAGTTCATGTTCCGCTACCTCGATTCGATCGGCTACGCCGGCTGGGTCGGGTGCGAGTACAAGCCGAAGGGCGACACGGTGGCCGGTCTCGGCTGGCTGAAGACGCTCACCGGCGCGGCGTGAGGCCGCGACGGTCAAGAAACGCAGTCTAGGAAAACGAGGAACAGACGATGGCGAAGGTTGGATTTGTCGGTCTCGGCATCATGGGTGCGCCCATGGCCGGCCACCTGATCGATGCGGGCCACACTCTCTATCTCTATGACATCAAGCCGGTTTCGGCCGAGCTCACCGGCAAGGGCGGCGTCGCCTGTGCCAACGCCACGGAAGTGGCCAAGAACGCCGATATCATCATCATCATGGTGCCGGACACCCCGCATGTCGGCGCGGCGCTGTTCGGCGAAGGCGGCATCGCTGCCGGCCTCACCCCCGGCAAGATCGTGGTCGACATGTCGTCGATCGCCCCGGTCGAGACCAAGGAATACGCGAAGAAGGTCAACGACCTCGGCTGCGACTACCTCGATGCGCCGGTGTCGGGCGGCGAGGTCGGCGCCAAGGCCGCCTCGCTCACCATCATGGTCGGCGGCCCGGACAAGGCCTTCGAGACGGTGAAGCCGCTGTTCGAGAAGATGGGCAAGAACATCACGCTCGTGGGCGGAAATGGCGATGGCCAGACCACCAAGGTCGCGAACCAGATCATCGTCGCGCTGACCATCCAGGCGGTGGGCGAGGCCCTGCTGTTCGCGTCCAAGGCGGGTGCGGACCCGGCAAAGGTGCGCCAGGCGCTGATGGGCGGCTTCGCCAATTCGCGCATTCTGGAAGTGCATGGCGAGCGCATGGTGAACCGGACCTTCAACCCCGGCTTCCGCATCGAGCTTCACCAGAAGGACCTGAACCTGGCGCTGAATGGCGCGCGTCAGCTTCAGATGTCGCTTCCCGCGACGGCGATCGCGCAGCAGCTGTTCTCGGCCTGCGCGGCCAATGGCGGCGCGGCATGGGATCATTCGGCGCTGGTGAAGGCGCTGGAGATGATGGCGAACCACACCGTTTCGCCGGACGCCTGACCATTTCTGAATTATGAATTCAAAATGACCTTCGGGGGCGCCTTGCGCCCCCGAACTGTTTTCGGGAACCAGTAAGCAATGCTGTCCCGATAGTGAAGCTGAACTCCCGAACAGTCTTTTGAACATTCGTGGAGACAATTGTTCTCTTCTATACACCGTGGACAAACCGCTAGTTGCCGACGTAACTTGGAGGACACGTCGCAAACACGCCCCGCGTAGCTTCGGATGCGGCATAATATGCGCGACGTATTATCACGCCCGTCACATCGGCCTTGACTAAGGGGGCAGTCTCCCCAATCATGGCATACAAAATACCAAAACAAGTTCCGGCGACCGCGGGGGTCGCACGGGCAGGAGGGAGTCCAATGAAGGTCTGCATCTATGGTGCTGGCGCAATCGGCGGTTATGTCGGTGTCCAGCTGAAGCGCGCCGGCGTCGACGTCAGTCTCATCGCACGCGGCGCCCACCTCGAAGCCATGAGGAAGAACGGCCTGAAGCTTCTCATCGATGATGAAGAGCGCGTCGAGCACATTCCCTGCTCGGACAATCCGGCCGATTTCGGTCCCCAGGACTATGTGATCGTCGCGCTCAAGGGGCACCAGGTTCCCAGCGTGGTCGACGCCATGCAGCCGCTTCTCGGCAATGACACCGCGGTTGTCACCGCCGTGAACGGTGTGCCGTACTGGTACTATTACAAGCACGGCGATCAGCTTGAGGGTAAGACCCTCGAGAGCATCGACCCGGGCGCGAAGCAGTGGAACGGCCTGCGCCCCGAGCGCGCCATCGGCTGCATCGTCTATCCGGCGACCGAGGTGATCGAGCCCGGCGTCATCAAGCATGTCTATGGCGACAAGTTCCCGCTGGGCGAGCCTTCGGGCGAGATCACCGATCGCGCCACCAAGCTGTCCGAGGCCTTTTCGGCCGGCGGCATGCGCGCGCCCGTGCTGCCCAACATCCGCGATGAACTGTGGCTGAAGCTGTGGGGCAACCTGTGCTTCAATCCGATCAGCGCCCTCACCCATGCGACGCTCGATGTCATCGCCTCTGATCCGGGCACCCGCGCGGTGGCCAAGGCAATGATGCTGGAAGCGCAGGAAATCGCGGTTCAGTCCGGTGTCAATTTCCGGGTCGGCGTGGAACGTCGCATTGACGGCGCGGGCGCAGTCGGCGCGCACAAGACCTCGATGCTGCAGGATCTTGAGCGCACGCGCGCCATGGAGATCGACCCGCTGGTGACCGTGGTTCAGGAAATGGGCCGCCTGGCCGGTATCCCGACCCCGACCATCGACATCGTGCTCTCGCTGGTCCGCCAGCGCGCGCAGATCGCCGGCTGCTACAACTGAGTTCCTGCACAATGGCAAATTGGGTTCGTTACAGCCACTCGGGCGCTGTCGGCTTCGGCACGCTTGAGGGGAACACCATCCTCGTCCATGGCGGGAACATGTTCAACGGCGCCCAGCCGACGGGAGAGCGCCTCGCGCTCTCCGACGTCGCGCTTCTGACGCCGACCGAGCCGACCAAGATCATCGCGCTGTGGAACAATTTCCACGCGCTGGCGGCCAAGTTGAACTCGCCGATTCCGGCCGACCCGCTCTATCTTTTGAAAGCCGGCTCGTGCCTCACCACGCCGGGTGCCACTGTGCACCGCCCGTCCTCCTATGACGGAAAGGTCGTGTATGAGGGCGAGCTTGGCATCGTGATCGGCAAGACCGCGACGGGCGTTTCCGAGGAGGCGGCGGAAGGCCACATCTTCGGCTACACCTGCGTGAACGACATCACCGCGGCCGACATCATCAACAAGGACGCGACCTTCGCGCAGTGGGTCCGCGCCAAGAGCTTCGACGGCTTCGGCCCCTTCGGCCCGGTCGTCGCCACCGATGTGGATCCCGCGAGCCTCACGGTTCGCACCATCCTCAACGGGCAGGAGCGCCAGAACTACCCCATCAGCGACATGGTCTTCTCGGCACGCCAGCTGGTGAGCCGGATCTCGCACGATATGACGCTCAATCCCGGCGACATCATCTGCTGCGGCACGTCGGTGGGCGTCGGGACGATGAAAGAGCCCTCAAACGCGGTCGAAATCGTGATCGAGGGCATCGGGACGCTCAGCAACACTTTCGTGCAGTAGCGTCTTGGCGCGTCAGCGCCTATAGGGAAATAGGATACGCCAATCGACGGGAGCGTCGGGCGCTGGAGGCGCCCTGTGCGCTCTCGGCCGCACGATTGTGGAGGAGCGGGACGAATGAATATCCATGAGTATCAGGCGAAGGGAGTGCTCCGTGAATTCGGCGTTCCCGTGCCGAGTGGCGTAGCGATTCTCAATGCTGCGGAGGCCGAATCGGCCGCCGCGCAGATCGCTGGCCCGGTGTGGGTGGTTAAGAGCCAGATTCATGCCGGCGGACGCGGCAAGGGCAAGTTCAAGGAAGCGGAAGCGGGCGAGAAGGGCGGCGTTCGCGTCGTCAAGTCCGCCGCCGACGCGGCCGCGAACGCCAAGCTGATTCTCGGCAAGACGCTGGTCACCATCCAGACCGGCCCGGCCGGCAAGCAGGTCAACCGCGTCTATATCGAGGAAGGCTCGGAGATCGAGAAGGAGTTCTATCTCTCCGCTCTCGTCGATCGCGCGACCTCGCGCGTCGCTTTCGTGGTCTCCACGGAAGGCGGCATGGACATCGAGGAGGTCGCGCACTCGACCCCCGAGAAGATCCACACCTTCTCCATCGACCCGGCCACCGGCGTCATGCCCCATCACGGCCGCACCGTCGCCCAGGCGCTCGGCCTGACCGGTGACCTCGCCAAGCAGGCGGGCAGCCTTGTCGACAAGCTCTACAATGCCTTCGTCGCCAAGGACATGGCGATGCTCGAGATCAACCCGCTGGTGATCACCAAGGGTGGCGAGCTGAAGTGCCTGGACGCCAAGATCTCCTTCGATTCGAACTCGCTCTACCGCCACGCCGACATCATGGCGCTGCGCGACGAGACGGAGGAAGACGCCAAGGAAATCGAGGCCTCGAAGTACGATCTCGCCTATATCGCGCTCGACGGCACGATCGGCTGCATGGTCAACGGCGCCGGCCTTGCCATGGCGACGCTGGACATCATCAAGCTCTACGGCGAAGAGCCGGCGAACTTCCTGGATGTCGGCGGCGGCGCCACCGAGGAGAAGGTGACGGCGGCGTTCAAGATCATCACCTCCGATCCGCAGGTGAAGGGCATCCTCGTCAACATCTTCGGCGGCATCATGAAGTGCGACGTCATCGCGCGCGGCGTCATCGCCGCGGTGAAGGCGGTTGGCCTCAAGGTTCCGCTGGTTGTGCGCCTGGAAGGTACCAACGTCGAGGAAGGCAAGGCGATCATCCGCGAGAGCGGGCTGAACGTCATTCCTGCCGACGATCTCGACGACGCCGCGCAGAAGATCGTCAAGGCTGTGAAGGAGGCCGTGTGATGTCGGTTCTGATCACCAAAGACACCAAGATCATCACCCAGGGCTTCACCGGCAAGAACGGCACCTTTCACTCCGAGCAGGCCTTGGCCTACGGCTCGAAGGTGGTCGGCGGCACCTCGCCCGGCAAGGGCGGCATGACCCATCTGGGCCTGCCGGTGTTCGACACCGTCGCCGAGGCACGTGACAAGACCGGCGCCGACGCCTCGGTCATCTACGTGCCGCCTCCGGGCGCGGCCGATGCCATCTGCGAGGCGATCGCAGCGGAAATCCCGCTCATCGTCTGCATCACCGAAGGCATTCCGGTGCTCGACATGGTGAAGGTGAAGCGCGCGCTGGACGGCTCCAAGTCCCGTCTCGTGGGGCCGAACTGCCCGGGCATCGTCACCGCCGGCGAGTGCAAGATCGGCATCATGCCGGTCAACATCTTCAAGAAGGGCTCGGTCGGCGTGGTCTCGCGTTCCGGTACCCTGACCTATGAAGCGGTGTTCCAGACCTCGCAGGAGGGCCTCGGCCAGACCACGGCCGTGGGTATCGGCGGCGATCCGGTCAAGGGCACCGAGTTCATCGACGTGCTGGAGATGTTCCTGGCCGACGACGCGACTGAATCGATCGTCATGATCGGTGAGATCGGCGGCTCGGCCGAGGAAGAAGCGGCGCAGTTCCTCAAGGACGAAGCCAAGCGCGGCCGCAAGAAGCCGATGGTTGGCTTCATCGCCGGCCGCACCGCCCCTCCCGGTCGCCGCATGGGCCATGCCGGCGCCATCATCTCCGGTGGCAAGGGTGGCGCGGAAGACAAGATCGCGGCGATGGAAGAGGCCGGGATCACCGTCTCCCCGTCCCCGGCCCGTCTCGGCAAGACCCTGGTCGACGTGCTGAACAAGCGCGCCGCCGCCTGAGCCTTTCGCTCACCTGTGAAATGAAGAACCCCGCGCCAGCCGGCGCGGGGTTTTTTGTTGTCAGACCGGGTAGCACTCCGGCGGCAACGCTGCGCCGTCCTCGCGATCGAGCGTCTCGACGACCATGATGGTCATCCAGGCATGGCAGATGATGAGCAGCGGCAGGACGGGAAACACCGTCTGGAACATGCGAGGACCCCGAGTGTCGGCTGAAGTTGCCGCCACCCTAATCTGTGTATCTGGTATTTGGTATACCTGATAATGAGAGACCGCACTGCACAATGCGCATAGCGGACCCCTCCCGGGCAACCGCATGCCGCGCGTGAGTCGTTCCCGCATGTATTTGTCTGAACAGGTCGAGGTGCCGATCCCGCCCGGCATTCGGGGCGCCCGATATGGGCCGCTCGCCGTGCCGGATAGCACGACGCATCGCGCGCTGGTTCAGCGCGACGATACCCGTCAGCGTCCGGCAGCGAGCCGGGCCGACACTCCAGCGGAGGTCAAATCGGTCAGTTCGCCGGCTCTGTCTGCGGCGGCAGCGGCAGGCCCCAGGCGGAGAACGCCTGGCGGAAGGCCTGATCTCCCGGCACGCCCTTCTCCAGCACCAGAATGGCGCGCCGTCCGTTCTCAAAAACGGTCGGAATGTCGAGCCAGTTGCGGGTAATGAGCATCCCGAGATTGCGCTGGCGTTCCTGGGGAAGCGAGGACAGGCCGATCAGGAAGTAACCCGGCGCGACCTTCACCGAGATACCCGTCAGCGGCGCGCCGGATGCGCTTTCCACGGCCTTCGAGCGGATGCCGGGCACATTCGCCACCGGCCCGAGATCGAAGTCCGGCGGCAGATCGAACTGGACCTCGATGATGTGCGAGGCGGGGATGCTGGCATCCTGGTTGCGCCGCACCCGCAGGACCGCCTTGATGTTGCGGTCCGGAATGGTGATCGTGCCACGAATGCCGATATCGGACGCCATGCCCTGCCCTGGCGAGAACGTCTCCGTCTCCCAGACCACGTTGCCGACATATTGCTGCAGCCCCTGGTCGCCACCGCCCGGGCTTTCCTCGAACAGAACCGCGCGCTGCGCCACGCCCACGCCCTGCCCCTGTGACGCCGCCGGCTGCGACGTTCCCGTCGAGGCCGCACGGGTGCCGTCCGACGGTGCCTGGACAATGCGGTCGGTCGACTTGGTCAGCTCCGGCGCCGGCGCGCCCGTGGGGGCGGTGGCGGGGATCGAGGTGGCCTGGGTGCTGGAGGTCCGCCCCATCAGCGCAAGGATGGCTTCCCGCTGGGTATATCCCACCGCCGCACCGGCGATGAGCAGCAGCACCACGATCACGCCCGCAATCAGTCGTCCGCGCCCCGGCTTGGCATCGGGCTGCTCATCCAAGGAAGCGGGATGGCCGTCGCCGTCGCCCCCGGCCCGGAACGGGTCCGCGTGGCCGTCATCCTGTGCAGGCCGGAGCCCGACGAAGTCGTCAGCGGGCAGGCCGCGAGGGTCCCGGCGATCGGCGGCGAGACGGGGCGAGGGCGCACCGAGCGCCGCGGCATAGAGGTCATCCTCGTCGTCAACCGACGCGGTCGAAGGATGTGCCGAGGAAGGCTCGGGAGCTGCCACGGGCGCACCAAAGGAGGGCGCGGCCTGCCGCGCGGCAGGCTGCGGCTCCGGTGCGGAAGCAGGCTCAGACTCGGGCTCGGGTGCCGCGGTCTCGACCGGAGCGGGAGGCGACACTGGAGTGGGTGCGGGCGCCTCGCCGGGTGGTTCCGTCTCGGGTGCCGGCACCGGCGCGCCGTACTCGGCTTCAAGCCGACGGATCGCGTCTTCGAGCGCATGCTGCTCGCGCACGATGTCGCTGTCCGCGAGCGGCGGCTCAGCGCCGCGCAGCTGCGTTATCAGCGCCCGTCGGGCGCGCTCGAAAACCACACGGCGGGCATCCCCCGACTTGTTGGGGAGCCCACCAATGGCACGTGCGAGGAGCGGATAATAATCGGCCATCAGATTTGGCGCATCACTTGCCGTTCACGACTCGAAGGGATTCTGCACCAGGATCGTATCATCGCGCTCGGGGCTGGTGGAAAGCAACGCCACCGGGCATCCAATAAGTTCTTCGATACGACGCACATATTTCACTGCCTCGGCCGGAAGCTCGGCCCAGGAGCGGGCACCGGCGGTCGATTCGCTCCAGCCCTCAATCGTCTCATAGATCGGCTCGACCGCAGCCTGCGCATCCTGTCCGGCAGGAAAATAGTCGATCTCCTGGTCGCCGAGGCGGTAACGGGTGCACACTTTCAGCTCATCGAAGCCGTCGAGCACGTCAAGCTTGGTCAGGGCGATGCCGTTGATGCCGGAGGTACGCACGGTCTGGCGCACCAGTACCGCGTCGAACCAGCCACAGCGGCGGGCACGGCCGGTCACGGTTCCGAATTCGTGGCCCCGCTCGCCGATCTGGCGACCGATCTCGTCGTGCAGCTCCGAGGGGAAAGGCCCCTCACCGACGCGGGTCGTATAGGCTTTGGTGATTCCGAGCACATAGTCGAGCGCTCCCGGCCCCAGGCCGGAGCCGGTCGCCGCCTGCGCCGCCACGGTGTTGGACGAGGTCACGAAGGGATAGGTGCCGTGGTCCACATCGAGCAGTGCGCCCTGCGCGCCCTCGAACAGGATCTTGGAACCGTGCCGGCGCTCATCATCGAGCAGCGCCCAGGTGCGGTCCATGAACGGCAGCACCTTCGACGCGACCTCCATGAGAACGTCGCGCAGCCCGGCGGCGTCGACCTCGTCGATGCCCAGCCCCCGGCGCAGCGGATTGTGATGGGCCAGCAGCCGCTCGATCTTCTCGTCCAGCGTCGCGGGAAAGGCCAGGTCGACCAGGCGGATGGCACGACGCCCCACCTTGTCCTCATAGGCCGGGCCGATGCCGCGCTTGGTGGTGCCGATCTTGGTGCCGGACGCGGCCGCGTTCTCGCGAATCGCATCGAGCTCGCGGTGCAGCGGCAGAATCAGCGAGACGTTCTCGGCGACGCGCAGACGCTCGGGGGTGATTTCCACGCCCTGCGCGCTGATGCGCCCGATCTCGTCGACCAGCGCCCACGGATCCAGAACCACGCCATTGCCGATGACCGACAGGCGCGCGCCGCGCACCAGCCCGGAGGGCAGCAGCGACAGCTTATAGGTCGTATTGCCGACCACCAGCGTATGACCGGCGTTATGGCCACCCTGGAAGCGGACGACCACGTCCGCCTGCTCACTGAGCCAATCGACGATCTTGCCTTTTCCCTCGTCGCCCCACTGGGAACCGACGACGACCACATTCGCCACGAGCAAAGCTCCTGATTGCGCGCAAGGAGAGACGCGGGGCGCCGCTCACGCAGACAAAACCCCGGCGAAACGATCCGACCGGGGCTGCATCGTCTTAAGGGAAGCGCAGGAACGAGGCAAGAAATTGTGCCTGATGTCCGCACCCTGCGCGGCATGCCGTCGCGCCTCGGCGTCCGCAACAGGTCGATATTGCGTCTTCGCAACGCCTCGACGCTTGCAGGCGCCAGGCGTGATGGCGACTTTAGCAATGGGCAACCTGCCCAAGAGCCGACTCAAGAGAGTGATGATGACCGCCGCCACCTCCCCGCTGCCGCCCGTGTCTCCTGATACGACTGCCACGCCGGCGAACAGCGCCGGGATGCCGGCGCAGCTGCGCATGGGCGCGGTGCGCCTGCGGGTGGCGGATGCCGCCCGTTCCGTGGACTTCTACACGCGGGTTATCGGCCTCGCTGTGCTCGGCACCGGGCCCGATGGCGTGGTGCGTCTTGGAGCGGGTACGCAGACGCTGATCGAACTTGACGCCATCGCCCACAGCCGGCCGCGGCCGCGTGGCACCACCGGGCTGTTCCATGTGGCGATTCTGGTCCCGGACCGCCCTGCCCTCGCCGTGGTGCTGCGCCGCTTCATCGCGGCCGGCGTGCCGCTTGGCGCCTCGGACCATGTGGTGAGCGAAGCGCTCTATCTTGAAGACCCCGATGGCAACGGCATTGAAGTCTATCGCGACCGCTCGGCCCATGACTGGGTCTGGAATGGCACGATGGTGGAGATGGCGACCTACCGGCTCGACCTGCGCTCCGTTCTTGCCGACCTGCCGGCCGATGCACCGCTGGACACGCCGATGCCGGCGGGCATTGTGGTCGGCCACGTGCATCTCCAGGTCGGCGACATAAACCGGGCACGTCGCTTCTATGTGGAGCGTCTCGGCTTCGATGTGACGACCGACCGCTATCCCGGGGCGCTGTTCGTCAGCGCCGGCCGCTACCATCATCATCTCGGGCTCAATATCTGGCAGAGCCGGGGCGGCGGGGCGCCGCCGGCGGGCAGCGTGGGCCTTGCCCATTTCGAAATCGTGCTGCCGGACGAAGCCTCGGTGAAGGCCGTGCATGACCGGCTCGGCGCGGCGGGCGAGACGCTTGTGGCGCTCGACAATGGTTTCAGCGTCGCCGATCCCTGGGGCACCCAGCTCCATGTCATCAGCCGGACTGCCGGCTAGGGACACAGCGAGCCACCACGGCCCATCGGGCGGTCTGCCTGCGCCGCCGCACCAGGCCGCCGCGCATGAGGCGTGACGCAGCACACCGGGCCCGTCCGGGGATGCTGCGCTCCCATCAACAAAGTGCGCCGCAACATAAGCTTTATTCATCGAACAGGCGGGTACATCGCGGCTCGAAATATTCTAGACCATTGGTCCGCCAGAGGCCTCGCGTCGACGGCCCATCTCAGACTCTGCCCGGTCCCACCATGCTCCGTCGCCTGCTCGACGCTCCCTATCTCCTGCTGACCCTGGTGTCGCTGTTCTGGGCGGGGAACCTTGTGCTCGGCCGTCACGCCGCCGGGCATGTGCCGCCGGTGACGCTGGCATGGACGCGCTGGACGCTGGCTTCCCTGATCCTGCTGCCCTTTGCCTGGCCGGCGCTGCGAAAGGACTATCCGCTCATTCTTCGGCACTGGCGGCTGCTGGCGGTGCTTGGCCTCACGGGCATCGCGCTGTTCAATACCATTGCCTATTACGCGCTCCAGTTCACGCCCGCGATCAACGCACTGCTGATCCAGTCCACCGGTCCGCTCATGATCGCCTTCTGGTCGCTGGCGCTGAACGGCGAACGCCTCTCGGGCGGCCAGGCCGTGGGCATCGGCCTGTCGCTGATGGGGGTACTCACCATCATCTGCCGTGGCGACCCGGGCGTGCTGATGCGCATCGAGTTCAACCAGGGCGACCTGTGGGTCATCGTCGCCATGGTGATCTACGGCATCTACTCCTCGCTGCTGGCGCGCCGACCCGCCATGTCGCAGCTCGGCTTTCTCACCTCGACCATGCTGCTCGGTCTGCTGTTCCTCACGCCGCTCTTCGCGATGGAACGCGCCACGGGGGCGCAGGTGATCTTCGACACCACCACGATCCTGACCATCGCCTATGTGGCGCTGTTTCCCTCGGTGCTGGCCTATCTGTTCTTCATCCGCGGGGTGCAGCTCATCGGCCCGAACCGGGCGGCCCCGTTCTTCCATCTGATGCCGATGTTCGGCTCCATCCTCGCGATCCTGTTCCTGGGCGAGGTGCCCCATCTTTATCATGCGGTCGGATACGCACTGGTGCTGGGCGGCATTGCCATCGCCACCATCTGGGCGCCAGGCCGGGCGAAGGCCTGAGCCAGGACCGGATTTGACGACGCCTTACCCCAGTTCGAAGCTGGTTACGCCGTAGAGACGACCAAGGTCCACGGCGCGGATCGGCCCGGTATACATGCGCGCGGTCTCGAACACCGGCGTGAGCCCGTGGCGGCGTGCCAGTGCCACGGCGGCGGCATTGGGTTCGGGAACGTCGAGCACCACGGTGTCGATGCTGGACGAGGCCTCACGCTGCGCCCCCGCGCAAAGCGCGCCGAACAGCCGCTCCGCTGCCCTCTCGTCCTGCGCCACCAGAGGCCCGATCTTCCAGCCCGACCGCGCCGGCCTCACCACACCCCAGCCCACCAGCCGCCCCTCGCTCACGAGCGCGCGCCCCACATGGCCGGGCGCCGAGATCCAGGCCTTGAGGAAGGCCGCGCGCGGGGCGGGAAAGATCGCCGCATCGCTCGCCGCGATCTGCTCGAAAGGAACCGCCGCGAGATCGACCGTCCCCTCCCCCGTATCAGCGCCCGCCATGGGCGGGAGCGGGCCGGAGTAGCGGATGTTGCGATAGGCGAAGGTGAAGCCGACGCGGGCATAGTTGGTCTGCTGGGCCAGCACGCCATCCAGCCCGACCGTGCGTGTGCCCGCATGCGCCATGCCCGCCTGCCACAACGCCCAGCCGATCCCCTGCCCGCGCAAATCCGGCCGCACGATGTAAAAGCCGAGAAAGGCGAACCGGTCATCGTAATTCACCACCGAGAGCGTCGCCGCCGGCACGCCATCGACCTCGGCGACCCAGAAGCCCTGCGGATCGACGGTGCCGAAGCAACCGGCATCGGCGAGGCCGGGGTTCCACCCTTCCGCTGCCGCCCAGTCGACCGCGAGCGAAATCTCATCCGGCTGGAGAGGTCGAATTTTCGCCGTCCTGCTCATGCTACACACCGCGGATTGGTGGTGGAGAAGATGCGATGCTCAACGAACTTATGACGGGCGCGTCGGTGAACGTTGCGGTCATGCTGGTGCATCTGGGGGCGACCGCCATGCTGATGGCGTTGACGCGTCCATTCGCGAAAACACTGTGGAAGCATCCGCATATGCGCCTCACCTTTGCCCTGCTGACGGCGAACATCATCCTGCTCAGCGCGCATCTCGTCGAGGTTGGCATATGGGCGGGGGTCTATACTTGGCTCGGCCTGGTGCCGAACCCCTCCGACGCCTATTACACCGCCTTCGTCAACTACACGACGCTTGGCTATGGCGACGCGCTCCAGGTCACGCGCACCCGGCTGCTCGGCCCCATGGCGGCGGGAAGCGGCATCATGATGTTCGGCTGGACGACGGCGCTGCTCATCTATGTGCTGCAGAGCCACCTGCCTCAGCTTCTGGGCGCGCGCAGCGAGGCGTAACGGCGCGGCGCGGCGGCGCAGGCCGGCCCGCACCGCCACTCAGTCCTGCGTACAGGTGGCGATCGGGGGCGCGTCCTCGCCTTTGGTAAGATCGTAGAGACTGCCGCCATTGCCCTTGGTCCACCAGATGAACCGATCACCGGCGTAGCGCGCGCCCGAGCCCGCGAGCACGTTCGCCATTACCACGAACTCGCGGTTGAAGCGGATCGTCGCCAGTGAGGTCGGCGGGGCGTTGATGTAGTTCGCCTCCAGCGTCTTGATGCGATCGCAGGTGTAGGTGACCTTGGTGGTGGAGACCGAGCTGCCCTTGGGCACCGGGATGACGATGCTGTCGGCGGCCTGCGCCGCGACCGCCGTGAAGACACCGAAAGCGGCGAGGCTCGCCAGTCGGAACATGCGCATGGTCAACCTCATGATGGCCAGCCTCAGGCCGGCTTGTGATGTTCGTGCCAGTGCCGGGCGATGTCGATGCGGCGTGGCACCCACACCCGGTCGTGGCGGGCGATGTGATCGAGGAAGCGCTGCAGCCCGATAATGCGCCCCGGCCGGCCGACCAGCCGGCAGTGCAGCCCGATGCTCAGCATCTTGGGCGCATGTTCTCCCTCGGCATAGAGCGCATCGAAGCTATCGCGCAGATAGGTGAAGAACGACTCGCTGGAGTTGAAGCCCGCCGCCACCGCAAAACGCATGTCGTTGGTGTCCAGCGTGTAGGGAATGCTCAGATGCGGACCGCGCGGCCCCTCGACCCAGAAGGGCAGGTCGTCCGAATAGATATCCGAGTCATAAAGGAACCCACCTTCTTCCATGACGATCCGGCGTGAGTGGACCGAGGTGCGCCCGGTGTACCATCCCAGCGGCCGCTCACCGGTGACATGGGTGTGCAGGGCGGTGGCCGCCTCGAAATCCGCCTTCTCGGCCTCGTAGCTGTGGTCGCGATAGTCGATCCATTTCAGCCCATGGCTGGCGATCTCCCACTCCGCTTCCTTCATCGCCGCCACGGCTTCCGGGTTGCGCGCCAGCGCCGTGGCGACGCCGTAGACCGTGACCGGCAGGCCGCGGGACGAAAACAGCCGCCACAGGCGCCAGAAGCCGGCGCGCGAGCCGTATTCGTAGATCGATTCCATGTTCATGTGGCGCTGGCCCGGCCAGGGCTGTGCGCCGACGATTTCCGACAGAAAGGCTTCGGAGGCCGCATCCCCGTGGAGAATGCAGTTTTCCCCGCCCTCCTCGTAATTGACGACGAACTGCACCGCGACGCGCGCGCCGCCCGGCCATTTTGGATCGGGCGGGGTCCGGCCATAGCCGATCAGGTCGCGGGGATAAGGTGCATCGATGTTGAACATGTGCGAGAGATTCCAGGCGGCACGCAAACAGGCTGATTTCGTCGAACAGTCAGGCTAATGCGTTATATGCGGCGGCGAAACAGCGTGTTGTGCGCGCTGCACGAATCTTCGTTCCGTGCGGCGGCACCCGCCGCACGGTTCTTGCATTGGCCATAGATGGTTCGACGAAGTCTGCCCGCCTGCCGGCCTTCCTGATATCCGCAAAGCTCCAAAGGTGTCCGATGTCGCTCCCTGATCCCAGCTACCTTCTCGCCCGCGCCCCGGTCGTTCCCGTGGTCACGGTGCCGAGCGTCGCCGCCGGCGTGAAGCTCGCCCGGGCGCTCGTCGAAGGCGGGCTCCCGCTGATCGAAGTGACGCTGCGCACGCCGGTGGCGCTGGAAGCCATCGCGGCCATCGCTGCCGAGGTGCCGGACGCCATCGTGGGCGCCGGCACGGTGACCCGCCCGGAACTGATCCAGAAATCGATCGACGCCGGCGCGCGCTTCCTTGTCAGCCCGGGCTGCCCGCCTGCGCTCGCCGAGGCGCTCGCCGAAGCGCCTGTGCCGGTCATGCCGGGCGTGGCCACCGCGACCGAGGCCATGGCCCTGCACGCGATGGGCTTTCCGGTGCTGAAGCTGTTCCCGGCGGAAGCCGTGGGAGGCGTCAACCTGATCAAGTCGCTAGCCGGGCCACTGCCGGACCTGCGCTTCTGCCCGACAGGGGGTATCGGCCCCTCCAATGTCGGCAGCTATCTCGCCCAGCCCAACATTCTGGCCGTCGGCGGCTCCTGGGTGGCGCCCAACGAGGCCGTCATCATGGGCGATTGGGAACAGATCGTGGCCTTGGCGAAAGCGGCCTCGAAGCTGCATCGCGCCGCCTTCCCGATGTGACGACACGCTGGGCGGCGCGGTCCCCGAATTTACAAGAGCGCCGCCACGAACCACAAAGAAAAGCCCGGTTACGCAGGCGCAACCGGGCAGTGGACCGTCAGGAAGAGAATGAGACCCCGGCGCGCGGGGCCTCGCTGTTTGGAAAACGCGCCGGATCGCGGCTCAGAAGGCGAGCGGCTTGGCCTGCTTCACATGCGGCAGGGCCTGCACCTTCGCGAGAAGTTCCTCGGGCGCCGCGCCGTCGATCTCCACGAGCGCGATGGCGTCGCCGCCCTGCCGGTCGCGGCCGAGGGCGAACGTCGCGATGTTGATGCCCGCCTCGCCCAGCAGTCCGGCGAAACGGCCGACGAAACCCGGGCGGTCCTCATTGGTGACGTAGATCATCGAGGGCGCGAACTCGGCGTCGACCTTGATCCCCTTGATGTCGACGATGCGCGGGCGCCCGTCGGCGAACACCGTGCCCGAAAGCGAGCGCTCCATCTGCTCGGTCACCACCGTCAGCGTCACCAGACTCTCATAATCGCCGGCAACGTCACGGGTCGTCTCTTCAATGACGATGCCGCGTTCCTTGGCGATGCTCGGTGCCGAGACCACGTTGACATCCTGCAGCGCCGGGCGCAGCAGGCCCGCCACCGCGGCCGAGGTAAGCGCCTTGATCTTGAGGCCCGCCACCGCGCCGTCATAGGTGATGCGCACGGTCTTGATGTCGGTGTCGGTCAGCTGCCCGGCAAACGAGCCCAGCTTTTCGGCCAGCTCGATGAAGGGCTTCAGCTTCGGCGCTTCCTCCGCGGTGATCGAGGGGAAGTTCACCGCATTGGAGATGGCGCCGCGCAGCAGGTAATCGCTCATCTGCTCGGCAACCTGCAGCGCCACGTTCTCCTGGGCTTCCGTGGTGGAGGCGCCCAGATGCGGGGTGCAGATCACGTTGGGATGGCCGAAGAGCGGGTTTTCATTGGCCGGCTCGGTCACGAACACGTCGAAGGCCGCGCCCCCGACCTGGCCGGAATCGAGTGCCGCCGCCAGCGCGACCTCGTCCACCAGCCCGCCGCGCGCGCAGTTGATGATACGCACGCCCTTCTTGGTCTTGGCGAGGGCCTCGGCCGAGAGCACGTTGCGGGTCTTGTCGGTCAGCGGCGTGTGGAGCGTGATGACATCGGCGCGGGCGAGCAGGTCGTCGAGCTCGACCTTCTCGACGCCGAGATCCAGCGCGCGCTCGGGCGAGAGGAACGGATCGAAGGCGATCACCTTCATCTTCAGACCCAGCGCGCGATCGGCGACGATGGAGCCGATGTTGCCGCAGCCGATGATGCCGAGCGTCTTGGCGGTCAACTCGACGCCCATGAAGCGGTTCTTCTCCCACTTGCCGGCCTGGGTGGAGGCATCGGCGGCGGGGATCTCGCGGGCCAGCGCGAACATCATCGCGATGGCGTGCTCGGCGGTGGTGATGGAGTTGCCGAACGGCGTGTTCATCACGATCACGCCCTTGGCGGTGGCGGCCGGGATATCGACATTGTCGACGCCGATGCCGGCGCGGCCGACCACCTTCAGGCGCTTGGCCTGCGCGAGGATCTTGGGCGTCACCTTGGTCGCGGAGCGAATGGCGAGGCCGTCATAGTCGCCGATGATCTCGGCGAGCTTGTCCTTGTCCTTGCCGAGAGCCGGCTGGAAATCCACCTCGATGCCGCGATCCTTGAAGATCTGCACAGCGGCGGGGGAAAGGGCATCGGAAATGAGAACGCGGGGAGCCATGATTTTCGTCCAGTCAGACGGTTGATGTCGACCCGCCGCCGGCGGGTGAGCAAAGCGTCCCGCCGCTGGCGGGAGAGGACGACGAAGCGTTCGTCGAGCAGATGCGCGGGTGTCGGCGGCGCGACGCGGCCGGGAGGAGAAAGCCCTACGCCACCGATCCGGAGCATTGCCCATTCGCCGTCCCCTCGCGTCAGCGGCGGGGCGTGCGAAGGGGGTTCTAGGCGGCCTGCTTCAGGCCGGCCTTGGCGTCGGCATAGGCCCAGTCGAGCCAGGGCAGCAGGGCCGCCAGATCAGAGGCCTCGACCGTCGAGCCGGCCCAGATCCGAAGTCCGGCCGGAGCGTCGCGATAGGCGCCGATGTCGTAGGCCACCTTCGCCTTCTCCAGCGCCCCGGCAATCGCCTTGGCGAAAGCCGCCTGCGCGTCGGCCGGCAGTGCCTTGACCTCGGGGTCGGCCACAACGAGGCAGACCGAAGTATTGGAGCGGGTGGCGGGATCCGCAGCGAGGAAGTCCACCCACGGCGTGGCGGCAACCCAGTCGGCCAGCACCTTGAAGTTGGCATCGGCGCGGCCGGTGAGGCCATTGAGGCCGCCGAGTGACTTCGCCCAGCTCAGCGCATCGATATAGTCCTCGACGCAGAGCATGGACGGAGTGTTGATGGTCTCACCCTCGAAGATGCCCTCGATCAGCTTGCCGCCCTTGGTCATGCGGAAGATCTTCGGCAGCGGCCAGGCCGGCACATAGGTTTCCAGCCGCTCCACCGCGCGCGGCGAGAGAATGAGCATGCCGTGCGCCGCCTCGCCGCCGAGCACCTTCTGCCAGGAGAAGGTCACGACATCGAGCTTGGCCCAGTCAAGCTTCTGCGCGAACGCCGCCGAGGTGGCGTCGCAGATCGTCAGGCCCTTGCGGTCGGCGGCGATCCAGTCGCCATTCGGCACGCGCACGCCGGAAGTGGTGCCGTTCCAGGTGAAGACCACGTCATGGTCGAAATTCACCTGAGTCAGGTCCGGCAGCTCGCCGTAGCCGGCCTTCAGGATGCGGGCATCCTTGAGCTTGAGCTGCTTGACGACATCCGTCACCCAGCCTTCGCCGAAGCTCTCCCACGCCATCATGTCGACCGGGCGGGCGCCGAGCATCGACCACAGGGCCATCTCCACCGCACCGGTGTCGGAGGCGGGGACAATGCCGATGCGGTAATCCGCCGGGATGTCGAGGATTTCGCGGGTGAGGTCGATGGCGAGCTTCAGCTTCGCCTTGCCGACCTTTGCACGGTGCGAACGGCCGAGCGGCGCATCGCTCAAAGCCTCAAGCGCCCAACCGGGACGCTTGGCACAGGGACCAGAAGAAAAATTGGGATTCGCCGGCTTCGCCGCCGGCAGAGCGTTCTTCGTCATGATAGCCATCCTTCCAGATGGGTGCCCCTCGGTGGGGAGGGGTGGCCCGAGCGGGGGTGTAGTCCCGGCCGCGAAAAAGCGCAAGCGCGATTTTCACGGTCGCGGATTCGACCAATGGCGCAGGGGGAGCGCCGCCGGACCGCTATTTCTCGCGGAAGGTGCGGAAGATCTGGTCGGTGAGCGGCTTGGTGAGATAACTCAGCACCGTGCGGTCCTCGGTGCGGATGAAGGCCTCCACCAGCATGCCCGGCACCAGCTTCACCTCGCCGAGTTGCTCCACCTCGCCCGGCTGAAGGGTGATTCGTACCGTGTAATAGGGCTCGCCGGTCTTGGTGTCCTCGGAGGTATCGGGCGAGATGCGCGAGATGTTTCCGTTGAGTTGGGGCGTGTTGCCCGCATTGAGGGCGGAGAGCCGCAGCACCGCGTCCTGTCCGAGGGAGAGCTGGTCGACATATTGCGGGGCCACGCGCACCTCCGCCTCCAGCCGGTCGGCCACCGGCACGATGAGCATCACCGGCTCGCCGGTCCCGATCACCCCGCCGATCGTGTGCACCGCGAGCTGGTGCACATAGCCGTCCTGGGGCGCCCGAAGATCGATGCGCTGGAGCTGGTCCACCGCCGCGACCCGGCGCTCGCGCAGTTCCGAGACCCGGCCGCGTATGTCGGCGAGGTCGCGCCCCACCTCGTTGCGCATGTCCTGGTCGATCTGGAGGATCTGCAGCTCGGTTTCGGTGATCCGCCCCTTGGCCTGCGCCAGTGCCGCGATCAATTCGCCGCGCTCGCCGTCGAGCCGGGTCGCGTCGCGCTCGAGCGCGGTCACGCGCTGGATCGACACCAGCTTCTCCCGCCACAGCGAACGTACGCTTTCGAGTTCCTGATTGACGAAGCCAATCTCCCGGGCCTTGGCATCGATCTGGAATTCGAGCCCCTGCACCTCCTCGTGAAGCTGGCCGATACGCTCGCGCAATTGCGCCCTCTGGCCCTCGCGGGTGGCACGGCGGGTGTCGAACAGGCGCTGCTCCCCGCGTATCAGCCGGGCCACGATCTCGTCGTCGGCGCGCTCGGTGAGTTCGGCCGGAAAGACGATCCGCGCCGCATCGTCCCGCTCGGCCTCGTTGCGCGCCTGGCGGGCGAGCAGTTCGTCGAGATTACCGCGGATGATGGCCAGGTTGGCGCGTGGCACGGTTTCGTCGAGCCGGACCACCACGTCGCCCGCCTTCACGAAATCGCCGTCCTTCACCCGGAGTTCGCCGATGATGCCACCCGTGGGATGCTGGACTTTCTTCACGCTGGAATAGACCACGAGCTGACCGGGCGCGATGACGGCGCCGGCGAAGCGGGTGGTCGAGGCCCAGCCGCCGACGCCCAGCATCAGCAACGCAATCAGCGCCAGTGCCCAGACAAGATGACGGCGGATGGAGCGCTGGGCCTCGCGGTCGAGGCGCCCGGAAGGGTCGCGCGCGCTCATGCCGGGCGCTCCCCGACGGCGGCAAGCGTCACGGCGGGCGGCCCGGGCGGGCGGGCCAGCGCGGCGCCGAGTACCTCGTCCTTGGGCCCGAAGGAGCGCAGCCGTCCCTCCTGCATCACCAGCACGACATCGACCCCGGCCAGCGTCGCCGCGCGGTGCGCCACGACAATGGCGATGCCGCCGCGCGCCCGCACGCCAAGGATCGCCCTGTTCAACGCCTGCTCACCCTCCCCGTCGAGATTCGAGCTTGGCTCGTCCAGCACCACCAGGAAGGGGTCGCCATAGAGTGCCCTGGCCAGCGCCACGCGCTGGCGCTGGCCGGCGGAAAGCGAGGCGCCGCCCTCGCCGATCTGGGTCTCGTAGCCCTCGGGAAAACGCAGGATCAGGTCATGGACCCCCGCCGCCTGCGCCGCCGCGATGATGTCCGCCGGGGCCGGCTTCTCGTGGAAGCGGGCGATGTTCTGGGCCACCGTGCCCTGGAACAGCTCGACGTCCTGCGGCAAGTAGCCGACATGGCCGCCGCGATCCTCATGCGGCCACTGTTCCAGCGCCGCGCCATCGAGCCGGACCAGCCCGCGCGCGGGTGCCCAGGCGCCGACGATGGCGCGCACCAGCGAGGTCTTGCCCGACCCGCTTGCCCCGACGATGCCGAGCCCCTGCCCGGCCTTGAGCGCGAAGCTCACCTCCTGCACCACCACCCGCCGTTCGCCCGGCGGCATCAGCGAAAGCGCCTCCACCACCAGCGACTGATGCGGCTTTGGCAGCGCCATGCCGGCCGAAGGCTCAGGCAGCCGCGCCAGCAATTCTCGCAGGCGCCGCCAGCCCTGCCGGGCCTGCACGAAGCCCTTCCAGTGCGCGATCGCCAGTTCCACCGGGGCCAGCGCGCGCGCGGTGAGGATGGAGCTGGCGATGATGATGCCGGCCGTCGCCTGCTGGTTGATGACGAGATAGGCGCCAACCGCCAGCACCGCCGATTGCAGGGCGACGCGAAACACCTTTGAGGCGGCGCCGAAACCGCCGATCACGTCATTGGCGCGCTGCTGGCTGCGCACATAGCGCCGGTTCGCCTCGCCCCACATCGCCTGGAGCCGCCCGCCCATGGCCATCGCCTGCAGCACCTCAGCGTTGCGCCGGCCGGCCTCGGTCAGCGCATTGCGTCCGGCAAGGCCGGCAACGGTGTCCATCACCAGCGCGCCGGTGAGCCGGTCGGTGATGAAGGCCACCGCCGCCAGCGCGAGGCCGCCGATGAGCGCGGTCGCGCCGATCAGAGGATGGAACAGGAAGCACAGGGCCAGATAGAACGGGATCCACGGCAGATCGAACAGCGCCGTCGGGCCGAGCCCGGACAGGAAGCCCCGCACGTGGTCGAGATCGCGGGCCGGCTGCAGCCCGTCGCCCGCGGCGCGGGCGCGCAGCGGGAGGCGGACGATGGCGCCATAGATGCGCCCGCTGAGCTGCTCGTCGAGCGCGACCCCGATGCGCCCCAGCACCCGCCCGCGAATGACGTCCAGCACGCCCTGGAAGGCGTAGAGCATGAGCGCCAGCACGCACAGCCCGACCAGCGTCGCCACGCTGCGGCTTGGAATCACCCGGTCGTACACTTCGAGCATGAAGAGCGAGCCGGTGAGATAGAGAATGTTGATGACGAAGGTGATCAGCCCGACACCCAGAAACGCGGTGCGGCAGGCCTTGAGAGCGGCGGCAAGTTCGGATTTCATGCGGCAAGAGGGGCCGCGCCCCGGACTGAACGCATCGCACGCTTCCTGTTCGCACCCGCAGGCCCGGATCTTCGGTCAGCCCGAACCCCGCTGCCGGCCGAGAACCATCCTCCCGCCCGCTCAGGCAAAGAGGAAATTATCCGTCGTGAGCGTATCGATCTGCGTGTTCGCGAGAACGATACCTTCCGCGCCATTGGAAATCACCACATCGTTGCCGACCTGCAACCCCACCTCGGCGACCGCATCAATGTCCGCGAAGACCGCGGTGCTGAAGATGATGTGGTCCTGGGAGGCGTTGAAATCGGCGAAGTAATCGAAGCTGTCACCGGCGGCGATATAGGCGTAGTCGGACCCGGCGCCGCCGAAATAGACGTCCAGGCCCGCGCCGCCCACCATCAGGTCGCCGCCGCTGTCGCCGTGGATCACGTCATTCCCGGCCAGCCCGTAGAGGAAGTCCGACCCCGCGAACCCGCGCAGGGTGTTGTCCTGCCCGTTGCCGACGATGGTGTTGCCAAGCTCGTTGCCGCTGCCGGTCGTCGCGCTGCCCAGGAGGAAGAGGTTCTCCACATTGGCTTCGAGCGTGTGGTCGATCAGGCTGAGGACCCGGTCGGTGCCCGCATTCAGATCCTCGTGGACGGCGTCGCCCACATTGTCGATCAGATAGCTGTCATTGCCGATGCCGCCGACCATCGAATCCGCGCCGGTGCCACCGTCCAGCACATCGTCGCCACTGCCGCCATACAGGGTGTCACTCCCGCCAAAGCCCTTGAGGACGTTGTTGCCCTCATTGCCGGAGATCATGTTCGCGCCATCATTGCCGTAGGCGACGATGGCGACGTCGCCATAGCTGTCCTCGAGCCTCAGATTCTCGACATTGCTGGCGAGCATCACATCGTAGCTGACGATGGAGATGATCGTGTCCGTGCCCCCGCCCGCATTCTCGATCACCTGATCGGCAAGGCTGTCGATCCAGTACGCGTCATCGCCCAACCCGCCGGTCAGGATATTGTCGGCCTGGTTGCCGATCAGCGCATCATTGCCCACCCCGCCGACGGCATTCTCGATCAGCGACGCCGGATTGTCCTCGAAGAGGTAGGAATTGTAGACGGTGCCGTTGGCGTAGTGGCCATCGCCGAGATAGGCCAGCTGGACGCTCGACGTCACGCTCCACTGCCCGGGTCTGAGGTCGATAAAGACATCATCGGTGTAGTTCGACATGTCGTAGGTGTCGTTTCCGCCGCCGTCCCAGATGGTCAGGAAGACGCGGTTGCCGCCCGGAATGCCCTGGCCGACATCGTTGACCGACATCTGCCCCGTCTCCGGGTTCCACATGTAGGTCGTGTCGGTGTCGTTGTAGCTGTAATTGGCGCCGTACATCGTCTGCAGCGCCAGAATATCCAGCATCATGTAGGTCTGCGGCGCGCCATATTGCTCGAACGTGTAGCCATTGGTGTCCGCACCGGGATAGGAGCGGTAGCTCATCACCGTGAACTCGATCGAATCCCGGTCCGCCGGCACCGCGACATCGGAAACGCCGCCCGTTTCCTGACTGTGCTTCAGGCCGAGGGCGTGGCCGATCTCGTGAATGTGGGTCACATAGGCATAGGTGCCCAGCACCGGGTCCCGGTAGTCGTTGACGGTGCCCGCATAGGTGGTGCCGAACCAGACGTCGCCGCCCGAGCCCGACGCGGCGGTGTTGGGCAGATAGGCATAGGCGGTCGGATTGGCACGGGTCGATTCCGCGAGGCGGATATCGCCCTCCCCCGAGCCCTCGCCGTTGCCGAGGCCACCGACCTCGGAAATGTCGATCGTGGTGAAGGAGGCCAGCGAATTGTAGGTCTGGACGTTGGTCGTCCCGAGCGCGGTCTCGCCGATCAGGATGGCCCGCGTCGCCTCCATCTGCTGCGTGCTCACCGAGCCGAAGCCGATGAGAGGCTCCAGACCGTAGCGCGCGGGATAGTCGGAAGGATCATCCGGAAAACTGAAGGTGACCGAGCCGTCCCATTTGGTTCCGTGCAGCAGGCCGTCAATATAGGGGTCGCCGGTCGCTCCCTGGTCGACGCTCGCCCCGCGGGAAGGCGCGTCGCCTGCGACCCCACCGCCGGCAAGAGCGGAAGCTGGCACGCTGAAACCCGACAGCTTCACGTCGCCAAACCAGGCTCCGTAGGAAAAACGTTCCATGACCGCCCCTTGCCGTCTGCTCAAAACGCCCGGGCGTGGTCCAAATTAAGCCACGCTACCAGAAGAGGATCGTCGTCGTTCTCGTACCCTAGGTCAGCATTTACCATGCGGCTGGTGTGTTGGGAATTGTGGTCGGCGCTTTCAGGTATTTAGGTAATGATCGGGAGCGTAGCGGCGATATGCTGTGCCGTGATCGGCGGATCGTCACCGGGGACCGAAGGGTACGACGGACGTGGAGCGAACGTTGAACGCGGCGGCAGGGCGATCATTGTGAGCGCCGACATGCCGCCGCCCGCAGCACCCGGACCGGACCCCGAGCGCGCCGTGCGGGAACAATATGACCTTGCCGTAAAGGCAGGCACGCCGGCGGCGCTGGATCTCTTCATCGCCCGCCATCCCGGCCATCCCCTCGCCCAGAAGGCGCGCGATCTGGTGCAACGTATGAAGGCCGATGGCATTCCGGATGGAACCGATTCGGCGAACTAGCGTTGTCATTTTCCTGTGCGCCCCTGCGGGGCAAGGCCTAGAATCCGGAGATTCGCCCTCACTTGCCAGGGCTGTGGGCTGCGACGAGCCCCCCCTCGAATCTGCCGCAACATTCGCGAAGGAGCGACTGTGGAATTCAACGGTGAACGCTTCATCCCCGGCGTGACGGGACCCATCGCCTCCGAACATCAGCACCGCTACGGCTTCGCCTCGCAATTCGTGGCCAATCGCGCCGTGCTCGACGTTGCTTCCGGCGAAGGGTATGGCACCGCCTTCCTGGCACGAACCGCGCGTAGCGTCATCGGCGTGGACGTCGACCCCGAAGCCGTTGCGCATGCCGAGGCGCGCTATGGCGGCGAGAATGGCCCGCGCTTCCAGCTGGGTGATATCGACGCCCTGCCTTTCCCCGATGCGAGCTTCGACGTGGTGGTGTCCTTCGAGACCATCGAGCATGTCCCCAATCCGACCACGGCCCTGCGCGAACTGCGGCGCGTGCTGAAGCCCGACGGTCTGCTGATCATCTCGACCCCCGACCGCGACGTCTACACCGACGCCCTTGGCAACCGGAACGAGTTTCACCTCGCCGAGCTGTCGACCGACGAGTTCCGGCAGGCACTGGAGCCGCTGTTTCCCACCGTCCAGCTCTTCGGCCAGAAGACCACCGTCGCCTCGCTGATGGTACCTCTTGAGCCGACGGCAGGCGCCGAATCCACGGGTACCCATGAAATGTGGTGGCTCGACGCGAACGGCCTCACCCTGACGCCTACACCAGAGGGCAAGCCCGTCTATATCGTCGCCGTCTGCTCGCCCACGCCCCAGACCACGCTGCCCCGCTCGGTGCTCGTGGATGCGTCGGAAGGCGGAGCCGGCCCGATGGAAACCTTGCAGACCTGGGCGAATGCTCTGAGCGAGCAGGCACGACAGCAGGCCGAGGAGCAGGCCGCGACCATTGCCCGCCAGAAGGCGGAACTGGCGGCGGCCTACGAACAGCTCGCCCTTCGGCAGGAGATCGCGCAGTACGCCTTTGGCGCCATCCGCGCGGCGAATGCCAGGCTGCTTATGTCAGGCGGCGCGCACGCCGATGACCTCCTGCAGCGGACAGCCGCGGAGCCCTCAGCGGACATACCGGCCGCGGCGGAAGATCCGTGGAACGGGCTGAAAAGAGAGATCGAGGATCTCGTCATGCTGGCGGACACGCTGGTTACCCATGCGACTGCCGAGCTGATGCGCGACTGACGTTACCCGGGAAGGCCGGAGGGCGCTCGGCGCCTTCGGTCGCCGCCGTCCCACGGCCGACCGGGCGGGGCAATTGACCCGTGCCGAGCGCGCCGATCAGTCGATGAGATAGCGGGCGCCGATGCGGATTTCGTGTGCGCTCTGGTCGAAGTCCGGCATCGCGCCGCCGAGGTCGACGCCATCGAGCGCGAGATAGCGATAGCCAACATCGAGCATCCAGTTCGGCCCGAGAGAGACCGCGACACCCGCCATCAGGCCCCACGCCAGGCCCCAGCCATCGGTGCTGCCAAGGCGCGAGCCGCCGAAGTCGATATCGTCGAAAGAGGCGAATCCCGCGCCGATCCCTGCGCCGACATAGGGCGTGAAGCCGTTCCAGGTCCCAAGGTCGATATAGGCGTTGGCCATGAAGGTGGCGACGCTGTAGTCGGCCGAAAGGCCCGCCGTGGTGTAGTCGGCTTCTGTCCGGTAATCGGCGGTCGCGTCGACACGGAGCCAGTCGGTCACGCGGAAGCCTGCGCCAACACCCAGAAGCCAGGCGTCGCCGAGGGCCGGATCGGTCGAGTTGAAATTCAGCGCCGACCAGTCCGGCGTCTCGTTGAACACGTAGCCGACATCGCCGCGCAGATACCAGCCGCTGCTGTCTTCCACAGTCGGCGCCTTGGCCAGCAGATCATCGGCCGCACCAAGACCGGAAGCGCCCAGATCGGCGGCGCGGGCGGGCGCGGGCATCACGAGGGAGCTGCCGCCCACGGCCAGAAGGACCGCACCGATCGGGAAACAAAGCCTCGCGCAACGCATCACAGAACCTGCCGCAGACATAAACCACACCAGGGCCGTTTCCGGCCTCTGGCATGCAGTCTGGCAGCGATTCTTTAAGGAGCGCTTAACCTTAACGGTCTGCTACCGCCTGATTTAGCCACCATGTTTGGCCGCCCGCGCGGCCGCCTCCAGATGCGGCGTCAGCTGGGGGTCGAGGCGCAGGGCCATGGCGAGGCGGGCGAGAAAGGCCCGCTCGGCGCTGGTGTCCGCATCGATCGCGAGCAGCGCGCAGATATAGACCTCGGCGGCCTCCTCGGGCTTCGATACCGCGCCCGCGATTGCCTCCACGCTGGCCGGGCTGGCGAGTTCGGCGGTGAGGAAGCGCTCCGCCTCGTCGAGCGTGGATCCGCGTTCGCCGAGCTTGGCGGAAATCGCGGCGCGCTCGACGTCGTCGATATGCCCGTCGGCCAGCGACGCCGCGATCATCGTACGCAGCAGCACGAGCGGAAGGTCGGTGGCGTCGGCCTGCGCGGGATGGAACGGGGATTCCGGCGGGGGCAGCGCGGCCCCGGCGGGGGGCAACGGCTCGGCCGCCTGTTGCGGGGCCTGATCCTGCTGATAGGTCTGGTAGGCCTTGTAGGCGAGCGTGCCGACAAGGGCGAGCCCGCCCAGCTTCACCGCGCTTGAGCCGAGCCTGCGCCCTGTCTTGCTGCCGAGCACCAGCGACATCAGCGCCCCGGCCGCCGCCCCGCCGGCGAGCGCGCCGCCATTGCCGGCGAGATAGTCCCTGGCACGCGCCATCATGTCCCCGCTGCCGGAAGGCTCGGCGCCCGCCGACCCCGAGATCGCGCCGGACAGCCCGCCGAGCAGGCTCCCGAGCGGATCGTCCTGCGTCGCGGGCGGCTGGCCGGGAGCTTCCTGCTGGGGCGCCAGAAACTGGTCGAGGAGCCGCTTGGCGTCGAAATTACCGCTGTTCAGCATGTCCGGTGCTCCTGTCTTAACCTATGGGAAATCAGCTAGGCGCCGATCGTGGCAGCCCCAAGGAAACACCGGGAGCGGCCGTTCAGCATCAGGTGATGCCCGCACACCGCGTCAAAGGCGCGACGCTTCCCTCAGCCCGAACCGCCAACGTCGCTAGCGGACAACGGATGTCGCATTTGTTCAACACCGGCGCCGAAACGGTGCTCGCTCCCGTCGGCCCGTTGCGCGAGCATGCCGCGTCATGGTCACGCGACGTTTTCGTCGGAGGCTCATCGTGCAGAAATTCTCCGGCTTCGAGCTGTTTCGCCGCGCGCTGGGCGGCCATAAGGGATGGCAGCCGCAATGGCGCACGCCCGAACCCAAGGCGGAATACGACGTAATCATCGTCGGCGCCGGTGGCCATGGGCTGGCAACCGCCTATTACCTCGCCAAGGAGCATGGCATCACCAATGTCGCGGTCATCGAGCGCGGCTGGCTGGGCGGCGGCAATACCGGACGCAACACCACCATCGTGCGCTCGAACTACCTGTTCGACGAAAGCGCCGGCCTCTACGAGCATGCGGTGAAGCTGTGGGAAGGCCTCTCCGCCGACCTCAACTACAACGTGATGTACTCGGCGCGCGGCGTCCTGATGCTCGCGCATAATCACCACGACGTTCAGAGCTTCACGCGCCACGTGCATTCGAACCGCCTGAACGGCGTCGACAACGAATGGCTGACCGCCGAGGAGTGCAAGGCGTTCTGTCCCCCGCTCAACATCTCCTCGATGCGCTACCCGATCCTGGGCGGCGCGCTGCAGCGGCGCGGTGGCACCGCGCGCCATGACGCGGTGGCCTGGGGCTTCGCCCGCGCGGCCGATGCCCGCGGCGTCGACATTATTCAGAACTGCGAAGTCACCGCGATCCGCCGCGACGCCTCGGGGGCGGTCGAGGGGGTGGACACCTCGCACGGCTTCATCCGGGCAAAGAAGATCGGCGTTTCCGCCGCCGGCCACACCAGCGTGGTGATGGCGATGGCAGGGGTTCGCATGCCGCTGGAAAGCTATCCGCTTCAGGCGCTGGTGTCGGAGCCGGTCAAGCCGGCCTTTCCGACCGTCGTCATGTCCAACACCATCCACGCCTACATTTCGCAGTCCGACAAGGGCGAGATGGTGATCGGCGCGGGCACCGACGCCTATACCAGCTACTCCCAGCGCGGCGGCCTGCACATCACCACCCACACGCTCGACGCGATCTGCGAGCTGGTGCCCCAGTTCCGGCGCCTGCGCATGCTGCGCAACTGGGGCGGCATCGTCGACGTCACCCCCGACCGCTCGCCGATTATCGCCAAAACCCCGGTGCCGGGGCTTTACGTGAACTGCGGCTGGGGTACGGGCGGCTTCAAGGCCACGCCGGGCTCGGGCAACGTGTTCGCCCACACCATCGCGAAGGACCAGCCGCACCCGATCAACGCGGCGTTCACGCTGGAACGCTTCCGCGACGGCTTCCTGATCGACGAGGCGGCGGCCGCCGCCGTCGCGCACTGAAGAGGCGCACATGCTCATCATCACATGTCCCTTCTGCGGCGCGCGGCCAGAGGCCGAATTCCGCTATGGCGGCGAGGCCCATGTCGCCCGCCCGGCCGACCCGAGCGCGCTGTCCGATCAGGAATGGGCGGATTTCCTCTACAATCGCACCAATCCCAAGGGCCTTCATGCCGAGCGCTGGCGCCACATCCATGGCTGCGGGCGCTACTTCAACGCGCTGCGCGACACGGTGAGCGACTTCTTCGTCACCACCTACAAGACCGGCGAGCCGCGCCCCGGCCACGACGCGACCACCACCGCGGGAGAGCGTTGAGATGACCCACCGTTTCCGCACGCCCTCCGGCGGGCGCGTCGACCGTGGCGCGACGGTCTCCTTCCGCTTCGATGGCAAGAGGTATGAGGGCTTTCGCGGCGATACGCTCGCCTCGGCGCTCCTCGCCAACGGCGTTCATCTGGTCGCGCGCTCGTTCAAGTATCATCGTCCGCGCGGCATTCTCTCCGCCGGTTCGGACGAGCCGAACGCGCTCGTCAATGTCGCGCGCGACGCCGCCCGCGCCGCACCGAACCTGCGCGCCACGCAGGTCGAGATCTATCAGGGCCTCAAGGCCGAGAGCCAGAACCGCTGGCCCTCGCTGTCCTTCGACGCCGGGGCGATGAACGACCTGTTCTCCCCCTTCCTGCCGGCGGGCTTCTACTACAAGACCTTCATGTGGCCAGCCGGGGCCTGGAAGCGCTTCTACGAGCCGAAGATCCGCGCCATGGCGGGTCTCGGCGTCGCCCCCACCCTTCCCGATCCCGACCGCTACACCCAGAACTACGCGCATTGCGACGTGCTGGTCGTCGGCGCCGGTCCGGCGGGCCTTGCGGCGGCGCTGGCGGCGGCGGAGAGCGGCGCCCGCGTCATCATGTGCGACGAGCAGGCCGAACTCGGCGGCTCGCTGCTGGCGGACACCGGCGCCACCATCGAAGGCCGGCCGGCGAGCGAATGGCTGGCCGAGACGCTTGGCGCGCTCGCCAGGCGGGACAACGTCACCCTGCTGCCGCGCACCACCGCCTTCGGCTATTTCCCGCACAATCTGATCGCGCTGGCCGAGCGCGTCACCGAGCATCTCGCCGCGCCCGGGCCGAACCAGCCGCGCGAGCGGCTGTGGCAGGTGCGGGCCCGCGAGGTCGTCATTGCCGCTGGCGCGCTGGAGCGCCCGCTGGTGTTCCCGGAAAATGACCGCCCCGGCGTCATGCTGGCGGATTCGGCCCGCACCTATCTCAATCGCTACGGCGTGCGGGTCGGCGAAAAGGCCGTCATCTTCACCGCCTGCGATGCCGGCTACCGCACCGCGCTCGATCTTCAGGCTGGCGGCGTTCACATCGCGGCGGTCGCCGACCTGCGCGCCGAGGTGACAGGCGAGCTTCCGGCCCGCGCGCTCGCCGCCGGCATCGATGTGCGCCCCGGCACGGTGGTGACCGGAACGTCCGGCCGCCTGCGCGTTGCCGCCGCCCGTCTTGCCAAGCTCAAGGATGGCGGGGTCGGCCCGTCGGAGACGCTGGCCTGCGACGCGGTTCTGATGTCGGGCGGCTTCACCCCAAGCGTGCACCTGTTCTCCCAGTCGCGGGGCAAGCTCGCCTGGGACGCGGCGGCCGGCGCCTACCTGCCCGGCGCCTCGGTCGAGCGCGAGCGCTCGGCGGGAGCGTGCCGAGGGGTCTACGGCCTTCAGGCCGTGCTGGAAGACGGCTATGCCGCCGGCGAGGCCGCCGCCTCGGAGGCACGCGCGAGTGCCGCACCGGGCCGCCGTCCCGGCGTTTCCACCGCGCCGAGCACACGCGCCTTCCCGGCGACCGCGGACGCCGCGTCGAGCGAGGGGTTCATCGGCGCCACGCCCCATGCCCGCAACCCGGCCTTCGTAAAGGCCTTCGTCGACTGGCAGAACGACGTCACGGCCAAGGACATCAAGCTGGCGACGCGGGAGGGCTTCCGCTCCATCGAGCATGTGAAGCGCTACACCACGACGGGCATGGCGACCGATCAGGGCAAGACCTCGAACATGAACGCGCTCGGCATCGTGTCGGAAGCGATCGGCGAGGCCGTGCCGAAGATCGGGCTCACCACCTTCCGCCCGCCCTTCACGCCGACCACCTTCGGCCTCTTTGCCGGGGCCGCGCGCGGCGACCTGTTCGATCCCGTGCGCAAGACCCCGATCCACGACTGGGCCGCCGAGCACGGCGCCGCCTTCGAGGATGTCAGCCTGTGGAAGCGCGCGCACTACTTCCCCCGGGCGGGTGAGGACATGCACGCCGCCGTGGCGCGCGAATGCCGGGCGGTGCGCTCGTCGGTCGGCCTGTTCGATGCCTCGACGCTGGGCAAGATCGAGATCGTCGGTCCCGACGCCGCCGAGTTCATGAACCGGATCTACACCAACGCCTGGACCAAGCTGGAGCCGGGCCGGCTGCGCTATGGCGTGATGCTGCGCGAGGACGGTTTCGTGATGGATGACGGCGTGGTCGGGCGCCTGGCGCCGGACCGCTTCCACGTCACCACCACCACCGGCGGCGCGCCGCGCGTGCTCGCCCACATGGAAGACTACCTCCAGACCGAATGGCCGGAGCTCGATGTGTGGCTGACCTCCACCACCGAACAGTGGGCGGTGATCGCGGTTCAGGGCCCCTATGCCCGCGCGGTGCTCGAACCGCTGGTCGAGGGCATCGACCTGTCCAAGGAGGCCTTCCAGCATATGAGCGTGCGCGAGGGGCGGATCTGCGGCGTGCCCACGCGCCTGTTCAGCGTGTCCTTCACCGGCGAGCTGGGTTTCGAGGTCAACGTGCCTTCCACCTATGGTCGCGGAGTGTGGGAAGCCATCTTTGCCGCCGGCGAGCGCTTCGGCATCACGCCCTACGGCACCGAGACCATGCACGTCCTGCGCGCCGAGAAGGGCTACATCATCGTCGGCCAGGAGACCGACGGCACGGCGACGCCGGACGACGTCAATCTCGGCTGGGCGGTGGGCAAGGCGAAGAAGGACTTCGTCGGCAAGCGCTCCCTAAGCCGCGCCGCCTTCTCCCAGCCGGACCGAAAGCAGCTCGTCGGCTTGCTCACCAAGGACCCGAGCGTGGTGCTGGAGGAAGGCGCGCAGATCGTGGCCGCGCCCGGCACACCGGTGCCAGTGCCGATGCTCGGGCACGTCACCTCGTCCTATGCCAGCGCCACGCTCGGCCGTTCCATCGCGCTCGGCCTCGTCAAGGGCGGGCGCGCGCGCATCGGTGAAACGCTCTACGTGCCGATGCCGGAACGAACGATCGAGGTGGAGATCGTCGAACCCGCCTTCTACGACCCCAAGGGAGAGCGCCTCAATGGCTGAGATCATTCCTCGCCAGTCGCTCGACACGCTGGCGGCACACACGCCCGACATCGAAGCCGCGCGTCTGTTCGCGCTGAGTTCGGGCGCCCGCCTCGTCTTCCGCGGGCGCGAGAGCGCGATCGGCCCGGCGGGCGACGCCTTCGGTGTCGCCTTCCCGCGCGAGGCCTGCCGCTGGGTCGGCGGCAATGGCCGCTTCGTGCTCTGGCTGGGCCCGGATGAGTGGTTCCTCATCGCGCCGAACACCGACCCGGCCTCGATCACGGAAGCGATCGAGGCGGCCACGGCCGGCCTGCCACATTCGCTGGTGGACGTGTCCGCGCGCAGCTGCGCGATCGAGATCGCCGGCCCGAAGGCCGCCTTCATCCTCAACCAGGGCTGCCCGCTGGACCTGTCGCTGGAGGCGTTCCCGATCGGCATGTGCACGCGCACGGTGTTCCATAAGGCGGAGATCACGCTGGGTCGGCTGGGGCCGGAGGTGTTCCGCATCGACATCTGGAATTCGTTCGCGCCCTATGTGTGGGAGCTTCTGGAGGAAGCGCGGCGCGAGTTCGCGTGACCGCGGCCGGCAGGTCCCGTATCACTGCGTCACGACGCCCGTCGTCCCATCAAGGCCACACGAACCCGGGGCACCTGTGTGATCAGCGTGTTCGAGCTGTTCAAGATCGGCATCGGCCCGTCTTCGTCCCATACGGTAGGGCCGATGGTGGCGGCGGCGCGCTTTGCCGGAGAGCTGGCGCGAAGCGGCGCGCTGGCCCAGGTCGCGCGGGTGGAAGTCGCGCTGTTCGGCTCGCTGGCCTGGACCGGCAAAGGCCATGGCACCGACAAGGCGGTGATGCTCGGCCTTGCCGGCGAGCGTCCCGACAGCGTTGATCCCGACCATGCGGACGCGTTGGCGAGGCGGGTGGCGGGCGAGCAGCGCCTCGACCTCGCCGGCCGGCACACGGTGAGCTTCGATCCCGCGCGCGACATCCTGTTCGACGGCGTCGCGGCCACCCCGCGCCACCCCAACACGCTGGCCTTGCGCGCCTTCGCGCGCAACGGCGCGCTGATCGCCGAGGAGCGCTGGTGTTCCATCGGCGGCGGCTTCGTGGTGAGTGAGGAGGAGGTCGGTCAGGCCACCGGCCGCGACGACATCGCCCTGCCCCATCCGTTCCGCAACGCCGCGCAGCTGCTCGACATGTCGCGGGCGGCCGGGCTCAGCATCGCCGGGCTGGTCGCCGCCAATGAGCGCGCGCGGCGGCCGCACGCCGAGGTCGAGGCCCATCTCGACCGCATCAGCGAGGCGATGATGGCCTGCATCGATCGCGGGCTCGCCTCCTCCGGCGAGCTTCCCGGCGGGCTGAAGGTGCGCCGCCGCGCCCGCGCGATCCGCGACCGGCTGCTCGCGCGCAACGCCCCCACCCCGCATGAGGTGATGGACTGGGTCAGCCTCTATGCCATCGCGGTGAACGAGGAGAACGCGGCCGGCGGGCGCGTGGTCACCGCCCCGACCAATGGCGCGGCGGGCGTGGTTCCCGCAACGCTGCGCTATTATCGCGACCATTGCCCGGGCGCCTCGCGCGAGGGGCAGCACCTGTTCCTGCTCACCGCCACCGCCATCGGCGCGCTGTTCAAGATGAACGCCTCGATCTCCGGCGCCGAGGTCGGGTGCCAGGGGGAGGTCGGGGTCGCCTGTTCCATGGCGGCGGGCGGGCTAGCCGCCGCCCTTGGCGCCAGCAACGCCCAGGTCGAGAATGCCGCCGAGATCGGCATGGAGCACCATCTGGGCATGACCTGCGATCCCATTGGTGGGCTGGTGCAGGTGCCCTGCATCGAGCGCAATGCCTTCGGCGCGATCAGCGCGGTCAATGCCGCCTCGCTGGCGCTGCACGGCGACGGCACCCACATCGTCTCGCTGGACAAGGTGATCGCCACCATGCGCGAGACCGGCCGCGACATGGCATCCAAATACAAGGAAACCTCGCTCGGCGGGCTCGCGGTGAACCTGCCCGAATGCTGAAGCTCTACGACCTTTGGACGAACGGCACCGTCCTTGCTACCGGAATCGGCGGATTAGGTTATGCTGAAACCAGGAAGACGACGCCATGAACCAGTTGCGCCCTGGCCTTCCAGGACAGAATCCCACCCCGGCCGCCCCCCTGCCGGCGTTGAATGTCGGCTTCATCCTGACCGACAACTTCACCCTCTCGGCCTTCTCCCTCATCGTCGACCAGCTCCGCCTCGCCGCCGATGACGGCGACCGCTCGCGCCCCATCCTGGCGCGCTGGCAGGTCATGTCGCCGCGAACGGATGCCATTCGCGCCAGTTGCGGCGTGTCGGTATCGCCTTCCGGGCCCCTGCTCGACCCCGCCGGGCTGAACTACATCGTCGTCGTTGGCGGGCTGCTTCACACCGGCCATCAGCTTGACGAGGAGAGCGTCGCCTATCTCAAGCGCGCGGCGAAGGCCGGCGTGCCGCTGGTGGGCGTGTGCACGGGCAGCTTCGTTCTCGCCCGCGCCGGGCTGATGACCGGCCGGCGCTGCTGCGTCTCCTGGTATCACTATCAGGACTTCCTGGAGGAATTCCCCCATCACACCCCGGTCGCGGACCGGCTCTATGTGATCGACGGCGACCGCATCACCTGCGCCGGCGGCGGAGGGGCTGCCGATCTCGCCACAGCGCTGGTGGAGAAGTTCCTCGGCCGCGCCATCGCGCAGAAGAGCCGTCACGTCCTGCTGCTCGACCGCCAGCGCACCGGCTCGGAATCCCAGCCCCATCCCCCGATCGCGGACCTCGTCGCCGACGACAGGGTGCGCCGGTCGCTGCTGCTGATGGAGCAGCATCTGGCCGACCCGCTGCCCATTGCCGATATCGCGCGGCGGCTCCAGCTTTCCACGCGCCAGCTGGAGCGGCTGTTCCAGACCGTGATGGGCCAGCGCCCGGCGGAATTCTACCGGCGCCTGCGCCTGCGCTATGCCCGCTTCCTGCTCGACACCACCGGCCGCTCGGTAACCGATATCGCGCTGGAATCCGGCTTCTCGGACTGCGCCCATTTCTCGCGCCAGTTCAAGGCGCAGCACGGCTTCACGCCCTCCGACGCGCGGGCCCGCGCGCCCGGCCCGCTGGCGCGCAATCTCGCCGGGCAGCGCCTGTTCGAATAGGTTCGGATGCCGCGTGGCCGAGGGCGAAGCCCGCCATGGCGATGTGAACCCACGCGCGGCGGGGTTGGAACCCCGCCGCGCGATGGCTCAGCGCAGCACGAGGCGCACATAGTCACCCTCGACGACAAGCTGCGTGTCCCCGGCCGGATCGTTCGGCCGCTCGCTGTCCACCAGCGCCGCCTTCGCCTCGACCCGGTAGCCCACCCTGGCGCCGGGACGGAAATCGAGCCGGGCGTCGAGAGAGCCAACGGCAAAGTTGACCGCGCGCGGCGGCGCGCTCTGGCTCAGGTCAAGCTGCGCCCTCAGCGCCGTGGCGCGCAGGCTCGCCTGCTCCATCCCGCCGCGCAGATTCACATTGCCGGCCCTCGTATCGATGTCGATCGCCCCGAAGCGGCCGTCGAGCTGCGCCTCGACCGCCTGCAGCGCGATGGTGACATTCACCCCCGGCCTCAGCGTCGCGGTGACATCCACCGTGCAGTCAGAGGCTTCGAGCAGCGGCGGCGTGGACACGCTGACATGCAGCACGGTGCCCTCCACCCACAGCCGGCTCTTGCTGCGGCAGTCATTGAAGAACCAGCTCGAATACCAGCGCGAGAACCAGCCGGAGCGCCGTGCGCTCACATGCGCCTGCGTCGGCCCGGCGGTGCTGGTATTCAACGTCAGCGAACCGGCGTCGCCCGTGATCTCCACCCTCTCCACCGCGTCGAGGTGGAGTTCGTCGGTGTCGGCGGCACGCGCAGGCGCGGCGGCAAGCAGCGCCCCGCCCAGCAGCACGGCGAGCGCGAGACCCACCTGGGGGGCGCACGAGGGGAGTCGTCGCGAGAACGAAAACAGGCGGTACATGGCAGGGGTCCGTGGATGGTTGCGATGCCCCACCCTTCCCGGACCCGACGGTGCACGGCGACCTTGATCGCGATCGAGGTCGACCCGGGTCGCGATTCAGGCCAGAACTGCCGCGTTCTGATCTGGTCCCGTGCATGATCTTCGTTCCACTGCCCTTCATCGTCACGCTGCTGCTCGTGCTGCTCGCCATCCGCCTTGCGCGGCGCGAGGAAGATGCCGGGCAGCACCATGCGCTGTTCCTGGCGCTCATCGGCACCTATGCGCTGCAATCGGTGCTGGTGGGCCTGCGCTGGGGCTATGATGTGCGTGCCGTCATGCCGTTGCAGGCCGTGCTGGCGAGCTTCATCGCGCCGCTGGCCTATGTCGCCTTCCGCAGCCTGGTGGCGGGAGAGGACGCGCGGCCGGCATGGAACTGGCCGCATCTGGTCGGCCCTCCGCTCCTCGTCGCGGCCCTGTACTTCATGCAGCCTTCCCCGCTGGGGCTGGTCATCGTCGTGATCTTTCTCGGCTATGGTGCCGCGCTGGGCTGGATGGCCCGCCGCGGGCCCGACGGGCTGGTCGCCGCCCGGCTCGACGGCGCGGTCCGCTCCTATCGCGCGCTGCTGGTCACCGCGAGCGCGCTCATCGGCTCGGCGCTAACCGACATCGCCATCAGCCTCGACCTCGACCAGACCGGCGGCCGGCATGCCCCGGTGATCATCGCGCTGGCCAATGTGCTGGCGCTGCTGCTGCTCGGCGGCGCCGCGGCCGCCGCCGACACCGGCGCGCAGGAGCGGCTCGCCAGCCCGGACGAAGACGACCCCGATGGCGAAGATGGCGAGGACATCGGTGAGGCGCGCGACGTGTCCCTTGGCGCGGCGCCGGGCGAACACGCGGAACAGGACGCCGCCATCCTCGCCGCCCTTGAGACGCTGATGGGCGCGGGCCGGCTCTTTGCCGATGTCGATCTCAATCTCGGCCGCCTCGCACGCCGGCTGGGCCTGCCGGCGCGGCGGGTGTCGCAAGCGATCAATCGCGCCCACGCCGTCAGCGTGTCGCATTACGTGAACGGCTTCCGCGTACGCGAGGCGCAACGCCTGCTGGAAACCGGCGACCTGCCGGTGACGCGGATCATGTTCGAGGCCGGTTTCCTCACCAAGTCGAACTTCAACCGCGAATTCCGCCGTGTGACCGGCATGAGCCCCTCGCAATGGCGCGAGGCGCGCCATTCGCCGCCCGCTCCTCAGCCACGATAGGCCACCAGCACCGCCCCGCAGGCGATCAGCGCGATGCCGAGCCAGTTCGCCCCGCTCAGACGCTCGCCGAGGAACACCACCCCGAACACCGCCACCAGCACCACGGAAAGCTTGTCGATCGGCGCGACCTTGGACGCCTCGCCCAGTTTCAGCGCGCGGAAATAGCACAGCCACGAGGCGCCCGTGGCGAGGCCGGAGAGCACCAGGAACAGCCCCGAGCGCGGCGACACAGCGCCCGGCCCCTGCCAGCCGCCGGTCAAGGTGAGGATCAGCGCCAGCACGACGAGGATCACCACCGTGCGCACGAAGGTGGCGAAGTCCGAGCCGACATTCTCGACCCCGACCTTGGCGAAGATCGCGGTCAGGGCCGCGAAGGCGGCCGACAGCACGGCCCAGAACGTCCAGCTCGACACAAGCGTCTTCATCATGATGCGCGCTGCCTGATACCCCGAAACGCCCCAAGGCCCGCGACCATGGTGTCACCACGCATGGTGTCACGGCGCACGCGCCCTCGCCATCCTGTCCGGCCTTCCGCGCACCGTCCCGCGCGGCACGCGGGCGCCAAATGTCGCTTCCGCAAAAACTACTGTCGCTTGCATGAAAGTCAGCGACCCGGTTCCGTCGAACAATTCCAGTCCAGACGGCCGGCGGGCGCTCATGTTCCGCCACGGAGAAATGTCGATGCTGGACACCACCGATACCCCGCTGAAGTCGCTGATCCGCCGCCGCAAGCCGGGCTACAGCCTGGAAGCTCCGTTCTACACCAGCCCCGAAATCTTCGAGGCGGACATGGATGTCATCTTCGGCCGGCACTGGATCTTCGTCGGTGTCGAGCCCGACATCCCCGAGCCGGGCGACGCCATGGCGCTCGACATCGGCAAGTACGCCATCACCATCGTGCGCGACGACGATAACGAGGTCCGCGCCTTCCACAATGTGTGCCGCCATCGCGGCGCGCGGCTGGTGCTGGACTACAAGACCACGGTCGGCAACCTGGTCTGCCGCTATCATTCCTGGACCTATGGGCTGGATGGCAAGCTGCTGTTCGCCGAGCATATGGGCGCGGACTTCGACCCCGGTTGCCACGGGCTGAAGCCGGTGCATTGCCGTTCGCTGGAAGGGCTGATCTTCATCTGCCTGTCGGACGAGCCGCCCGCCGATTTCGACATCATGGCGGCGCGGATGGCGCCCTATCTCGCCCCCCACGACCTGCGAAACGCCAAGGTCGCCTTCGAGAAGGACATCATCGAGCCCGGCAACTGGAAGCTCACCATGGAGAACAACCGCGAGTGCTACCACTGCGCGGGCAATCATCCCGAGCTGACCGTGCCGCTCTTCGCCTATGGCTTCGGCTTCGCCCCGGAGGAACTGGACGAGCACGGCCGCAAGGAGGCCGAGGATTACGCCAAGCTCATCACCACCTCGCACCGCGAGTGGGAGAGCTGCGGCTTCCCCTCCGAGATGGTCGAGCACCTCGACGACATGGTGACCGGCTTCCGTACCGAGCGCCTGCCGCTGGCCGGCGACGGCGAGAGCCACACCAACGACACCCGCGCCGCCTGCCGGAAGCTGCTCGGCACGATCAACGATCCCCGCCACGGCGCGCTGCATTTCTGGACCCAGCCGAATTCCTGGCACCACTTCATGTCCGACCATGCCGTGGTGTTCTCGGTGCTGCCGCTCGATGCCGAGCGCTCGCTGCTGCGCACGAAATGGCTGGTGCACAAGGACGCGGTCGAGGGCGTGGACTACGACATCGAGAACCTCACCGCGGTGTGGGACGCCACCAACGACCAGGATTCCACGCTGGTGGGCTATTGCCAGGAAGGCGCGCGCAGCCCGGCCTACGAGCCCGGCCCCTACTCGCCCCATACCGAGATGCTCGTGGACAAGTTCTGCAACTGGTACATCGGCCGCATGGCCGAGCATGTGGGGCGGTGAGGCATGAGCGCCCACACAACGGACGCCTCCACACTTCCCCAAAATTCTAGCTCCCCACGTTCGGCCTCGCCGGAGCCCGCCGCCGCGCGCCTTGCCGGCGCGCTTCCGGCGTGGAACCCGGAACTCGACGACACGCTGGTGGTGCGTGCCGTGCGTGAGGAAACGCCGGACGTGAAGACCTTCGTGCTGGCGCCGGAAAAGCCGTGCCTGTTCCAGTTCACGCCCGGCCAGTTCCTCACCCTCGATCTCGACATTGACGGCGAGAGCGTCAACCGCTGCTACACCATCGCCTCCGCCCCCACGCGCCCGCACACCCTCGCCATCACGGTGAAACGGGTGCCGGGCGGGCCGGTGTCGAACTTCCTGCACGAGCACGTCCGGGTCGGTTCCATCCTGCGCGCGGTCGGGCCGATGGGCGATTTCTCCTGCTTCACGCAGGGCACGTCCTCGCCGCTGCCGCGCTACCTGTTCCTCTCCGGCGGCTCGGGCATCACGCCGCTGATGTCGATGGCCCGGACCTTCCATGACCTTGCCGAGCCGCGCGACATCGTGTTCGTGCATGCGGCCCGCTCGCCGGTGGACATCGTGTTTCGTGGCGAGCTGGAGCTGATGGCGCGCAACCAGCCGCAATCGTTCCGCTTCGCGCCGGTCTGCGAGGCCGACAGCCCGCGCGAGCCCTGGTACGGGCTGCGGGGGCGGCTCACTCCCGGCCTGCTCAACCACATCGCCCCGGACTATCTGCAACGCGAGATCTTCGTCTGCGGCCCGGCCCCGTTCATGGCGGCGGTGCGCGAGATGCTGAAGGGCGCGGGCTACGACATGGCCCGCCACCACGAGGAAAGCTTCGATTTCGGCGAGTTGGCCCGCGCCGAGCCGGAGGTCGCGGCCGATGTCGTCTCGGCTGAGGCGCTGGCGGCGGTACAGGGCGCGGTGGCGCCGAGCGCGACGACCTACACCATCGAGTTCGCCCGGCAGAAGCGCAGCATCGAATGCCGCTCGGACATGTTCGTGCTCGATGCGGCGCGCCGCGCCGGGGTGCGCCTGCCCTCGTCCTGCTCCAGGGGCCTGTGCGGCACCTGCAAGTCGAAGCTCATTTCGGGCACGGTCGACATGAAGCACGGCGGCGGCATTCGCCAGCGCGAAATCGACGCCGGCATGGCGCTGCTGTGCTGCTCGCGGCCGACCAGCGATCTTGTCGTCGACCGCTGATGCCGGTGCGGGCGGAGATGCCTCAGCGGAAGCGCTGGACCACGCCGCCCACCGCATCCTTCAGCGTGTCGTAGGCCGCCTCGGTGCCCTCGACCGCGCGGTCGAACATCTCGCCGGGCGCGGGCAGGTCGAGCCATTGGTCGTCCTCGGCCTTCGCCGGCTGGGGCTGGGCCTGCGAAGGGCCCATTCCCGCCGGGTAGGACGAATGGACCACCAGCGGGTCGCGGGTGTCGCAGGCCGCGCCGCAATCGTCGAAGCGCTCGACCCCGGACGGCATGCTCACATCCTCACGCGCCTCCTGCCCGGCAAGCCGGGACCCGGACGCCTGACGGGCCCCCTCCGCCGTGCCGTGGGCGCGCGTCGGCCGATACACCGCGTCGGGTGCGATGGCGCGCACATAGGTGGGTGCCGACAACGGCGCTGTGGCCGCCGCCGTTGTCGCCGCGTCGCCCGTCGCGGACGAGGAGGAGATCACGCGCACCACATCCGGCGGCGCTGCCCGGTTCAGCGCGGTGTTCGCGGACGGGTCGGAAGGACTGGTGCCGACGAGATAGGTGCCCACGGCGAGCATCGCGGCGAAGCCCAGAGGGAGCAGCACGCGGCCGGGCAGCCAGCCGTGAAACCGGGCGAGCGGGGTCGCGGGAATTTTGGCAAGTGGCATGGTCGTCTCTCTCAGCGAGAATCCGTTTGGTCTGGTGACCATTTCCCGCAGCGGGCGCGACTTTTTTGCGGCGGCAATGGTACCGGGCAGCGGCCATGCGCGGGTCATTCTGCGCGCCCTTTTCTGAATGTGGTGACTTTTTCTGAACATGGATCCTTGTCACATTCGGCAACAGTCAATGACCGGGTCCGCCGCCGTGATCGATCTCGCCTCCCTGACGCGTATCGGCTTCCTCACCCTTCCCAACCATTCGATGATCGCCTGCACCAGCGCGCTGGAGGCGCTGAGAATGGCGAACTACGTCGCCGAGGCGCCGCTCTATTCCTGGCACGTGATCACGCTGGACGGCGCCCCCGCCACCGCCAGCAACGGGCTCAGCCTCGCTCCCACCGTGGCGGTGCATGAAGCGGGGCCGCTCGATCTGCTGCTGGTGTGCGGCGGTGTCGACGTGCGCCACGCCGCCACCGCGCCAATTGCGGATGCGCTGCGCCGCCTCGCCCGGCGCGGGGTGGCGCTGGGCGCGCTGTGCACCGGCAGCTTCGTGCTGGCCGATGCCGGCCTGCTCGATTTCCACCGCTGCGCGGTGCACTGGGAGAACCTGTCCTCGATCCGCGAGGAATTCCCCGAGATCGATTTCGTCGAGGAGGCCTTCGTCATCGACCGCGACCGGCTGACCTGCACCGGCGGCATCGCCCCGCTGGACATGATGCTGGCGCTGATCGCCGCACGCGGCGGACGCGCCCTGGCCGACAAGGTGTCGGAACAGTTCATCATCGACCGCAGCGCCCGCCTGCCACAGGCCCGCGCCCGCCCTCGCCCGGCGCTGCCCGACCCCACGCTCGCCCGCGCGGTGAAGCTGATGGAGGGCACGATCGAGCAGCCCCCCAGCATCGCGGCCATCGCCCGCCGGCTCGATGTCTCCCCCCGCCATCTGGAGCGCCTGTTCCAGCGCCATCTGGGCACCGGGCCGGCCGCCTACCAGCTCGGTCTGCGGCTGGAGCGGGCGCGCGAGCTGCTGCGGCTCTCGCCACTGCCGATCACCGATGTCGGCCTCGCCTGCGGTTTCCAGTCGGCGGCGCACTTCTCCACCGCCTATGCCCGCCGCTTCGGGCGCCCGCCCAGCCGGGAACGCACCGGGGCTGGCGCGCCGCGCCCGGGCGGACACACGATGTAAGTGTTGGTGATTATGCAATTACGCCGTTCATGGTATTAATTACACAAGGCATCTGCCGCCTTTCCGACGGGTGCGGATCTGACCGCGCGACATCATGAACGCCCCTTTGAAACCGACGGGCTACCGTTATCTGGCTGCCCGCTATTCCAGTCTGACCGCCGGCATGCTGGCCCCCGAGCGTACCCCGCTCGCCGATGCCTGGCTTGGCCTTCCCATGACCTTCGTGGCCGGCGCGACCAATGCGGGCGGCCTGCTCGCCGTTGGCCAGTACACCTCGCACATGTCGGGCATCGTGTCGGCGGTGGCCGATCATGCCGTGGTCGGCGCGGTGGATCTGGTGCTGGCCGGGTTCGGCGCGCTCATCGCCTTCATCGTCGGCGCGGCGACCTCCGCCGTGCTGGTGAACTGGGGCCGCCTGCATTTCGCCGGCCGCGAATACGCGCTGCCGCTGATGCTGGAAGGCTGCCTGCTGCTCGCCTTCGGCCTGCTCGGCACCTATACGCGCCATTCCAGCCTGGCGCTCGGCGTCGAGGTGGCGGTGCTCTGCTTCATCATGGGGCTGCAGAACGCCACCGTGACCAAGATGTCCGGCGCCAAGATCCGCACCACCCACATGACCGGCATCGTCACCGATATCGGCATCGAGCTGGGCAAGCTGTTCTACATGAACCGCAACCGGCGCGGCACCAGCCACCCGCTGGTGCTGGCGGACCGCGAAAAGCTGAAGCTGCTGTCCCTGTTCCTGGGCAGCTTCTTCTTCGGCGGCCTCATTGGCGCGCTCGGCTTCAGCTATGTCGGCTTCGTCTTCTCGGTGCCGCTGGCGCTGCTCGTGTTCGCGCTGGCCGGGCCTTCCGCCTTTCGCATCCTGCTGCGCTAGGGGCGGGTCGCTTCGCTACCGGTCCGATGGCGCAAAGCTTCTGTTCGCCATAGGCGAAAGCGACTTAATCTGCGACCATCCGCGCGGACAGGCCGGGCGAAGGAGCGTGCGCCACCCCCATGATCGCCAATGCCGAGGCCCTGCTCAAGCCGCTGACCATCAAGGGCGTGACCCTCCGCAACCGGGTGATGTCGACCTCGCACGCACCGGGCTATGGCAAGGACGGCAAGCCGCAGGAGCGCTACCAGCTCTACCACATGGAAAAGGCCAAGGGCGGCATCGGCCTCACCATGTTCGGCGGGTCCTCCTCCGTCGCCATCGACAGCCCCGCCGCGCCCTGGGCGCAGATCTCGGTCGCCGACGACAGCGTCATCCCCTATTTCCAGCAGTTCACCGAGCGCGTGCACGCCCACGGCGCCAAGCTGATGATCCAGCTCACCCATATGGGCCGGCGCACCAAATGGGACACCGAGAACTGGTTTCCCACCCTTTCCGCCTCGGTGCGACGGGAGCCGGCCTCGCGCACGATCCCTCGCGCCATGGACAGGAACGACATCCGCCGCGTGGTGGCCTCGTTTGCCGCCGCGGCGCGCCGCTGCAAGGAAGGCGGGCTCGACGGCTGCGAGATCTCCGCCGCCCATGGCCATCTCGTCGACCAGTTCTGGTCGCCGAGCGTGAACCAGCGCTCGGACGAGTATGGCGGCAGCCTGGAAAACCGCATGCGCTTCGGCATCGAGGTGCTGGAGGCGATGCGCGAGGCGGCGGGCGACGACTACGTCATCGGCATGCGCATGTCCGGCGACGAGATGATCGCCGACGGCCTGTCCCATGAGGACTGCGTCGCCATCGCCGCCGAATACTCCCGGCGCGGGCTGGTCGATTTCCTCAACATCCTCGGCGGGCAGGCGCGCGACCACATCGCCCACGCCATCTCGCTGCCGAACATGTCCTTTCCCGTGGCGCCGTTCCTTTTCCTGCCCAGCGCGATCAAGCGCGAGGTGGACGTGCCGATCTTCCACGCCCAGCGCGTGACCGATCTCGCCACCGCCGCGCGCGCGGTGGCGGAAGGCCATGTCGACATGGTGGCGATGACCCGCGCGCACATTGCCGACCCCCATCTGGTCAAAAAACTCACCGAGGGCCGCGAGGACGATATCCGCCAGTGCGTCGGCGCCGGCTACTGCATCGACCGCATCTATGTCGGCGGCGACGCGTTGTGCATCCAGAACGCGGCGACGGGGCGCGAGGCGACCATGCCGCACGTCATCCCGCGCGCGGAGGTCGCGCGCAAGGTGGTCGTGGTCGGCGCCGGGCCCGGCGGGCTCGAAGCCGCGCGCGTCTGCGCCGAGCGCGGGCACAAGGTGGTGCTGTTCGAGAAAGAGCCCTTCGCGGGCGGGCAGATCAACATCGCCGCCCGTGCCGGCTGGCGCGAAGCCCTGTCGGGCATTCCGCGCTGGCTGTTCGCGCAGGTCACCAAGAAGGGCGTCGACATCCGCCTCGGCACCGAGGCGACGCCCGAGGCCGTGCTGGCGGAGGCGCCGGACGTCGTCATCATGGCGACGGGCGGCCTGCCCGCCACCGGCCATGCGAAGGGCCACGAGCACGTGGTGACGACCTGGGACGTGCTCACCGGCCGTGTCGAGCCCACCGGCTCGGTGCTGGTCTATGACGAGATCGGCGGCCACAACGCGGCCTCCACCGCCGAGGTGCTGGCCCGGCGCGGCTGCCTGGTCGAGATCGCCACCCATGACCGCATGGTGGCCGAAGAGGTCGGCACCACCAACCAGCCGATCCACCTGCGCGAACTCTACAAGCTCGGCGTGGTGATGAGCCCGAACATGGAGCTGATCGAGATCTTTCCCGAGGGAAACCGCCTCATTGCCGCGCTGCGCAACACCATGACCGACGCCGAGGAGGAACGGGTGATCGACCGCGTCGTCGTCGACTACGGCACCCTGCCGGTCGAGGCCCTGTTCGAGGCGCTGCGCGCCCGCTCAGTCAATGATGGCGAGACCGATCTGGACGCGCTGGTCGCCGGCCGCCCGCAACGCTGGAGCGGCCAGCCGGGCTTCGCGCTCTACCGCGTGGGCGACGCCTGGGCGGGGCGCAACATCCACGCCGCGATCTACGACTCGCTCCGCCTGTGCAAGGATCTGTGACGCCCATGGCGCGCGCCGGGCACACCGCCACACACGGGAGCTATGCCGCTTCCACCCGGCCTGTTCTCCGGCGGCCCTCAGGTGCGGACGTCCCGCCCGCCGTCCGCTCCCGCGCCCCGGCGCCGCGCCCGCACGCTTCCTCCCTGTCGCCACGGTGCAGGCGGCCGGGCAGTCGGCAGGCAGCCCTTCGCGCGGTCCGCGCGGCCTTCCTGAGGCGGGCGCTTCGCTGGCGCGCCGCCCACCCCGCCCGCACCTCCTTCCGCCGCGTCCCCCCTCGCGGGCCGCGCGGATGAGCGCCCCCGGGCTCGGCCTCCCCCTCCTCGTGCTCGCCCTGACCGTGCTGGCCGGGGTGATGGTGAGCCGGCGCATCGCGCTCTGGCGCGTCGGCCGCCCGGCACGGGTAGACTGGACGCGCGGCCTGCTCGCCCTGCCGAAACGCTACCTCGTGGACGTGCACCATGTGGTCGGGCGCGACCCTTACGCCGCCCGCATGCACGCGCTGGCGGCCGGCGGGCTGCTCGCCGGCTCCGGCCTTGCCTTGCTGGCGCTGGTGCCCGTTCTCGGTGCCTCGCGGCTGTTCTGGCTCCTCATCGCGCTCGCCTTCGGCATGGCGCTGGCGGGCGGCTTCATGGTCGGGCGGCGGCGCCTGCCGGTGCGGCCGGCGCGGCTGTCGGGCGGGCGGTTCCAGCGTCTGCCCTTCTTGCTCGCCGCCTATGCCGCCGGCGCGTTGCTGGTCGCGCTCGATGCCGCGCTGGGTGGCCACCTCACGGCGCTTTCCTGGCCCGGACTGGTGCTGGCGGCGGCGGGCGGGCTGGGGCTGGTGCTCCAGCTCGACACCGGACCGATGCGCCACGCCTTTGCCGGCGCGCTGCATCTGGTGGCCCATCCCCGGCCGGCGCGCTTCGAAGGGGTGCGCGAAACCGCGCTCGCCCCGCTCGATCTTGACGCCGCGCGCCTTCCTGGTGTGCGCCTTCCTGGTGTGCGCCTTCCTGGCGTGCGCCTTGGCATCGCGGAGCCTGCCGATTTCGCCTGGAACCGCCTTGTCGGCTTCGATGCCTGCATCCAGTGCGGGCGCTGCGAGGTAGCGTGCCCGGCCTTCGCCGCCGGCCAGCCGCTGAACCCGAAGCGGCTGATCCAGGATCTGGCGAGCGCCCTCCAGCCGGGCGCCACCAATGCCACCTATGCCGGCAGCCCCTACCCCCATGCGCGCGAGGTCGCCGGCATCGGCGGGCCCGACCTGCCGCTTGTCGGGACCGGCGCCATGATCCACCCGGACACGCTGTGGTCCTGCACCACGTGCCGGGCCTGCGTCGAGGAATGCCCGATGATGATCGAGCATGTCGACGCCATCGTCGGGATGCGCCGGTTCCAGACGCTGGAGCTGGGCGCGGTGCCGGAAAAGGCCGCGGCCCCGCTCTCCGAGCTGCGCTATGCCGACGAGCCGCAGGGCCGCGCGCTCTCCGCCCGGACCGATTTCGCCGCCGGGCTGGAGCTGCCGCGGATTGGCCCGCGCGGCGCGGAGATCCTGCTCTGGCTGGGCGAGGGCGCTTACGACCTGCGCCATGGGCGCACGCTGCGCGCGCTGGTGGCGCTGCTCCACCGCGCGGGCGTCGACTTCGCCGTGCTCGGGGATGAGGAGCGCGACTGCGGCGA